>NZ_WHPN01000331.1 GCF_009735685.1 Streptomyces lycii | reverse complement strand
CCGGGGGCTGGGCGGTCCCAACTCTCCCGGCTGCCGGAAGTGTTGGTTCCGTAGTGACGTTCGTCATCGGGCGTCAACGGAGAGATCAACTCATGTCGGGGCAAACCGTCCGCATCCCGCGGCATATGACAGCGACCGTCGGCCCGTTGGCATTCCTTTCCACCGGGCCGTGCCGCTATCGTCATCGCCTGACATGCGCCCGGGCACAGCCCGCGATCCGACCATTTCGGCGTGTACCGGGCCTCGGCGCCTGCTGATCGGCGGCGCCTTGCCCTCGGGGGGAGGGAAGGAACCGAGCAATGCCCGTACCCGCGCAGCGTCAGGGGGAGACCCTGGCTGCGGAAGGCGGTCCGGCCGGACCGCTGCCGTACTCCACGGCGGAGTACCCGGCCGGCGCCGTGACCGTGCCGGACCACGGGCCGTGGCCGCACGGGGCCCCCGCGTCGGAGACGCCCGGACCGGCCGCGGCACCGGACCTGCCGGGCCCGGCACCGACCGGGAACGGCACGCTGACGCTTCTCGTGATCGAGGACGAACCGAGCGGTGTCGTCCCGGTCCCCGCCCAGCTCGACGCCGTCGGAGAGCCCGTACGGATCCGCACCGCCCGCAATCTCACCGAGGCGGAACGGCTGCTGAGCGCCGACGTCGACTGCATCCTGCTCGACCTGGCGCTGGGCGGACCGGGAGGCCGGCAGGCGGGGGCGGAGCTGGAGACGCTGCGGCGGGTGCTGCGGCTCGCGCCCAGCCACGCCGTACTCGTCCTGACGGCCGAGTCGGACGCCGAGCGCGGCGCGGAGGCCGTGCGCGTCGGCGCACAGGACTATCTCTTCCGCGAGGAGCTGGATGGCCGCGCACTGGGTCGCGCCATCCGCTACGCCGTCGAACGCAAGCGCGCCGACGTCGCGCAGCGCCAGCTCACCGAGTCACGGCTGCGCGGCCAGGAGAACTCCCGGCTCGAACGCGGCCTGCTGCCGAAGCCGCTGCTGGAGGGCTCCCCGCTGCGCTTCGCCGCCCGCTACCGCCCCGGCCGCAGCCGTGCGCTGCTCGGCGGCGACTTCTACGACACGGTGCGCACGCCCGACGGCACCGTGCACGTCATGATCGGCGACGTCTGCGGGCACGGCCCGGACGAGGCGGCGCTCGGTGTGCTGCTCCGCATCGCCTGGCGCTCGCTGACCTTCGCGGGGCTCTGCGGCGACCAGCTGCTGTGCACGCTGCAGAAGGTGCTGGAGAACGAGCGGCCGAACGACGAGATCTTCGCGACGCTGTGCACCGTCGACATCGCCCCCGACGGGCGCCGCGCGGGCCTGTGCCTCGCGGGGCACCCGGCGCCGCTGGTGGTGCGCGAGGCGCAGCTGCCGCGGCTGCTGCCCTTCGAGGACTGCGGCCCGGCGCTGGGGGTGCTGCCGAACGCCCGCTGGCCGCGCCGACAGGTGGAGCTGGGCGGTGCCTGGAGCCTGATGATGTACACCGACGGGCTCATCGAGGGCCATGTCGGCGGAGGCACGCAGCGGCTCGGCCAGGACGGCATGGTGGAGATGATCGCCCGGCTGCGGGAGCAGGGGCTGCGCGGCGAGGAGCTGCTGGACGCGGCGATCGCCGAGGTGCGGGCGCTGAACGGCGGCGAGCTGACGGACGACGTCGCCGTCCTGCTGCTGGACCGCGGGCGGCGCTGAGCGCCCTGCCGGGCGGGTGGTCTGCCGGCGAGCGCCCGCCGGGCGGGCCGACTGCGGGCGGGGGCTGCTGGGCGGGATCGACTACGGGCGGAGGGCTGCTGGGCGGGGCGTCCTGCCGGGGCGGACGGACGGGACGGACGGACGGGACGGCCGGGAGCGGAGCGGGGGATGCCCGCGGCCCGGGGTGGCCGGGCGGCTTGCGGGCCTGCCGGACGGCCCGCGACGGGAGCGCCTCGGGGGCGTGGCTCCGGCCCGGCCGGGCGGTCTCCGGGCGGGCGGCTGCCGGCGGACCGGCGGTCTCCGGTCGTGCGGCCGCACCGGTCGGGCTGCCTCTGCCCGCGCGGCTGCGAGCCGGCCGGACGGGCCGGGCGGACAGGTCGGAGGGGCGGGCCGGAGGGACGGGCCGGGCGGGCCGGAGGGACGGGCCGGGCGGGCCGGCGGTTCAGCGGCCGCCGTTGTACGGGCCGTACGGGCCGTCCGAGCTGCTGCCCCGGCGTCCGCCGCCGCGACCGCCACCGGAGATCTGCTTGACCGCGGGCCGTACGTCGACGACGTACACGATGGTGGCGATCAGGCCGATGATCGGCAGGATCGACATGATGCCGAAGAGGAAGTTCACCAGGACCGCGAGCCCCAGGATGATCAGCCAGAACGGCTTGGTCTGCTTGTTCGCCGCCCGGTAGGCGTCCTCGCTGCGGATCGCCGAGTCGATGAACGCGAACAGGCTGAACGCGCCGAGGGCGAGGGAAATGATCCCCAGCACCGAGTAGAAGCCCTGTACCAACACGCCGTCCACCACCTGAATCGTCGGTTCCCTGCGTCCTGCCGCGATGCCCTGTCACCGCTCGTGGCCGTCACGCCGCGCCCGCCACCGTACCCGTACAACGGGCCGGGCACTCCAGATGTGCCCGGCCCGTTGTGCTGCCGGTGATCAACGGACGGTGATCAACGGACGGTGATCAGCGGACCGTGGGCGCGCCCACGGGCCGCGTCCCACCGCCCGTGCGGCCGCCCGCGGAGCCACTGCTCCGGTCGCGAGGCCTGCCGCCGCGAGGTCACCGGCCCCGCACCGGCCGCGGGATCACTCCGCGGACTTCGGCGCCTGCTTCTTCGCCGGGGCCTTGCGGGCCGCGGGCTTCTTCGCCGCGGCGGGCTTGGCGGCGGCCGGCTTCGCGGCCGGCTGCTCGGCGGCCTTCGGGGCGACGGCCTCGGCGGCGGCCTTCACCTCGGGCGCCGGCTCCGGCTTCGTCCCGGGCTCGACGGCGACGGCGATCTCCTGCACCTCGTCGGCGACCTCGCCGCGCCAGGTCTGTACGGTGCCCCGGCCGCGCTCGGCCAGCTCGTCGTACGTCTCCCGGGCGCGCACCGCGTACTCGGCGGCGCGGCCGACGCCCTGCAGCGCCAGCGTCTGCGCGGTCTCGCGCAGCTTCTTGATGTCGGTGTCCAGGGTGCCCAGAACCTCGGTCAGCTTGGTCTGAACGGTGCTCTGCGCCTCCCGGGCCTGCTGCGCCACCCGTTCCTGCACGGCCTTCGGGTCGGTCGCACGGACGGCCTCGAACCGCTCCGGAGCCTCCGCGCGCAGCTTCTCGATCAGAGCGGGCACCTCCCGCAGCTTCTCGGCCGCGAGGTCGGCGGTGCCGACGGCCGCGTAGAGGGGGGTCGGGTCGGTCAGGGTCTTGCGCAGTTCGTCGGTGGTGGCCATGACGACGGTCCTCCCGGATCGTTTAGCTGGACGGCTTGGCTTCGCCGCTGCCGTCGTCCGCCGACGTATCGGCCGACGGGTCAGTCCCGGCGAGGGTGTCGCTTGTTCCGTGGTCCCCGGCCGCATCGGCCGCGTTGGCCGCATTGGCCGGGTCAGCCGCATCGGCCGCGTTGGCCGGGTCGGCTTTGGCGGCCTCGCCGGCCTCCTGGGCCGCGAGGGCGTTCTCCTTGCGGAAGGACTCGTAGATCTGCAGCAGCACCTGCTTCTGGCGCTCGCTGATCGTCGGATCGGTCAGGATCGCGCTCTTGACCTCGAGCTCGTCCCGGTCCTTCTCGTCGAGGATCCCGGCCTGCACGTACAGCGTCTCGGCGGAGATCCGCAGCGCCTTCGCGAGCTGCTGGAGGATGTCCGCGCTGGGCTTCCGCAGGCCGCGCTCGATCTGGCTGAGATACGGATTCGACACCCCGGCGGCATCGGCGAGCTGCCGCAGTGACAGCTGCGCGCTGCGCCGCTGCTCCCGCAGGAACTCGCCGAGATTGCCGACCTTGAGTGAAGCCATGCCTGCATGCTGCCGCACCCTTGCTAACTTTTGCAAGCAACACGCTTGCAAAAGTGCTCCATCACACTCCGGGCGGGCGTCGGACGCGTCCGCGCCCCTCTCCGGGGCGAGCGCCGCCCCCGGCGCCGGACGCCCGACGGCCCCACACGGCCGGCCGTCCGCCACCTGGCCCCCGCGGCCCGCTCCGCCCCGCGGAACGCCGCAGCCGTACCGGTTTTCCGCTGCGTCCGTCGCCGCGGCCCGCGTGGCGCTAGCGTTGGCCCGTGATCGTATGGCTCAACGGCACCCACGGCGCGGGCAAGACGACGACCAGTGCGCTCGTGCAGCAGCTGATCCCCGACTCACGGGTGTTCGACGCCGAGAAGGTCGGCGAGACGCTCATGGACATCAAGCCGGGGCTGCCCGCGACGGACAACTTCCAACACTGGCCGCCGTGGCGGCCGCTCGTGGTCGAGACCGCCCGCCGCGTGCTCGACTACACCGGCGGCGTTCTGGTGGTGCCCATGACCGTCCTGGTCGAGCGGTACTGGCGGGAAATCAGCGAGGGCCTCGGTCGGCACGGCATTCCCGTACGGCATTTCGTACTCCACGCCGATCAGGACACCCTCCGCGCGCGGATCGCGGGCGACACCGTTCTCGGCCCGGACTCCCCGTTCCGGCTCCAGTACCTCGAGCCCTACGCCGAGGCGGCCCGCACCTGGCTGCACGGCGAGGCCGAGGTCGTCGACACCACGCACCTCACACCCGCCGAGGCCGCCCTGCGGATCGCGGAGGCCGTCAAGGGCTGACGCCCGCCCGCCGCGGCCGGTTGACGCGGGCCGTGAATCCGGCCCCGGCCTCCGGCACGGTCGGCGAACGGCACGTTCCCGGCCGGTTGGAGGGGATCGCCGGTCATGCCCGGGACGTCGCCCCGCTCCGCTGCGCCAGCGGCGGCAGGCCGCACGCCGCCGCGAACCCCTGTGCCTCGATGCCGAGGGCGGCGTTCGTGCGCGTCGCCTGGTTCGCCATCGCGATCCACGAGGTGAGCTCGATCATCGCGGGCGCCCCGAGCTGTTTCAGCAGCCGTGCGGAAAGCTCGTCGGTGACGGTCGGCGGTGTCTGCGACATCGCCTCGGCGTACTCCAGCACGTCGCGCTCCAGCGGCGTGAACACGTCCGACTCCCGCCAGCGCGGGACCTCCCGCGCCTTGGCCTCGTCGAGCCCCTCGTTGCGCGTCTGGAAGTACCCCAGGTCGAGGCAGAACGCGCAGCCGACCAGGGACGCCACGGCCATGTGGGCGTAGGACTTCAGATTCCGGTCGCACTTGTTCCACTTGTTGGCCTTCCGGCCGAGGGTCATGCTCGCCCGAAGCACCGGACGGTTGTGCCACATCACCCCGAGGGGCTCGGGAACTTCGCCGAGCATCTTCTTGGTGGCCTTCTTCAGTACGGCGCCGTAGAGGCCGGTGATCTCGGCCTTGGGCACCCGGGTGTCGTCGGTCATGTCTCCTCCTCGTCGTACTGCTCTCGGCATGGAGACACCGGCGGGGGCCGTTCTGTGACAGGCGGGCCGTTTCTCTGACAGGCGGACCGGAATCCGCGTCGGCGGGGTCGGCCGGGACGCCGGGGGCAGGACGACCGCGCGTCGCTGTGGTGACGATCGCGTGTGCGTACGGCTGCGGCTGCGACTGCGGGGGCGTGCGGCTGCGGACGTGCTACGGGCGCGGGCGGGCGCGCATCAGTGGGGTTGCGACTGCGACTGCGACTGCGGCTGCGGCTGCGGGGCCGTACGCGCACGGCAGCGGGAGCGGGGGCGGCCGGGAGTGATCACGGGCGGTCGTCCCGGTCCCGGCGCTCTCCGGGCGGGTCGCCGTACAGGTCGAGGGTCCAGTTCTGGCCGACGAGGTCGTGCCCGAAGCTGCGGTGGGACTCCTCGTCGGTGAGGGTGAAGCCGAAGCCCTGGTAGATGCGGCGCGCGGACACCAGTACGTCGTTGGTCCACAGCGTCACCCGCCGGTAGCCGGCCTCGCGGGCGAAGGCCAGGCATTCCCCGACCAGCCGGGTGCCGAGGCCGAGACCCCTGGCGTCCGGGGTGACGAGCAGGATGCGCAGCTTGGCCACCCCCGGTTCGTCGCCGGCGACGAGGAAGACGCAGCCCGCGCGGCTGCCGTCGGCCTCGGCGATCCAGGCCGCCTCCGCCGCCGGGTCGTGCCGAGTGGCGTAGTCGGCGACGATCTCGGCCACCAGGGTCTCGAATTCGGTGTTCCAGCCGTACTGCCGGTCGTAGACCTCGCCGTGGGCCATGACCACCCAGCCCAGGTCGCCGGGGCGGTCGGCGCGGCGCACGGCGGTGTGCGGCCGGTGATCCTGCTGCGACATGAGATCTCCCCGACTCCTCGCCGGGACCGGGTGCGCGCCGGAAGACCGCCGCGGCCGGCCCCGGTCGTGTACGCCCGGTGCGTGCCGGGCCGCTCGCCCCCTCGGCCGGGAGTCCGTCCCGCCCGGCGACTGACACGACTGTTTCAGTAACGCTAGGCTAGCCCCATGCCTGGGGAAGCGACAACCGCGTCGGCGCGCCGGACGGAGCTGCTGGAGGCGGCCTACCGGTACGCGCTCGCCCACGGCCTGGCCGACCTGTCGCTGCGCCCGCTCGCCGCGGCCATCGGCTCCAGCCCTCGCGTGCTGATGTTCCTGTTCGGCAACAAGGACGGCCTGGTGCGGGCGCTGCTGGCGCGTGCCCGTACCGACGAGCTGGCGATCCTGGACGGCCTCCGGCGAGCGGGCCGGGGAGCGCCCGTCGGCCTGGCCCCGGCCGTCGAGCGGATCTGGGCGTGGCTCGCCGTCGAGGAACACCGCCCGCTGCTGCGGCTGTGGGCGGAGGCGTACGCCCGTTCCCTCGTCGAGCCCGGCGGCGCGTGGGCCGGCTTCGCCCGCGCGACGGTGGACGACTGGCTCGGGGCGCTGGCCGACTGCCAGCCGCCGCCGGAGAGGGACGGCGAGGACGGCGCCACCCGCCGCACGCTGGCGCTGGCGGTGCTCCGCGGTGCGCTGCTCGACCTCCTGGCCACCGACGACGAGCGCCGGACGACCGCCGCCGTACGGCAGCAACTCGCCCTGCTGCACGGCTGAGACGCCGGGACGGCCGCGGCGCCCGGGGTGCCCGGGGCGCGGCGCGTACCGGGGCACCGCGGGGCCCCGGCGCGGGGGTGCCGGTGCCGGGGTGCCGGTGCCCTTCCGACCGGGATCCGCCGGGGACCGGAGGGCCGGAGGGCCGGGGACCGGAGGGCCGGGCGCCGGTCACCCGGTTGCCGAAAATCGGTTGCTCCCGCGCGCTCGTACGTGTCAGCGTTCCGGCGACCTGTCGTCGACGAGTGGAGTCATCGGTGTTCTTCCGAAGCGTTCCTCCGGCCACGCGGCCCCGGGCGGCCGCAGTCCCGCCATCCCACGCTTCGGAGTTCCCGTATGTCCACGCAGATCACGGCACGCGCCGTCACCAAGGCCTACCGGGGCCGTCTCGTCCTTGACTCCGTCAACTGCACGCTCGCCGCGGGCGAGCGCACCGGCATCGTCGGGGAGAACGGTTCCGGGAAGAGCACCCTGCTGCGGCTGCTCGCCCGCCGCGAGCAGCCCGACGACGGTGAGATCGTCGTCCGCGCCGAGGGCGGCGTCGGCCACTTCTCCCAGGAAGGCCGGCTGCCACCCCGGCTGACGGTCCAGGACGTCGTCGAACACGCCCTGCGGGAGCTGCGCGCCGTCGAGGCACGGCTGCGCGGCCTCGAGGCCGCGATGAGCGACGGCGACGAGTCGGCGCTCGCCGAGTACGGCGAACTGCTGACCGTCTTCGAGCTCCGCGGCGGTTACGACGCCGACGCCCGCGTCGAACGCGCCCTGGCCGGCCTCGGACTGGCCCGGCTGCCGCGTGACCGTACCGTCGGCAGCCTGTCCGGCGGCGAACAGGTCAGGCTGCGGCTGGCCTCCGTCCTCACCGCCGCCCCCGAGGTGCTGCTGCTCGACGAGCCCACCAACCACCTCGACGACGAGGCCCTCGACTGGCTCGAGAACCATCTGCGCACCCGGCGCGGCACGACGGTCGCCGTCAGCCACGACCGGGTCTTCCTCGAACGCACCGCCACCAGCCTGCTGGAGGTCGACGCCGACCGGCACCGCGTCGTCCGGTACGGCAACGGCTATCCGGGCTATCTGGAGGGCAAGGCGCTGGCCCGGCGGCGCTGGGCGCAGGCCTACGAACGGTGGCGGACGGAGACCGAGGAGGTGCGCGAAGCCATCGGGACCACGGCGCGCAGGGTCGCCCCGGGGCGGGCCATGCGCGACCGCAACAAGATGGCGTACGGACGCGCGGGCGACCGTGTGCAGCAGTCGGTCGCGGCGCGGGTCCGTGCCGCCGAGGAACGGCTGCGGCGCCTCCTCGCCGAACCGGTGCCGCCACCGCCCGAGCCGCTGCGGTTCAGGCCGGTGCTGCGGGACGTGGAGGAGGCCGGGCGGACCGGCGCCTCCGAGGGCGCTTCCGAGAAGCGGACCGGTGCTTCCGACGGAGCCTCCGAGAAGCGGAACGGCGCCTCCGAGAAGCCGGGCGGCGACGGCGCGGCCGGGCGGCCGCCGCAGCCGAATGAGCCCGTGCTCGAAGCCGTCGGTGTCGCTGTCCACGGCCGCCTCGCCCCGACCGACCTCACCGTCGCAGCGGGCGAACGGATCCTGGTCACCGGGCCGAACGGGGCCGGCAAGAGCACCCTTCTGCGGGTGCTCGCCGGTGAACTGGCGCCCGACGCCGGGCACGTCACCCGCCGCGGCCGCATCGGTCACCTCCCGCAGGAACCGGGCCCCGGGCGGCCGGGCCAGACGCTGCTCGGCGCCTTCGCCCACGGCCGCCCCGGCACCCTGGAGGAACACGTCGAACGGCTGCTGGCGCTCGGCCTGTTCGCGCCCGAACGGCTCGACGTCCCGGTCCGCGGCCTCTCCACCGGTCAGCGGCAGCGCCTCGCCCTGGCCCGGCTGGTCACCGAACCGGCCGACGTGCTGCTCCTCGACGAGCCGACGAACCACCTTTCGCCGGACCTGGTCGAGGAGTTGGAGGCGGCTCTGGACACGTTCGACGGGGCGCTGGTCGTCGTCAGCCACGACCGCAGGCTCCGGCGGCGGTGGCGGGGCGGGCATCTCGCCCCGGCCGGGCAGCCGGACCCGGACGGGCGCCCGGCGCCTGCCGGGAGTGACGGCTGAGGCCGGCGGCTCGTACGGGGCGGACGGGGCCGTGCCTTCCGCATGGGCTGGTGCGCTGTACGGGCGCGGGTCGTCGTACGGGAGACGGTAGGTCGTGCGGGCGCGGGTCGTCGCAAGGAGACGGTCGGCCGTACCGGCCCGGGTCGTCGTACGGGAGAACGGTCCTCGTACGGGCACGGGGCCTGGCACGGGAGCACGGTCCGTCGTACGGGGGCCGCCGCACGGGACCTGCGTACGGCGCCTGTCCTCCGTGCGACCGGCCCGCAGGGTCGCAGGCCCCGACCGGCGGCAGCGTGCAGCCCGAACGGCGCCCCGTACCCGGGGAGTCGCTCGCACCGTTCGCCTGCGGTCTGCGGTCTGCGGTCTGCGGTCTGCGGTCTGCGGCCTGCGGCCTGCGGCCTGCCGTCTTCCCTGCTCACTGCTCACTGCTCACTGGCCGCTGGCCACAGACCACCGCCGGAACCACCCACCCGAAGGAGCCACATGCCCAACGCGCCCCGCCCCGCACGCGCAACCGAACCCGCGTCCTCGCGCCCCGCCGTCTCGACCGGTACCGAGACCGGTACCGAGACCGGCATCGAGGAGATCCCGGTCTCCGGTGCCGACGCGGGACCGTACGCCGTCACGACCGGACCCGACGGCGCCCTGTGGTGCACGCTCGTCCACGCGGGCGAGATCGCCAGGCTCGTCCCCGGCGGCCCGGGCGGGACGGGGCGTTCTCTCGACCGTCATTCCCTCGGCGCCCCGTCCTGCGGTCCGACCGTCATCACCCCGGGCGCGGACGGCGCCCTGTGGTTCACCCGCTACGGGGACCATCGGATCGGCCGCGTCACGGTCACCGGGGAGGCGACGTCGTTCCCGCTGCCGACGCCGGACTCGGGCCCGTACGGCATCACGGCCGGACCCGACGGAGCGCTGTGGTTCACGCAGCTGAACGCCGACCGGATCGGGCGTATCACCCCGGACGGCGAGGTCACGGAGTTCCCGCTGCCGGTCAGCGGCGCGTTTCCGTCGGCCGTCACGAGCGGTCCCGACGGGGCGCTGTGGTTCACGCTCAACCAGGCCGACGCGATCGGCCGGATCACCCTCGACGGCGACGTCACCGTCCATCCGCTCCCGACCGAGCAGGCGGCGCCGGTCGGCATCACCCGTGGCGGGGACGGCGCGCTCTGGTTCACGGAGATCGGTGCGGGCCGGATCGGCCGGATCACGGTGGACGGCGCCGTGACGGAGTTCCCGCTCCCGGATCCGGGCTGCCGCCCGCACGCGATCGTCTCCGACACGGACGGGACCTGCTGGTTCACCGAATGGGGCGCGAACCGCGTCGGCACCGTCACCCCGGACGGCCGTGTCGAGGAGTACGACCTGCCGACCCCGTCCTCGGAACCGCACGGCCTCACGGCGGGCCCCGACGGCGCCCTCTACGTCGCCCTGGAAACCGGCAGCGTCGCCCGGCTGGCACGCCGATGAGGCGACACCCGGAAGCGGCCCGCGCCGGGGAGCGGCGCGTACGGGACGAACTGCTCGCCCGGTACGACGAACAGATGCGGCGCGGTGCCCGGGCCGACAGCCCACGGGCCCGGATCGAACGCTCGGCCCGGATCGTGCGGCAGATCGGCACGGCCGACGACTGGAACGCCGTCCTCTGGTCGCGGCTGGACCCGGCCACCGCCGACGCGGCCGTCGCGGAGCAGATCCGCGACTTCACCGCCCTCGGCCTCGACGGGTTCGAATGGAAGCTCTACGCCCACGACCGCCCCGGCGATCTCGCCGAACGTCTCCTCGCGGCCGGTTTCCGGCCCGAGCCGACGGAGACGCTGATGGTCGCCGAGACCGCGGTGATCGCGCGCGGGGGAGGCCCGCCGGGCGGTGACGTCGCGGGCGCGCCGGCCGCCCCGGAGATCCGTTTGCGGCGGGTGGTGGACGCGGCGGGCGTGGAGTTGGTGGTGCGGGTGCACGAGCAGGCGTTCGGGGTGGGCGCCACCGAACGCTCACGGATCGGGCAGCGCCTGCTCAGCCAGTTGTCCGGTGCCCCGGACACGGTCGCCGCGGTCGTGGCCCTGGCCGGTGACGTCCCGGTGAGCGCCGCCCGCATGGAGCTTCACCCGGGTACGGACTTCGCCGGGCTGTGGGGCGGCGGCACCGTGCCGGAGTGGCGCGGACGCGGCCTGTACCGCGCCCTGGTCACTTTTCGCGCCCGGGTCGCGGCCGAACGCGGGTACCGCCTGCTCCAGGTCGACGCGTCCGACCAGAGCACCCCCATCCTGCGCCGGCTGGGCTTCACCCCGCTCGGCTCGACCACCCCGTACGTCCACCACCGCAGCCGCACGACGGCGGACTGAGGGCGGGCCGGCGGAGGGCTGGACGACGGCCCGGTAGCCGAATCGGATCCCCAACCGAACCGAACCGAGTCCCGAGCCGAACCGGTGTTTCCGTCCGAAGCCAGGGAAGGGCCCTGGCGCAAGGCCTCGACGTCCGGTCCCGCGGCGGTGCCCCGGGGCCGGGCGTCACCCTGATGCCAGGGTTTCGCTCGAACGGATGGACGTCCTGCGTATGGCCGATGGACGACCACGACCAGGCATAACGTCGGATCATGGTCACTTCGCAGCATGAGGCATCGCACCGGATCTTCGGCGACCGGCCGGAACTTCTGTCGCCGGTGTTCCGAATTCTGGGCGTGCCGCTCCCCGCGGCCGCGGCCATCGAAGTGCTCACCCCGGACGCCACCGAGATCCGTCCGCTGGAGCGGCGTGTGGACAGCGTGCTCCGGGTTGAGCCGTGTGACGGTAGTGGCGGCTTCCTCCTGGCCATCGAGGCCCAGGGGCGTCGCGACCGGATCAAGGCCGTCAGTTGGGCGTACTACCTGTCCTTTCTGAAGGCCAAGTACGAATGCCCGGCGCTGTTGCTCGTCGTCTGTCAGGACAAGGCAACGGCCGACTGGGCTGCCGGGCCTTTCCGGCTTGGTCCGGAGGGGTGGGCCGCGCTGTCGGTGCATCCGCTGGTTCTTGGACCCGGAAACGTGCCGGTCATCCTCGATCCGGACGAGGCTGCGGGGAATCTGGCGCTGGCGGCGTTCTCCGCCATCACACATGGCCGCGACCGCGAGGCTCCCGCCATACTGGAGGCATTGGCGTGTGCCCTGGGGACGGCCGACCCCGAGTCCGTCGTCTACTACTCGGAAATGCTCGAGATCGGTCTGGGGAACACCCCGGCGCGAGACATCTGGAGGAACCTGATGACTGTGGGCAGCTACTTCCCCGGCCGGGGGACCCTCGTCGAGGAGAAGTTCCTGGAAGGCAAGGCCGAGGGCAAGGTCGAGGGGCAGGCTGTCGGCCAGGCCGAGGAGCGGGCGCGGCTGGTCGTGCGGGTCTTGGAGAACCGGGGCGTCTCCGTGCCGCCCGAGGTCCGGGAGCGGGTCGCCGGCTGTGCCGATCTCGAGACCCTGGGCCGCTGGCTGGATCTCTCCTTCACCGTCTCGGAGGCCGGCGGGATCTTCGAAGAGAGCTGACATCCGGCTGCCCGCGCCACGGGGCCGACCCGGCGCGGTGTCCCCCGCGCCCGGCCGGTCCCGTCGTCAGGCCGGGGCCGGGCCCGGCTGCGCGGGTGGGGCGTCCGTGAGGTGTTCGCGGGTCCGTACGAGTGTCTCGACGCCGTCGAGCAGTCTCTCCAGGCCGAACCGGAAGTCGTAGTCCGGGTAGTCGTCGTCCTCGTCCTCGAAGACCCCGGCCGTGACGACCTCGTGCAGATGCGGGTGGGTCCGGGCGTCGGTGAGCTTGCGCAGCAGGGTGCTGTAGGAGCGCAGCACCTCCGAGGCCGCCGTGGTGCCCGCCGTCGCCTCCCGGATGTCGGTGGTCAGCGTGGCCTCGTTCCGCACGAAGCCGGTGACCAGCAGCAGCACGGACATCTTGTCGCCCGGGGGCAGCCAGGTGTGCCGCAGCGCGGCCAGTCCCTGTTCCATCCAGGCGAGCGTGTTCGGTGTGATCGGCGGGCCGCTGATCGGGATGCGCAGGATCCAGTGCCGGCGCAGCAGCACCTCGCGGTGGGCCCGTGCCCATGCGGTGATCGCGGCCCGCCAGCCGGTGTCCGGCCCGGGAGGCGCGGGGGGCGGGCCCGTGGCGGCGTCCACCATCAGCAGGAGTAGCTCGTCCTTGGCGGAGACATAGCGGTACAGGGACATGGGGGAGGAGCCGAGCTGCTTGGCGACGCGGCCCATGGAGACGGCCGCGAGGCCCTCCGTTTCCGCGATCTCGACCGCGGCGGCGACGATCCGGTCCAGGCTGAGGCCCCGTCTGGGCCCTCTCCCCGGCCGTTCCCGCAGGCCCCAGGCCGCTTCGAGGCTCGCCGGCAGGCCGGTACCGCTGTCGTTGTCCATCGCCTCCGCCGATCCCGCCCCGCGCTCCGTGGCCGGTGGTCATCCTATGTCTGCGTAACCCTTACCCAATTGAGTGTACGTCCTACGCAGTGCTGTGTATGGTGTACGCAAGATGTGTATGTCATACGCAGAAAGGGGGCGGGGGCTCATGACCGACCACCGGGCCACCGGAGCCACCGGAGCCACCGGAGCCATCGGACAAGCAAGGCGCACCGGCCGGACGGGGCGCACCGAGAACACCGCGCACACCGCGCACACCGCGCACACCGCGCATGTCGAGAACGCAGCGCAAAGCAACCGGCCGGCGATCGAGGCGCACGGCCTCACCAAGTCCTACGGGGAACTG
Source organism: Streptomyces lycii (assembly GCF_009735685.1). Classification (GTDB taxonomy): domain Bacteria; phylum Actinomycetota; class Actinomycetes; order Streptomycetales; family Streptomycetaceae; genus Streptomyces; species Streptomyces lycii. Next base: position 30,986 of record NZ_WHPN01000331.1, on the reverse strand, counting down.
AACGTGCTCGCCGGTGTCGACCTCGCCGTCGCGCGCGGCAGCGTGTTCGCGCTGCTCGGCCCGAACGGGGCGGGGAAGACGACCACCGTACGGGTCCTGTCGACGCTGCTCCGCCCGGACGGCGGCAGGGCGTACGTCGCGGGCCGCGACGTCGTCGCCGAACGCCGCGAGGTCCGCCGCGCCATCAGCCTGACCGGGCAGTACGCGGCACTCGACGAGGAGCAGACCGGCGAGGAGAACCTCCGCATGATGGGCCGGCTCAGCGGGCTGACCCGCTCAGCCGCCCGCGACCGCGCACGGGAACTGCTGGAGTGGTTCGACCTCGACGGTGCCGCCCGCCGCCGCACCGCCACGTACTCCGGAGGCATGCGCCGCCGCCTCGACATCGCGGCCGGACTCGTGGGCGGACCCGAGGTCGTCTTCCTCGACGAGCCGACGACCGGGCTCGATCCGCGCAGCCGGCAAGCGATGTGGGAGGTCGTCACCGGGCTGGCCGGGTCGGGGGTGACCGTCTTCCTCACCACGCAGTACCTGGAGGAGGCCGACCGGCTCGCGGACCGCATCGCCGTCATCGACAGCGGCCGGATCGTCGCCGAGGGCACCGCCGCCGAACTCAAGCGCCGGGTCGCCGACCACCGGCTGGACCTGACGGCCGGTGACCCGGCGTCCTTCGACGCGATCCTGCGCGCCCTCGGCGACCGGGTCGTCAGCAGTGATCCGGCACGGCTGACGGCCGGTGCCGCCACGGACGGGAGCGCCGCCCACATCAGGGCGCTGCTCGACGAGATCGATCCGGAGGGGCTGGCGGTGCGGCGGTTCTCGGTGCACAGCGCCACGCTCGACGACGTGTTCCTGGCCCTCACCGGCCGGACCGACCCCACCGGCACGGCCGGCACCACCCACCCGATCGGCACGGCCGGTCGGATCGACGGCGCCGCCGCGGGCGCCGGAACCACCGGAACCACCGGAACCGCCGGAACCACCGGGAGCACAGCGAAGGAGACCGCCGATGTCTGACCCGACCACGGCCCCCAACCGGAACCGGAACGGGGACGGGACTCCGGCTCCGTCCCCGGCTCCGTCCCGGACCGCGAGCCAGGCCCCGGCCCCGGCCCCCGCCCCGTTCCCGTTCCCGACCCCGACCGCGAGCCCGACCGCGAGCCCGGCCCCGCACCCCGCCCCGCACCCGAGCGAGGTGCGGGCCGGGACGCCGCACCCGGGCGGGGCCGCTGCCGCCACGGCGGTCACGGATCCGGCCGCCGCGTTCTCGGATCCGGCCACCGGGGGCGCGACCGCCGCCCGTACTCCGCACGGTCCCGGCCGCTCCCACCCGCCCCGGCACGCCGGGCGCACCGCGGGCGTCCCGCTCGGCGGTGCCGGTGCCATGACGGCCCGCGCGCTCCGGCTGAGCAGCCGCAACATCGACGCGCTGCTCACCGCGCTGCTGCTGCCCGTCATGCTGATGCTGGTCTTCGTCTACTTCTTCGGCGGGGCCATCGACACCGGCACCAGCTACGTGACGTACGTCGTCCCCGGTGTCCTCGTCCTGTGCGCGGGTTACGGCTCCTCGTCGACGGCCGTCAGCGTCTCGTACGACATGAGCGGCGGCATCATCGACCGCTTCCGCACCCTCGACGTCGGCGGCACGGCGATGCTCACCGGCCACGTCGCCGCCAGCGCGGCGCGCAACACCGTCTCGACCGTGCTCGTGCTCGGCGTGGCCTTCCTGATCGGCTTCCGGCCGGAGGCGGGCCTCGGCGCCTGGCTCGCGGCGGTCGGTGTGCTGCTCGCCTTCGTGATGGCCTTCTCGTGGCTGGGCGCGGCGGTCGGACTGCTCGCCAAGTCCCCGGAGGCGGCGGGCGGGTTCACCTTCCTGGTGCTGTTCCTGCCGTATCCCAGCAGCGCCTTCGTGCCGATCGAGACGATGCCGTCCTGGCTGCACGGCTTCGCCGAGCACCAGCCGGTCACGCCCGTCATCGAGGCGTTGCGGGGACTGCTCCTGGACCAGCCGGTGGACAACGCCCCGTGGACGGCGGTCGCCTGGTGTGCCGGGATCACGGCGGTGTCGGTCGTCCTGTCCGGCATCTTGTTCCGGCACCGCACCGGAGGCTGACCGCGCGCCGCGCCGCGCCGGGGGCTCCGCGCTGTTCCGTGCCGACCGTTCCGCGCCGCTCCGTGTTCCGTGCCGTGCCGTGTCGGCCGCGCCGTGCCGGGAGGTGCCGCTCCGCGCCCACGACGTGCGGGCGCGGCGCGGCCCGCACACCCGTGCTGTGCAGGGGACAGCACGGGCAGGCGGGACGGTGCGGGGCGGCCGCACCTCGGGTCTCCGGCACGGCACCGCCGGTGCGCGGGGCTCGACGCACGGCAGGCGCATGCGGTTCCGACGTGCGGCACGTTCGCGTACGGGCTTCTGCGCAGGCGTTCCGGCGTACGAGGTCTCGCGCACGGGGTCGTCGGCGCATGCGGTTCCGACGTGCGGCACGTTCGCGTACGGGCTTCTGCGCAGGCGTTCCGGCGTACGAGGTCTCGCGCACGGGGTCGTCGGCGCACGCGGTTCCGACGTGCGGCACGTCCGCGTACGGGCCTCTGCGCGAGGCATTCCGGTGTACGGCCGCTGCGACGGGGCTCTCTTGCGCACGGGATTCCGGAGCGGGGCATTCCGGAGTACGGAAGTCTCCGCGGCGGTGCCGCCGGTGCCGCCCGCGTCCGGTGCCGCCCGCGCCCGTCGGTGCGCGCTGCACGGCCCGCCGCGGGACCGTCGGGTGCGGTTTCGGGGGCCCGTTCCGTACGGCGGGTCGGCCCGGTGGCCGCCGCCTATCCTGCGGGCATGGCAACTCCTCCGCGTACCCCGCTCCGTCGCCTGGAGGAACGGTTGCGGCGGCTCCTCGGACCCGGCCGGCCGCGCCGGCCCGAATCCGGCTCGCTCCGGAACGGCGCCGGTCCGGGGCCGGCCGGTCCGGCGGGGCGCGGGGACGAGGGCCGTGCGGAGGGTCCCGAGCGGTTCACGGACGCGGCGACGGCACTCGGCATCGCCTTCGTCGTGGCCGTCGGCACGGCCCTGAGCATGCGGGGGAAGGCGGAGACGCCGGAGCAGACCCTGGCGGGCTGGCTGCTGGTCGTGGTCGGCTGTGCGGCGTTGTACTGGCGCCGGACGCGGCCGGTGACGGTGGCGGCCGTGACGCTCGCCGTCTGCGCGGTGTACTACCCGGTCAGCGAGTACGACGGCCCGCTCATGATCGTATTCGTGGTGGCGCTCTACAGCGCGATCGTCGCGGACCGCTTCGGCGCGGCCGTGGCGCTGTCCGTGTTCACCATGGTGGCCGTCGCCTACGGCGAGACCCTCCAGGACCCCGACGACCGGCAGGTCGACGACGCGTCGTTGTTCATGCTCGGCGGCTGGCTGCTCAGCGTGCTCGCCATCGGCCGCGCCCAGCTCACCCGGAACGCGTATCTGCACGAGGCGGAGCAGCGGGCGCTTGCCGCCGAACGGGAACAGGAGGCGCGAGCCGTGCAGGGCGCCACCGAGGAGCGGCTGCGGATCGCGCGGGAGTTGCACGACGTGCTCGGGCACAGCATCTCCCTGATCAACGTCCAGTCCAGCGCCGCCCTGCACCGGCTGACCAAGCGTCCGGGCGACCCGGCGCAGCTCGAACCGGCGGAACGGGCGCTCGAAGCGGTGAAGGCCACCAGCAAGGACGCCCTGCGCGAGTTGCGCGCGACGCTGGGACTGCTGCGGCAGGTCGACGAGGCGGCACCGACGACACCGGCGGGCGTGGGGCTCGACCGGCTCCCGGAACTGGTCGAACGGGCCCGGGCGGGCGGCCTGGAGATCCGTACCCGGGTCGAGGGCGTGCCCGGTGTTCCCCCGACCGGCTCTTGCCCCAGCCCCGGCCTCGCCCCTCACCCCGGCCCCGCTCCTACCCCCGTCCCCGCTCCTACCCCCGTCCCCGCTCCTACCTCCGTCCCCGAAAACGCCGGATCCGATTCCGACTCCGACCCCGACTCCGACCCCGACCCCGACCCCGACCCCGACTCCGGATCCGACTCAGTCCCCGACCCCGCGCCCGGCCAGGAGCGGGACCGGGGCCGTGACCGGGACCGTGACCGGGGCCCGGAGGGCCGTGGCGACCGGGCCGGTCCCCGCCCGTTGCCGCCCGCCGTGGACCTGGCCGCGTACCGCATCGTGCAGGAGTCCCTGACGAACGTCGCCCGGCACGCCGCCGCCCGGCGCGCGACCGTGACCGTCCGGCGTTCGGCGGACGAACTGCTGCTGCGGGTCGAGGACGACGGCCGGGGCGCAGCGGGACCGGACGCCACCGCGACCGGCAGCGGAGTCCGGGGCATGGCCGAACGGGCGGAGTCGCTCGGCGGCACGTTCAGTGCCCGCAACACGGACACGGGCTTCCGGGTGGAGGCCCGAATTCCGCTGCCGCCCGGCGACAGCGGCCCCGATTCCCGCACCCCCGCCACCGACCGGCGGCCCCCGCCGCAGTCCAAGCAGACCCCGCAGGCCGCACAGTCCAAGCAGCCCCCGCAAACCTCACAGTCCGAGCAGACCCCACGGGTCCCACAGGACAAACAGACCCCGCCGCCCACGCCCCCCACGTCACCCCCGCCGCCCCCGGCCTCCGGCACCGACAGTCCCGCAGAAAGCGACCCGAACCGATGATCCGCATCCTGCTCGCCGACGACCAGACCCTGGTCCGTGCCGGGTTCCGCTCCATCCTCGGCGACGAGGACGACATGGAGGTCGTGGGCGAGGCGGGCGACGGAGACGAGGCGGTGCGCCTCGCCCGCGAACTGCGTCCCGACGTCGTCCTGATGGACATCCGGATGCCGGGTACCGACGGACTGGAGGCGACCGGCCGGATCGTCGGCGACGAGCGGATGTCGGGCGTACGGGTCGTCATCCTCACCACCTTCGACGTCGACGACTACGTCTACGGGGCCCTCCGCGCGGGCGCCTCCGGCTTTCTGGTGAAGGACACCGAGCCGGACGAACTCCTGCACGGCGTACGGGTCGTGGCGCGCGGCGACGCGCTCATCGCGCCCGCGATCACCAGGCGTCTGATCGCGGAGTTCGCGAGCCGCGCCAAACAGCCCGACCCCGGGCCGCGGCTGGGTGTGCTCACGGAGCGCGAGCGGGAGGTGATGCGCCTGGTCGGAGAGGGCCTGTCGAACGACGAGATCGCGGCACGGCTGGTCCTCAGCCCCGCGACGGCGAAGACACACGTCAGCCGCATCATGACGAAACTGGACGTCCGGGACCGGGCCCAACTGGTGATCCTGGCGTACGAGTCGGGCCTGGTCACCCCGGGCTGGCTGAGCTGAGGCGCTCCGGCGCACCCCTGAGCGGTCTCGCTCCGGAACGAACTCCGAACCGACGCGCTCCGGAACGAACTCCGAACCGACGCGCTCCGGGCATTGCACCGAACCGCTCCGGGACGACCTTCAGCCGACCCGCTCCGGCGCACCCCCGTGCCCTGTGCTGACGCGCTCAGGGGCGACCCCTCCGGGCAGCCCGGAGCCGTGCCCGCCGTCCCGTGGCGCCCGTACGGCGGGACAATTCGCCCGCAAACGTCCGTAAAACGGTCACCGCGCGCCGCTCCGAAGGCCCGAACACCCCGAGCCCGTGCCCCGGCGCCTCCCGCTCACCCGCACCGCGCCCCCGCCACGGCCGCACCCGACCCCGACCCGACGCCCGGACCGCCTCGGGGCCGTGTCGGGGCCCGGCGCAACCCACGGGGTAGCCGCCGCCCCCGCCTCGCAACCCCGGCCGTACCGCAGGTGTCAGCCCACGGCCGACGCCCCGGGGCACCCCGGCGGACGATCCTGGTCGGACATGAGATCCGCGTGCCGCGTGGGCTCCGCCCTGTGAGGTCCGTCCGAGTTCTGCCCGAGGTCCGTCCGAGGTCCGCGTGAGGTTCGTCCGAGGTCCGCCCACCCGTCCGCGTGCCGCGTGGGATCCGCGCCGGATCCGACTGTCCGGGCGGGTCGGCCGGGCCGTGGAGGGCCGGGGAAGCCCCGGGAGAACACGAGGCCCCATCGGGCGTCGTACCGGGTGTCGTACCGGCGCGCACGGCGTGCACAAGCGCGGGCACAGGGGTGCCAGGAGAGTGTTCAGGAAGTGAGTGACCGATGAGTACGACATCAACGCCTTCACCGGGTCCGGCCGACGGCGGATCTTCCGGCGGCAGCACCGGCAGCACCGGCAGCTCGTCCGGCGGCAGCCGGAACGGCGGAGACCCGACCGGCGGCAGCCGCAACGGCGGAGACCCGGCCGGCGGCGACCCGGCCGGGCCCGGTGCCGTCGGTCCACCCGTTCGCCGGCCGTCCGTCTTCGAACGGCTGGCCGTCTTCTCCCACCGCCACCGCCGGCGTGCCCTCCTCCTCTGGGTCCTCACCCTGGCCGCCGTCACGGCGCTGGCCGGCCTGGCCGGCAGCGACTACCGCAACGACTTCTCCCTCCCGGGCACCGACTCGCAGGCCGCCCGGCAACTGCTGGAGGAGCACGGTTCCGCCCAGGCGGGCGGCACGCTGGACATCGTTCTCGAGGCCGGGGGCGGGGTGCGCGACGCGGCGGTGCGGGACCGGGTGGAGCCGATGCTCGCGGAGGTCGCGAAGCTGCCGCGGGTCCTCGACGTCCGCAGCCCGTACGCCGAGGGCAACGCCGCCGCCGTCGCCGGGAACGGCAGGATCGCGTACGCGACCGTCACCCTGGACGGCCCGGCCGAGTCCGTCCCCGTCGAGGACGTGCGGCGGATCATCGACACCGCGCAGGAGGCCGGGGGCGACGGGCTGCGCGCCGAGGTGGGCGGTGACGCGGCCCGGGCCGCGGAGGAGGGCGGCGGCGGTGCCGCCGAGGGCGCGGGAATGCTGGGCGCCCTGGTCGTCCTCGTCCTCCTCTTCGGTTCGCTGGTCGCGGCGAGCCTGCCGGTCGTCACGGCCGTCTTCGCGGTGGGCGTGTCGGTCGGCCTGATCGGGCTCGCCTCGCATCTGGCGACCGTCGCCGACTTCACCCCGCCGATCATGATGCTGGTGGGGCTCGGTGTCGGCATCGACTACGCCCTGCTGATCTTCTCCCGCTACCGCAGCGAACTGCTGCGCGGCGCCGAACCCGAGCAGGCGACCCGCACCGCCCTGGACGCCGCCGGCCGTACGGTCTTCTTCGCCGGCTGCACGGTCATCATCGCGCTGCTCGGCCTCGTGGTGCTCGGCCTGGGCTCGCTCCAGGGCGTCGCCCTCGCCGTCGTGCTGACCGTACTGGTCACCATGCTGGCCTCGCTGACCCTGCTGCCCGCACTGCTCGGCATCACCGGGGCGCGCATCCGCCGCAACGTCGAGAAGCGCGCCGCGAAGGCCGCCGGCGAGGAGGGCGCGCGCTGGCGGCGCTGGGCGACCGGGGTGCAGCGCAGGCCGTGGGCCGCGCTCGTGGTGTCGCTGCTGGCGCTCGGCGCCCTGGCCGCGCCCGCCGCCGACATGCGGCTCGGCTTCGCGGACGCGGGCAACGACCCGGAGACGAAGACCAGCCGCCAGGCGTACGACCTGCTGGCGGAGGGCTTCGGCGCCGGCTTCAACGGCCCGCTCGTGATCGTCTCCAACCCGGCCGGAGCAAACGCTTCAGATCCCGGCGCGGCGGGGGCGGAGCTGCGGCGGACGCTGGCCGGCACCCCCGGCATCGCCGCCGCGACGCCGCCGGTCCCGGCCGGGGACGACTCCGGTGTGTCGACGGTCATCGCGTTCCCGGAGACCTCACCGCAGTCCGCGGAGACCTCCGAACTGGTCGGCAGCCTCCGGGACGACGTACTCCCGGCGCTCGAACGGGAGACCGGTGCGGAGTATCTGGTGGGCGGCCCGACCGCCGCCTCCGAGGACTTCGCGGCCACCGTCGCCGACCGGCTGCCGCTGTTCGTCTCCGTCGTCGTCGGTCTGTCGGCGCTCCTGCTGCTCGTCGTGTTCCGCTCGGTGCTGATCCCGGTGAAGGCGGCTCTGCTCAACCTGGTGAGCATCGGCGCGGCGCTCGGCGCGATCACGCTGGTCTTCCAGCACGGCTGGTTCGGGGTCGAGCCGGGGCCGATCGAGTCGTTCATCCCCGTCATGATCTTCGCGATCGTGTTCGGGCTGTCGATGGACTACGAGGTGTTCCTGCTGTCCCGGATCCACGAGGAGTGGGAGCGCACGAAGGACGCGCAGGGCGCGGTCCGGGAGGGCCTCGCCGCCACCGGCAAGGTCATCACCGCGGCGGCGGCCATCATGATCGTGGTGTTCGCGGCCTTCGTGCTGAGCCCGGACCGGATGCTCCAGCAGTTCGGGCTGGGCCTGGCGGTGGCGATCCTGCTCGACGCGGTGGTGATCCGCTGCCTGATCGTTCCCGCGGTCATGCAACTGCTGGGCCGCCGGGCCTGGTGGCTGCCGTCCGCGCTGCGCCGACTGCTGCCCAAGGTGGAGCTGGAGCACCACTGACACGGCACGGCCGCGCCCCGGCGGGAGGCCCGCCGCGGCACAGCGACGGGCCCGGGCCCGGATCCGGTGACCAGGTGCCGCGTAGCTCAGCGGCCCGGGTCACCCTCCCGCGGACACCGGGCGGGTGACCCGGGCCCGCGCCTCGGCCAGCGCGGCGGTGAGCTGCGACATGTGGGTCACGACGACATCGGCCCCGGCGTCGCGCAGGGCGCGGGCCTTGTCCTCGGTCGGGCCGTAGCCGCAGACGGCGACGCCCGCGGCCCGCGCCGCCTTCACGTCCGTGGTCGCGTCGCCGATGAGCAGGCTGGCCGCGGGAACGGCCCCGTGCCGCTCCATGGCACGCTCCAGGCAGTACGGTTCGGGCTTCATCCGCCGGTGGTCGCCGTCGCGGCCGACGATCACGGCCGCGGGACCGCCCGCCGCGGACGTGGCGCCCGCTCCGGGCGAACCGCGTTCGAGGAAGCAGCCGAGCAGTCGGGCGCGGCGGAGATACGCGCGAACGGCGGCCTCGGCGTTGTTGGAGGTGACCGCCAGCCGCAGACCGAGCCCGTGCAGCAGCCGTACGGTCTCCGCCGCGCCCGGAGTGGGGCGCGCGGTCCGCGCCGCCCGGCGCTCCTGGGTGTCCAGCCGGGCGTGCAGCGCGTCCCGCAGCGGCCCGGCCGGCCGTTCCCCGAGGCGTACCCCGTCCGGCCGGGCGCCCGGACGCGCGCCGTCCGTACGTCCCGCCGCGGCCTCCCGGACCCGGTGCTCCCGTGCCCCGGCCTCCCGTACCTCTGCCGGTCGTTCCCCGGACCGCGAGCCGGCCGGGAAGGTGTCCGTGGCGGCCGGGAAGGTGCCCGAGCCGGCCGGGAAGGTGCGCGTGGCGGCCGGGGCGAGCCCGTCCAGGGTCCGCCGGAACAGTTCGTGCGGATCGTGCGGGTCGTCCAGCGGCGGTGCCGAAACCCCGTGCCGGCGCAGCACCCGCCGCAGGTCACGGGTGGCGCGCACGGTCCGCCGCCGCCCCGAGACCGACCAGCGGGGCGCGGCGAACAGGTCGGCCAGCGGGCCGTCGAAGTCGAACAGGACACACCAGTCGCGCAGCAGGACGTCGCTGCACAGCGCGACGAGCGAATCGGCGGGGGCGGAGCCCCGGGGGGCCACCGGCCCGTCCGCCGTGAGGGGGGCGTTCACCGTCAGTTGCCGTAGCTCTCTTCTCGTGCGAGCTCCTGCCACCAGTTGTCGAACCACTGCTGGAGTTCGGCGACGTGGAGGGAGGCCCGGGAGTTGGGCCGGCGGTCGTCCTTCACGTCCCGGAACAGGCGCGCCCCCACGCCCAGCGCGTCCAGGATCGTGACGGTCTCACCGTCGGGCATGGTCACCGACCGCTCCACGGGCTGGTACATCCCGTACAGCGCCTCGCGGCCGTTGAGCAGGTAGAGCTTCGAACTCGGGGTGAGGGGTACGGACCGGATCTCGACCGACACCTCGGGGACCAGACCGACGGTACGCAGCCGGTAGAGGTCGTCCCGCAGGGTTCCGACATGCCGCACGGTGAGGGCCCGGTGACGCTGGAGCGGGCGTTCGTCCGAGGGATCGTCCTTGGCCCGGGGCAGTGCGAGCTGGATGTCGGGTGCGGGCAGCATCAGCCGGAGCCGGATGGATCGCGGCCGGCTGACTCCTGCCTCGACGTCGAGGACCTGCGCGCTGATGTGGCGGCTCATGGTCTCGGCGGTCAGTGAGAACACGTCGATCGTGACGTGCTCCTCCCGGAACGCGGCGGTCAGATGGGGCCGCAGCGCGGCCATCGGTGACGAGGTGTCCGCCACGTCGAACGGCCGGTCGCCCGTGTCGGGCCGGGCGGCGGTGGAGCCGCTGCCCTTGCGGGTCTTGATCCAGCCTTGTTTGCGGAGATCGTCCAGCGCGTGCACCACCGTGGCGCGGGAGACGTCGAAACGGGCGACCAGCTCTTCCTGGGTGGGCATGCGGTCGCCCACGGCGTAGACGCCGTCGCTGATCTCCATGCGGAGCTGATTGGCGATGCGCTGGTACTTCAGCGCATCGCGATCGTCCCGCCCGGAGCGGTCGTCCCGCGCATCGGTGCTCACCGGGTCACCGTACAACTTGCAGCCACATTCGCGAAATTGATGTGCCGTGTCGAGTTTGATTCCACGCGCTCGACAGGGTGACTCATCGCCAACTCCAGTCATCTTCCAGGCGTCCTGGAGGGTGTCTGGATGATGTCCGGTCAACTTGTCTGCTCTGTAAGCAGATTATATGCAGCGCAAGTGGGGGATGTATCAACTACGAAAGACAACTTCACCGATCTGTTTGGTAGTTGTCTGGTTGGTTGTTCGGAAGGGAGTGATCCCCATGCCTCTCCTCGCCCTGCTCGCCGCTGTGGCCGCCATCAGCTTCGAGGAGCTGATCGAGTTCCACTTCGGAGTCGTCGGCGTGGTCGGCCTCCTGCTGGTCACCATCGGGGTCAAGGCCAAGAACCTGACGTGCGGCTGCATCGGGGCCGTCGTGCTCGCGATGCTCCTCGCACAGTAGCCCGCCGGCGGGCCCCTCTCCCCGGGCCCGTCGGCGGGCTCCCTCCGTCATGGACGCCTGGGCCGGCTCACGCGCAGGTCCCGGCCGCCCTTCCGGTCCCGCCCGTGCCGTTTCGTTTCATTTCGCTTCGTGCCGGTCCGCCGGCCGGGTCAGAAGACGTCCGGGCACCACGGCCGCCGGGACGTGCGCAGCAGCTGGTCCGCCCGCACCGCCGCGCCCGTCCGCAGCTCCTCGGCCCGGCCCAGCGCGGTCAGCCGTACGGCCGACTCGTCACCCAGGTAGAGCGATCCCAGCGCGCCCAGGGGCAGTGCCAGATCCGGGGACTCCGTCGTCGGCGCGCAGGCCGAGCCGGTGGGGTCGGCGTCCAGCCGGAACCGGCCGCCGGACAGCCCCGTGGCGTCGTGCACCTCCAGCACCAGGCTGCCGGAGCCCTGGTAGCCGCGGGCCTCGAGGGCGCGCGGTACGTCCATCAGCCGCACCCAGAGGAAGTCCGCATGGGTCGTGATCCGGGCCGCGCGCGGATCGGGGAGCAGCAGCGGCAGCAGATCGTCCGGAGCCCGCGGCCCGGAGTCGACGGTCGTGACCCAGTCGACGGAGAGCAGGAAGTGCCACAGGGCGCGTTCGGCCGCCGGGCCGTCCGCCAGCAGATCGCTGACGGTCGCCGTGTTGTGCGGGACCTTCGCCTCCCACTTGTCGTCCGCCCGGTAGACCAGCAGGCCGTCGACGCGGCCCTCCGGCGAGCGGTACACCGCGTAGAACGGCTCGATCCAGGTGCCGCCGCCGGGGTGCCGGACGTCTCCGGTGAAGACACGCCACCAGTGGTCGTCACGGCTGACGACGCCGTGCCGGGCGGCGCGCATCCGGTCGTGCAGCTCCGGCCCGAGCTTCCGCACCTCGGCGCCGTCGACCAGGTCGATCCGGCCGCCGTCGCCCGGCCCCGACCAGCGCGGGTCGAGCCCGGCACGCGGCACGTCGACCCGCCACTCGGTGGTCCAGGTCGCGGGCCCGAATCCGAAACGGCCGTAGATCGGGTACTCGGCGGCGGTGAGCGTGGCGAGGGCGTCCCCGCGCTCCTCGGCAGCCGCCAGGTCCGCCGCCATCATCCGGCTGAGCAGCCCGCGGCGGCGGTGCGTGGGAGCCACCGTCACATTGCTGACCGCGTCGGCCGTCACCGCCGTGCCGCCGGGCACCGTCAACTCCTGGGTGAAGCTGCGGAGGGTCGCCACGCAGCGGCCGCCGTCGAACGCGCCGAGCGTGCGCGCCAGGTCCGTGGTCGTCCGACGGACGTCGACCTCTTCCCGGGAGATGTCCGGCGGGCGGAGGAAACCGGTGGCCACGGCGCGGACCCAATCGTGGAACTCGGCGTCGGTGATGGTGCGGACCTCGGAACTCATGCCGCCACGCTAGACGCCGCCCTCGCAGCGGGGCGCGCCATTTTCCGGGGGCGGCCGGGGCGCGGGGCGTCCGCCGGGGGATGCGGTCGGCCGGTGCGGTCGGCCGGGTGGCCGGTGCCCCGGTGCTCCCGTGTCCGCGAGGCTCCGTGTCCCCGTATCCGCGAGTCCGCGTGTCCGCGAGTCCGCGAGTCCCCGTCTCCCCGTACCCCGTGTCCCGGCCCGCGAAGTCCGGTGGCGGGGCGGCCGGTTCCGCGAGCCGGGTGGCGGGGCGGCCGGTCCCGCGAGTCCTGAGGCGGTCCTGCCGGGGCGGCCGCCCCCGCCCCGGTCCGCCGCCCCCGCCGTGGTCCACCGCCCCGCCGTGGTCCGTCGCCCCTCCGTCGGTCCACCGCCTCTCCGCGGTCCGGCGGGCCCCCGTCGTTCCCGTCCGTCAGACGAGCAGATCGTCCACCTGCGCCTCGCCCTCCCGGTAACGGCGGGCGATCTCGGCGCTGCAGTCGTCGGCCGTGCGCTGCGTCGCCTGACGCCGTACGGAAACCTGCTGCTCGTACCGGATCAGCCGGCCGAGGCCGGTGTGCAGCTCCGTGTCCGTGCGGGCCTCCAGGTCGGAGAGCCCGACCTCGGACAGCATCTCCTCGGCAAGCTGCCGGTACTCCTCGCCGTACGGAGTCCCCAGCGTCACGTGCCGCGCCGAGGAGCGGACCCGGGAGGGCGCGTCGGCCAGGATCGCCGACAGCCGTCCGACGTCCAGACGGCGCAGCTCCAGCCGCTCGGGAACCGGGCGCCCGGGTGCCGCTGCCCGGCGGTTCAGCTCGTCCCGCAGGATGTCGATCCGGCCCTGGAGCAGCCGCCGCACATAGCTGAGGTCGGCCTCCTCCCGCTGGGCGTCCCGCCGGAGCAGGCGCAGCTCCGGGAGGCTCAGTCCCCCCAGGTCGCGCCGGGGCGCGTCGGGCAGCGAAGCCGTGCGCTGGAGCGGCGGGCGCGGCTGAATGGCATCGGCGGCCTGGTGGAGCATGGGCCCATCCTCGGTGCGTGACGGAACGGATCGAGCGGCGGTGACTCTGACGGTGGCACATGCGGACGCCGCGGCGGTAGTCGCGCGAGCGTCTGTGCGACTGCTCGCACGGGTGGTCGGTACGGGGCCGGGCGTCTCACCGGCTCGGGTGGTGCTCATGCGTGTGTTTCCCCTCCGTTCGGCGCGGTCCGGCGCCGGGTTCGGCAGGACGCGCACCGTATGTCTGCATCGTGCCACCGTGCGTACCGTGCGTGCACAGCCACCGCACCCGATCAGACCCGGTTGGACGCAGGGCATCATGGACGCATGCGTGCGGTGATACAGAGAGTGAACGGTGCGAGCGTCGTCGTGGACGGCCGGACGGTCGGCGAAATCAAGGGCCGGGGGCTGTGCGTGCTGGTCGGCGTCACGCACGACGACACCGAGGAGAAGGCCGCCCGCATGGCGCGCAAGCTCTGGACGGTTCGGCTCTTCGACGGCGAGGGCGAGGACGGGCCGGAGCAGTCCTGCTCGGACCTCGGCGCGCCACTGATGGTGATCTCGCAGTTCACTCTCTACGGTGACGCCCGCAAGGGCCGCCGTCCCACGTGGAACGCGGCAGCGCCCGGCGAGCGCGCCGAGCCGCTGGTCGACGAGGTCGTCGCGCAGTTGCGGTCGCTCGGCGCGCAGGTGGAGACGGGCCGGTTCGGGGCGGACATGCAGGTGTCGCTGACGAACGACGGCCCGTTCACGGTGCTGGTCGAGGTCTGAACCGGTTCATGGTGCTGGGCGGGGTCTGAACCCGTGCGCGACGCTGGTCGGCACCTGAACCCGTGCGCGACGCTGGTCGAGGTCCGCACCGAGGCCCCGGCGCGGACCGGCCGCCGCCGCGGAACTGACCGGCCGCCGCCCCGGACCGGCCGCCCGACCGCCCCGGATCGGGAGCACCCGCCCCGGATCGGGAGCACCCGCCCCGGATCGGATCGGCGGGCCCGCCCCGGGTCCGGAGCCCCGCGGCCGGGTGCCGCGACGCGGCGGTGTTACGGCCGGACCACGGCCTCCTGGGCCGCGGCCGTCCCCTCGGCCAGCAGCGCCGCGTCCACCGGGACGTTCCGCTTCACCAGCGCCAGCGCGATCGGCCCCAGCTCGTGGTGGCGGGCCGAGGTGGTGACGAAGCCGATCTGCCGCCCGTCCGGGCCGTCCGCGGCGAGCCGCACCGGGGCGCCGTGCGCGGGCAGCTTCACCTCGCTGCCGTCCAGGTGCAGGAAGACCAGCCGCCGCGGCGGCTTGCCCAGGTTGTGGACCCGGGCGACCGTCTCCTGCCCCCGGTAACAGCCCTTCTGGAGATGGACGGCCGAGTCCAGCCAGCCCAGCTCGTGCGGGATGGTGCGGTGGTCGGTCTCCCGGCCCAGGCGCGGCCGGTGCGCCTCGACGCGCAGCGCCTCCAGGGCCAGCACGCCGGCCGCGGGGCCGTGCGCCCCGGCGAAGGACTCCAGCTCCTCGCGCGGCAGGAACACGTCCCGGCCGTGCGGGGTCTCCCGGACGGCCGCGCCGGGCGGCGTACCGGCGATCGAGCCCGCGGGGAGGTGCACGACCGCGCAGGCGTCGGTCGCGTCGGCCACCTCGACCCGGTAGAAGAACTTCATGCTCTCCAGATAGGCGATCAGCGCGCCCTCGGTGCCGGGCTCCACGTGCGCCCAGGTCGTCGTGCCGTCGTCGACCAGGTAGAGCGCGTGCTCGATGTGCCCGTTGGCGGAGAGCACCAGGGCCTCGGTCGCGTGCCCGGGCGGCAGTTCGCTGACGTGCTGGGTGAGCAGCAGATGCAGCCAGCTCAGCCGGTCGTCGCCGGTGACGGTGACGACGCCGCGGTGCGAGAGGTCGACGAAGCCCTGCCCGTCGGCCAGCGCCCGCTGCTCGCGGAACAGGTCTCCGTAGTGCGCGGCGACACCCTCGTCGGGCGCCTCGGCGGCTACGGCGCCGGGCAGCGTCAGCAGGGGACTCGCGCGGTGGTGTGGCTGCATGCCCACCAGCCTACGACTCGTCGGCCGGCTGCTCCCCGGAGCCGTCCGCCCCGGGCCTCCGGGACGCGCAGGACGCGCACCGCCCGAAGATCGCGAAATGCTTCATGTCGGTCTCGAAGCCGAACTTCTCCCGCAGGTGCGCGGTGAAGGAGGCGGCCTCCGAGACGTCGGCCTCGATGACGTCGGAGCAGTCCCGGCACACCAGGTGCATGTGGTGGTGCCGGTCGGCCAGGTGGTACGTCGGCGCCCCGTGCCCGAGGTGGGCATGGCTGACGAGGCCCAGCTCCTCCAGCAGCTCCAGCGTCCGGTACACCGTGGAGATGTTGACTCCGCCCGCGGTGCGCCGGACCTCGGTGAGGATCGCGTCCGGCGTCGCGTGCTCGAGCTTGTCCACGGCCTCCAGCACGAGCTGGCGCTGCGGGGTCAGCCGGTACCCGCGCCGTCGGAGGTCGCTCTGCCAGTCGGTGGTCACCACACGGCCAGTGTAGAAGCAGACCGGGGCGACCGGGTCCCACACGCCCTCGGCGCCGCCGTGGGGGTGCTCCGCCCGCCGTTCGCCCGGAAGACTCATGCCGTTCAGAAGAAACGCACAGCCGGTTCTCAGAAACGCCTGGTCTCGTGTCCTCTCGCCAGCACCGATGAGGTGTCCGACAACGGCGGAGGATTCATGGAAGAGCAGGGCGCCGGCCTGCGGGTCGCGAGCCGGCTGCACGCCTTCAACCGGTACGAGATCAAGTACCTCGTGCCGGTCGAGGAGTCGGTCGGGCTGCGGGACGAGTTCGCCCGGCGGATGGACCGTGACCTGCACAGCCCGGTCGGCGGCTACGGCGTGTGGAGCCTCTACTACGACACGCCTGAGCTGCGTTTCTACTGGGAGAAGATCGAGGGCCTGAAGTTCCGCCGGAAGCTGCGCGTCCGGCACTACGGCGACCCCTCGGCGATCACCGACGACTCGCCGGTCTTCGTCGAGGTCAAACAGCGCGTCAACCGCGTCACCCAGAAACGCCGGGTCCGCCTCCCGTACGGGACGGCCCGCCGGCTCTGTGACGGGCGCGAGCTGGTCGGGCACGCCCCCGAGGAGCGGCCGTTCGTCGCCGAGGTCCTGGAACTGCTCGTACGGCTCGACCTCCGGGCGACCGCCGTCACCGGCTACCAGCGCGAAGCGCTCGTCGGCCGGGACGCCGACACCGGGCTCCGCGTCACCTTCGACCGCCGCGTCCGGGGCCGGGACCGTGACTTCCACCTGGGCGCCGCCGCCGAGAACCGGTTCACCATTCCGCCGCGCCTGTGCGTCATGGAGGTCAAGGCGAACGAGCGGGTGCCGTACTGGGTCACCGACCTCACCGCCCGGCGGAACCTCCAGGTCGTCCGCGTCTCGAAGTACTGCCAGAGCATCGAGGCGTACGGCAAGGCTCCGCGCTCGGCGTTCCACGTCCGCGACGAGGACGTCCGGCCCGACGCCGCCCGGCAGCCCACCGTCCCCACCTGCTCCAAGACCACCCCCACCCCCACCCACCAGCCTGTGGAGGCGTAAGCCCGTGCCCTTCGACGTGCAAGACCTCAGCGGTACGTTCAGCGTGACCGACATCGTCATCGCGATGTCCCTGTCCTTCGTGCTGAGCGCGTTGATCGGCTGGGTGTACCGGGCCACCCACCGGAACATCTCCTACAGCCAGTCCTACGTCCAGACCCTCGTGATCATCGGCATGATCGTCGCCCTGATCATGCTGGTCGTCGGCTCCAACCTCGCCCGTGCCTTCTCCCTGGTCGGCGCGCTCTCCGTGGTCCGCTTCCGGAACGCGGTCAAGGAGACACGGGACGTCGGCTTCATCTTCCTGACGATGGGCGTCGGCATGGCGGCCGGTGCCCGCTTCTACACCCTGGCGGCGATCGCGGCGGTCGCGGTGTGCCTGATCGTCGTCGTGATGCACAAGTTCAACTGGTTCGCGCTGAACGTGCAGCGGCAGGTGGTCAAGGTGCAGGTCCCGGCGGGCGAGGACCACACCGCCGCCATCCAGGACGTACTGATCTCCAAGACCACCGAGTTCGAGCTGGTCAGCACGGAATCCATCCGCGGCGGCGCCCTCACCGAACTCTTCTACACGGTCCGCATGAAGAAGGGCGTCGAACCGGGCGGGCTCGTCACCGCCCTCCAGGAGCGGACCTTCGGCCAGCGGGTCACGGTCCTCACCGGATACGACCAGACGGACCTGTGATGAGCGCCCTGACCAGTATCCGGCACCGGCTCCCGGTGCGGTTGCGCCAGCACTGGCGGCCGGTGGCCCTGCTGGCGGCATCGCTGACGGTGCTGCTCGCGTTCTTCGGTGACGTACGGATCATTCCGTACGTCACGAGCGCGGCGGCCGAGTCCGACGAGACCGCGATCACGGAGAACGTCGCGGGCACCGTGGACCTCTACGACGACTCGGCGGAGCACACCCTCCAACTGGAGTACGACGTGGACGACTTCGACCGGATGATGAAGAAGTTCCAGGAGGACGGCGAGAAGGACTGGATCGAGGCGGACCTGACGGTCGACGGCACGTACCTCAACAGCGTCGGCATCCGGCTGAAGGGCAACTCGACGCTCCGGTCGCTGCGCGGTGGCGGGGGCGGACGGGGCGCAGCCGCCCCGGGCGGCGCGGAGGCGGAAGCCAGGGGTGCCGGGGGTGCCGGGGGTGCAGGCAGTGCCGGCGGGGCCGGGGGTGCCGGCGGTGGCCTCCCGGGCGGCGCGAGCCGGCAGGGCCAGGACGCCCCGGCCGCCGAAGCGGACGGCGAGGGCGACCAGGCCCAGCGGCGCCGAGTCGGCCCGGACGGTCGCGGCGGCATGGTCTCGCTGTCCGCCGACAAGCCCGAGGAACTGCCCTGGCTGATCAGCGTCGACAAGTACGTCGAGGGCCGCGCCTACCAGGGGCACCAGGAGATCTCCCTCCGTCCGGGCAGCAACGCCGAGGTCCCCCTCAACGAGGCGGTGACCCTCTCCCTGATGGACGCGTCGGAGCAGCCCGCCGAGCGCTTTGCCTTCTCCTCCCTCAAGGTCAACAACCGCCCGGCGGCGACCCGGCTGATGGTGGAGAACCCGGGCGCCGACTACGCGCGGAACACGGTCGGCGACAACGGCGTCCTCTACAAGGCCCTGTCCACCGGATCCTTCACGTACAAGGGAGACGACCAGACCGACTACAAGGAGGACTTCAAGCAGCTCACGATGGAGGGCAGCCAGGACGTCCAGCCGGTGGTCGACCTGATCGAGTGGGTGGAGACCGCCTCCGACGAGGAGTTCGAGAAGGAACTCTCCGACCACGTCGACGTCGAGTCCTTCGCCCGCTACGTCGCGACGCAGAACCTCCTGCTGAACTTCGACGACATGTCGGGTCCGGGCAAGAACTACTACCTCTGGTACGACCTGTCGGCGAAGAAGTTCACCATCCTCGGCTGGGACTTCAACCTCACCCTCAGCGGCGACGCGGAACAGGGACCGGACGAGGCGGGCGGCATGCTCGGCGGAGGTGGCGGAGGCGGTGCCCCGGCGGGCGCCGGCGAGCCCCCGGCCGGAGCAGGCCGGGCTCCGGAGGGCGCACGCACCCGGGGCACCGCCGATGAGGGAGACGAGGGAACGGCAGACCAGGACCCCGCAGACCGGGCCGCCCCGAACGAAGGGAACCAGAACGAAGCGGACCCGAACCGAACCGGTCCGAACCAGGCCGAGGGTGAAGGACGACGACGCGGCGGGATGTCCGGTCACCGGCTCAAGGAACGCTTCCTGGAGCTGGACGCCTTCGACGACGTCCGCCACGAGGCGTACCGCGAGCTGTACGAGACGTACTACGCCTCCGGCCGGGCCGGGAAGGCGCTGGACACGGCGGTCGCCCGCGCCGAGGCGGCGGGCGCGGACCCGGACGACCTCGCCGCGAAGGCGGAAACACTCCGTTCGACGATCACGGCCCGGACGAAGAGCCTCGCGTCCGACGAGGTGATCACCGGCTGAGCCCCGTGCCCGGGTGCGTCAGCGGGGCGACAACCGCTCGATCTCCGCGAGCACCGCCTCCACGTGCGGGCGCACCCGGGCCCGGAGCCCGCCGCTCCAGTGCTCCTCGTCGTACCGGCGGCCGAGGTACAGCTCCCTGGCGTGCGCCAGGACCGGCCGGTGCTCCGGCGGGAGCCGGTCCAGGGCCCAGTCGGCGGCCGCGTCCTTGGACCGGATCTCGCCGGTGGCGAGCGTGCTCCAGACGCGGGCGAGGGTGAGCAGGACGTTCCGGGTGTCACCGTCCAGCTCGCCGAGGAGTTCGGGGACGCCGGCCACACTCGCCCGTACGAGATCCGCGTGCGGCACGGGGTCGAGGACCCGGGCCGGGGGCGGTCCCGCCAGAGGCCGGTCGCCTGCCAGCACCATCGGGATCAGCAGGGCCAGGTCCGGCACGGGCTCCGGCTGCGGAAGCAGACCCGCCTCGTAGTCCTCCCGCAGCCACTCGCCGTACAGGAAGTCACCGGTCGGCGGGTACCGCCACGGGCGGACCTCGGAACGGACGACGACGGTGAGCTCGACCGGCCGGACCCCGTTCGCGGAACCCGACCGTTCGAGCAGCCCGTCGAGAAGGACCCGGCGTTCCCGTTCGTCCATGCTTCGCCGGGAGACGACGAGTACATCCAGATCACTGGCCGGCCGCAGACCGCCGAGCACGGCGGAACCGTGCAGATACACACCGACGACCTCGGCGCCGAGCACGTCACCGACCAGCCGCACCGTCTCTCGAACCTGATCCACGACACCAGTGTCCCGTCCGGGCACCCAGGCACCTCTGCGCCCGGGACCGCGGCATCCCGGCGGCTCGACGGGCCGCTGTCACCGCGGTCTGCGCTCACCGGATGTCATGGGTACGATCGTGTCCATGGCCAACTTCTCCTGAGCCGGCCGGCACGGCCCCAGACCCCTCACCCGGCAAGCAGCCGGGCACCGTCGGCGTGCCCGCACGCCCGCTCAGGAGATCACCACCATCATGACCGTTCGTTCCGCAAGCCCAGCCCTCGACGCCCGCATCGACCGGCTGAGGCAGCTCGCCCACGCCGAACCCCGCCTCGAAGGCGTCCTGCTCTACGGCTCCTGGACCCTGGGCGAGGCCGACGCCCACTCCGACATCGAGGCGTACCTCTACGTCCGCGACGAGGAGCTGGACACCTTCGACGGCCGCGCGTTCCTCGAACAGCTCGCGCCGCTCGAACTCGCCTACACCAACCTGTACGGCATCCTCGCCGTCGTCTTCGACGACCTGATGCGCGGCGAGTTCCACCTCACCGCCGCCGGACCCGGCATCGACGAGGTCCCCACCTGGCAGGGCATGGTGCACCTGCCGAAGCCCGAACAGGCCGTCCTGCTGGACCGCACCGGCCGGCTGACGAGCGCGGCCCGGCAGCTGGCCCCCCTCAGCCCGCCCGACCCGGTCGCCACCGCCCAGCAGCTGGCCGGCGAGCTGGCCAACTGGACGCTCATGGTCGGCCACGTCCTCGCCCGCGGGGAGACCGCCCGCGGCCACGCCTTCCTGAACACCATGGTCGCGCCGCAGCAGCTCAAGCTCTGCCGACTGCTGCGGGACAGCACCGACCACTGGCTCACCCCGAGCCGCGCCCTGGAGGCCGACCTGCCCGCGGCCGACCGCGAGCGCTACACGGCCACGACCTCGGCGGCCCGGGAGTCCGAGGTACGAACGGCGGCCCGCAACAGCTGGTCCTGGAGCCGTGAACTGATGGCGGAGGCCGCCGAACGGTGGCGGCTTCAGCTTCCGCACGCGCTGCACGACCGCATCGGCGGTCTCCTGGAGAGCCGGAACTGACCGCTCACCCGGGGGTACCGGTCGTCCGGTGCCCCCGGGAATCGCTCACCGGACCTCTGCCTCCACGGCGTAACCGACGAAGGCGGACCACTGGGCGGGAGCGAAGGCCAGCGTGGGGCCGGTGGTGTCCTTGGAGTCCCGGACGTGCACGGTGCCGGGGCAGGCGGCGACCTCTACGCAGTCGCCGCCCGCGTCACCGCTGTAGCTCGACTTGCGCCACTCGACGGCGACTTCGAGGCACTCGCCGCCCGCGTCGCCGCTGTAGCTGGACTTGAACCATGCGAGATCGGCGCTCATAGCTCCCCTGCCATCTGCTCGATCAGCTTCGCGGAGTCCTCCGTGGAGAGGGCCTGCGATCGGATCATCCCATAACGCCCGTGCAGTTCGCTGACCTCCTTCCGGTCATCGATCACCAGACCACCGGCCTGACCCTCGACGTAGGCCAGCCAGTCCCGCTCGGGCGTCTCCAGCAGAGTCCACGGACCGTTGAAGCCCGCGTGCGACTTCCGCGTCATCGGCATGACCTGCACGGAGACGTTCCGCATCGCCGTCAACTCCAGCAGCCGCTCCAACTGCCCTCTCAGGACGGCATGGCCACCGATGGGCCTGCGGAGCACCCATTCCTCGATGACGAGCGCCAGCGAGACGGCCGGTGTCCGGGACAACAGGGACTGCCGGGCGAGCCGGGCCTGTACCCGGCGGTCGATCTCCTCGCCGTCCAGGATCGGGTAGCGGGCGCCGAGCACCGAACGGGCGTAATGCTCGGTCTGCACCAGGCCGTGTAGTACGTGCACGTTGTACGTGTACACGCTCACCGCCTCCGCCTCGCGGTCCACGTACTCTCCGAACCACCACGGATACCGCTCCCGCGACAGAAACGGCGCGGCCCCACGCAACACCCCACGGGCCTCCAACACCTCCTCCCCCTTGTCGATGAACGCCTGGCTCGGCATCCGGACCCCGCGTTCGATCATGGCGACCAGCGACTTCGAGTAGCCGATCCGGTCCGCCAGTTCGTCGCGGCTCAGGTCCTGCGCCTGCCTCAGCGATCTGATCAGGGAGCCGAACATCCGCATCGACACGGAGCCCTCGTCCGTCTGGTTCATCGCGCGCCACCCCCGGCACCGGCTGTACACGTCGGCCGTAACTCTGCGCACACCCGCTGTGTGCACCGTGTAAGCCTGGTCAGGCTAGTGCCGAGCCACAAGGCTGGGGGTCATGAAGCACCTTCCGTCACCCGAAGTGACGTCCGAGGCCCGCGAGACCTACCGCACCCAGCTGCTCGCGGCACCGCAGCGCTTCGCGCTGATCCGGCGCGCCGTCGGGGCGCAGTTGCGACTCTGGGGTTACGGGGACCTCGTCGCCGACGCCGCCCTGTGCGTCACCGAGTTGCTGTCCAACGTCCACCGGCACGCGGGGTCGGACGAGTGCGAGCTGACGCTGGAGGCGCTGCCCGGCAGCAGCGGCGGCCACGGCGCCGGGGGCGGGCTGCGGATCGCCGTCGCCGACCGGTCGCCGGTCATGCCGCGACCGGAGGCGGAGCCGGACTGGTGTGCCGAGCGCGGGCGCGGGATGTACCTGATCAGCCGCACGGCGGACGCGTGGGGAGCCTCACTCCGGCCGGCGGGCGGGAAGGTCGTGTGGGCCGTCCTCGGTGCGGCGCGCCGCCCGCGCGGGACGGCCGGGCCGGTGGCCGAGCGGGTGGGGCCGTAGGTTACTTGAAGAAGGCGATGCCGTCGTCCGGGAGGTCGCGGTCGGCGAGGTCCTTGGCCACGTCCCGGATGTCGACGACCTTCTTCAGGTGCGCCGACATGTACGGACGCAGCTCGACCTCCGGGGTGGCCTTCTCGCCGACCCACATCAGGTCGCTCTTCACGTAGCCGTAGAGCCGCTTGCCGCCGCTGTACGGGCCGGAGGCCGCCGTCCGCGCGACCGCGTCCGTGGCCAGGTCGATCTGCGGCTTCTGGTCGGCCAGCTCGCCGTACCAGACCTCGACGACGCCGTCCTGGCGGACCATGACGACCTCGACCTTGCGGTCCTTGTCCACGCGCCAGAAGCCGCTCTCCGACTCCAGCGGACGGACCTTCTTGCCCTCGGCGTCGAGTTCCCAGGTGTGCGAGGTGTACTCCAGGAAGTCCCGGCCGTCGTGGCTGAAGGTCACCTCCTGGCCGAAGTTGCACTTCTCGGAACCCGGGAAGTCGTGGACGCCCGCGCCCTCCCAGTTGCCGAGGAGGAAGGCCAGCGGGACGAGGTCCGGGTGCAGGTCGGACGGGATCTCGATCATGAACTCAGGCGATCTGTAGAGAGCGGGAGGAGGAGGTCAGCGCTGGCCCTGGTACAGCTTCTTCACGGTCAGTGCGGCGAACCCGACGACGCCGACACAGACCAGGACCAGCAGAGCGGTGAAGAATGCCTCAAGCACGAGCGCGCCTCTTCCGGGAGGGGAGGGTGTACGGACCGCTCCCGAGTCTAGTCGGCGCCGCGCGGGGCGGCGCGGGCCGGTGCTGTGAGCTGTACCGCCCAGCCCAGCTCTGCTCAGCGCGACCCAGCCCAGTCCCGCTCAGCCCCGCCCGTGCCCAGCGGGGCCGGCCCCCGTCCTCGTTCGTCCGTGCGGTTCAGCTCAGCAGCTGGGTCTGGAGGACGACCGTCTGCCGGAAGGGCACTGCGGGCGTGTACCCCTCCCGGGACTGGACGATCATGGCGATCGTGTCGCCGGAGACGAAGTATCCGTGCCGGACGTGCCGCTCCCCGCGCGGTTTCCTCTCGTCGTACACATCCAGCACGATGTCCTCGACCTTCACCCGGTGTGCCCAGCCGCTGTCGGAATCCGACGCCTCCGTCCCCGTCACCGGCGTGGTGACCTCCGGTGCGACGTCACCACCGAGGAGGGACCGCTGCGCCTCGACGGCCATCGCGGCCGTGTTGAACTGGAGCAGATGGATCCGGGTCCGGGTGCCGTCCGGCATGATCCAGCTCCGGGTGGCGATGTGGCGGCAGGAGTTCTCGGTGAGCTGCCGCCGGATCTCGACGCGGTCCTCCTCCTCGGCGTACTCCCTCAGGAAATCCTCCGGGTCCAGCCAGCCGTCCTCGGCGGCGGGCGCGGCAGGGTCCGGCTCGCCGCTCTCCGGGACCGGCAGGAGGAGTTCGCGGAGGTCGGCGTGATGGGTTCCGGCCTCGTTGCCCTTGTCGTAGGGGCCGGGCACGCCGGCGGGCAGCGCCGGGCGCTCCAGCCGCGGGTAGTCCCAGCGGCCGTCGTGCTCGGTCGCGAGACCGGGCACGTCGGTACGGTCGGCCGCCGAGATGCCGTAGCCGACGCCTGCGGCCAGTCCGCCGAACACGAACACGGCCGCTGTCCAGCGCAGGACGGCTCGCAGGGCGTGACGCGGCGGGTGCGAAGACGCGGGCTCCGGCGGCTGCGCGGGCCCGGCCACCGGCCGGCCCGGAGGGAGTGGTGCCCGGACCGGCACGGGCGGCTTCGCGGAGACGGGCGGTGTCTCGGTCACACGTACTCCCCGGGGGACGCGATGTGGTCCAGCTGTTCCTCGAGCAGCGCGGCGGCGGCATCGGCGGCCAGCGGCTCCGGGCCGGTGACGGACATCGTCACCAGGAGATCGCCCTCGTACGCGGTGCAGGTCATCCCGCCCACCCGGTGCTCGCCTTCGGGCGCGGGAAGCCGGAAACAGGCCGCGTTCTCGTGGCCCTTGATCCTCGGGCCGTCCTCGTGGCCGTCGAGCAGCTCGTCGAGTTCCGCGTGGACCCGGCTCAGGTCGCGCAGCGCCTTCCGGTTCTCCATCTGGACGAGCTGGATCCCGGCCACGAAACCGCCGGCCTCCTGGCCGCCGGGTTCCCAGCCGCCGGCGTACGAGCGCTGGGCCAGCCCCTTGACGCGCAGCTTGTCGATCGACTTGCCGTAGGCGCGGCGCTGGGCGCCGGAGAGGTCGTGCCGTGCGGCCTTGATCTGGGCGATCGCGTCCTCCCCGGTGACGACCGAGTCATGGCCGAACGCGCCGATGTCCGGTCCGGGGATGAAACCGTCGGGCATGGGCAGCAGGCGTTCGGCGAGATCGCTGCCGCCGGAGGAGGGCTTCGCCTTCTTCTGCTTCTTCTGCTGGGCCTTCGGCTCCGCCCACACCGTCGTCGGGGCGCTGCGGTCGGCCTGGCCGAGTCGGTGCACCGCGGAGGCACCGGCGACTCCGAGGAGCAGGGTGCTCAGCCCGATGGCCAGCACTCGGCGGCCCGGACCGTGGCGCGGCGGGGCAGTGGGCGGCGGGGAGTCGTGGGTCACAGCCGCTCCAGTTGACGTTCGGCGAGGGACAGGACGGTCCGGTCGTCGACCGGTTTCGAGTCCGCGATGGCGATGTCCATGACGATGTCGCCGCGGCGGGCGAGTGCACGGGCCGCGTACACCGGCTCGTATCCCGCCTCGCGGTACGGCTCGTCGTGGACGTAGTAGCGGCCTTCGAGGGTCTGCGGGACCGGCTTGCCCTCGTTGCCCGCGTACTCCGCGTCCGCCATGTAGCTCAGCTGGTGTTGGAGGAAGAAGCTGGACGACAACTGCTCGGCGTCACGGAACTGGACCAGACGGATGTTCACCCGCGATCCGTCGCTCCGTTCCCAGGAGGTGCCCGCGGTTCGGCGGAAATGCAGTCCCGTCAGCTGGAGGAAGAGCGACGAGGGCTCGGTGAACTCCTGCGTGTACTCGGCGAGCGACAGCCAGTCGCCCTCCACCTCGCCCGGCACCGCCTGCGCCCCCTCCGGCTTCTTCAGCAGCAGCCGGCGCAGGTCGCCGTCCGTCTTCACCATGCGGTCCTGCGCGGCGGACAGCGGCTCGGGCTGCTTGCTCTCCGGAAGCGGCTCCGGCTGCGGCAGCTCGCGCTGGGACAGCGGTGGTAGCGGAGTCGGTGGCCGGTCGTACTGGACGGTGTATCCGATGACGACGCCCGTGAGGACGCCGAGAACGGCGGCGCACGCGATCAGCGGCCCCGTGCGCCCGCGCGGGCGCACAAGCGGAGACGGCTCGGGTGGTTCGGGTGGTTCGGGTCGGCTCTGGGCCACGGTTACGGGGTCCCCCCCACACGGCGCGGACGGGCAGGTGGCCGTGGACCGTGGGGCGACGTGCCGATTCCGCTTGTGATGTACCAGTGATCTTGTGATGACTGGGCGGTGAACCTGACAGGGCACGGGGCCGAATGGTTGTACGGGCCAGGGCATAAAGTGGCGGCATGGCGAAGAAGCTCGTGATCAAGGTGACGGCGGGGGCGGACGCGCCCGAGCGGTGCTCGCAGGCGTTCACGGTGGCGGCTGTCGCCGTGGCCAGCGGCGTCGAGGTCTCGCTCTGGCTGACGGGCGAGTCGGCGTGGTTCGCGCTGCCGGGGAAGGCCGCCGAGTTCGAGCTGCCGCACGCCGCTCCGCTGCCGGACCTGCTGGACTCGGTCCTCGCGGGCGGGCAGGTCACGCTCTGCACCCAGTGCGCGGCGCGCCGGGAGATCGGCGAGGAGGACACCCTGGAGGGCGTACGGATCGCGGGCGCGCAGGTGTTCGTCAGCGAGGCGACGGCGGACGGGGCGCAGGCACTCGTCTACTGAGCCCCGGCCTCGGCCGGGCTTTCGCCGGCGCGGCTCCGGTCGCGCGCGGTGCTCCGGCGGGCGCCGGTGGTCGTACCGGTCAGCGGTGGTCGTGCCGGTCCAGCTCGTCCCACCAGCGGTCGGACTCCGGGTCGCCGGACTCGTCCCACCAGTGGTCGTCGGGTCCTCTGCGGTTGCCGACGATCGCGGCGAGCGGCGGGATGACCATGGCGACCAGGCACATGCCGACGGCGACCGGAACGGACCACAGCCGCACCACGGACCACGCCCCGACGAAGAGCGTCAGGCACACACCCATCAGGACGAAGTAGTTGCGCCGGCGTCGCGCGTACATGCTTTCAGCGTACGACCGGGGAGGCTTCCCGGGCAGGTCGCGGAGGGTGCGGGCAACGATGGGCCGTGCCACGCCCGGGACGGGTGCGCACGGGGTGGTTCCGGGGGCCCCGGGGGTGCTCCGCCCGCCGGGCCACACGCGAGGCCGCCACACGCGAGGGACGCCATACGGTAGGGCCGCCGCACAGCCCGCACAGCCCGCACAGCCCGCACAGCCCGCACAGCCCGCACAGCCCGCACAGCCCGCGCCGCGCGGAGGCCCGCGGCGCGCAGCGCGAAGGGCCGCGCCCCGAGGGGTGCGGCCCTTCAACGCCTGCGGTTCCGGCGGACGCCTCCGCCCGAGCGGGCGGCTGCCGCGTCAGACGGCGATGGCGACCTCCGCCAGGCCGCCCTGCTGCGCGACCACGGTGCGGTCGGCGGTGCCGCCGGGGACCAGGGCGCGCAGCGTCCAGGTGCCCTCGGCCGCGTAGAAGCGGAACTGTCCGGTGGCCGAGGTGGGGACCTCGGCGGTGAACTCGCCGGTGCTGTCCAGGAGCCGGACGTATCCGGTCACGGGCTCACCGTCGCGGGTCACGTGACCCTGGATCGTGGTCTCGCCGGGCTTGACGGTCGAGGCGTCCGGGCCCCCGGCCTGCGCTCCACACATGTTCTTACGTCCTTCGTGTCGTCGGGTCTTGCGGATCCGGCGGTTACTTGGCGGGGCCGACCTCGATCGGCACGCCGACCAGGGAGCCGTACTCGGTCCAGGAGCCGTCGTAGTTCTTGACGTTCTCCTGGCCCAGCAGCTCGTGCAGCACGAACCAGGTCAGCGCGGAACGCTCACCGATGCGGCAGTAGGCGATGGTGTCCTTGGACAGGTCGACGTCCTCGGTCTCGTACAGCTCCTTGAGTTCGTCGTCGCTCTTGAAGGTGCCGTCGTCGTTGGCGTTCTTCGACCAGGGGATGTTGCGGGCGGACGGCACGTGGCCGGGGCGCTGCGACTGCTCCTGCGGGAGGTGCGCCGGGGCGAGCAGCTTGCCGGAGAACTCGTCGGGGGAGCGCACGTCGACCAGGTTCTTCGCGCCGATCGCGGCCACGACGTCGTCGCGGAAGGCGCGGATCGCGGTGTTCTGCGGCTTGGCCTTGTACTGGGTGGCCGGGCGGTTCGGGACGGCCTCGACCAGGTCGCGGGAGTCCAGCTCCCACTTCTTGCGGCCGCCGTCGAGCAGCTTGACGCTGTCGTGGCCGTAGAGCTTGAAGTACCAGTAGGCGTAGGACGCGAACCAGTTGTTGTTGCCGCCGTAGAGGATGACGGTGTCGTCGTTCGCGATGCCCCGCTCGGAGAGCAGCTTCTCGAAGCCCTCCTGGTCGATGAAGTCGCGGCGCACCGGGTCCTGGAGGTCCTTCTTCCAGTCGATCCGGATGGCGTTCCGGATGTGGTTCTTGTCGTAGGCCGACGTGTCTTCGTCGACCTCGACGATGACGACCTTCGGGTCGTCGAGGTGGGCCTCGACCCAGTCGGCGTCCACCAGAACGTCGCTGCGGCTCATTTCGTACTCCTCCGGGGCAGTTGCGGATGCGAGGGGGCGGGCACCGCCTGCACACTTCTCCCGTTGCGGACAGGGTCGGTGCGCGGCGACGCGCTTACGGCATGGGGGCGGCCCTCGGCGGGGCCGGGAAAGCGGGGGTTCGAGCCCTGCTCAGAAGGTGCGACACAGCATGGCGGCGACGCGGCACAGGTCCACTGCCCGCCGCTTCGTGAGTTCCGCCTGTCGCTTCATGCGTCCGATCGTAAGGATCCGGAAGCGGATGTGTCACCGGTGGGTCATATGGTGAGACGCGAATGTCCGTGATGTGGGACTCAGGGGAGAGGTCCGAGGGCCGCGGGCCCGGCGGCGGGCCGTCGGGGTCCGGAGGACTTCTGAGGCGCGGACGCCACCGTCTCGCCCTGCGGGACAAGCGGTGCGTTCGGCCGGAGTGCCGGAGTGCCCCGCGGCGCCGCCCACGCAGAGGGCCGGCTCCGCGGCGCCCGGCCGGGAGGGGGCGCCCCGGCCGAAGAGGGGCGGCGCCCTGCCGCGTGGCGGAGGCCGGGCCGCGGGGGACGGCGGGCGCGTCCGGTCTCGGGCCGCCCCCGTCACGGAGCTGTCGGCGATGGACCGGGCCCGTTCATGGACCGGGCCCGTTCATGGGCCGGCCCGTTCATGGGCCGGCCCGTTCACGGGCCCGGCGGCCGCGAGACCGCCCGGGTGCGCGTCCGCACGGCCGCGCGCCCGCCCGGCCGCCGTGGTCATCCGGTGTGCCGCCGGGTGGCGTGCCCGCCGCGCGGTGCGGCGGGCCGCCCGGTGAGCGCGGGCCCCGGGAGCGTCAGCCGGCGAGCGCGACCTGGTTGCCCTTGACGGTGACGTCGATGCCGGACTTGGTGACCGTGACCGTGTCGAACTCCAGGCCCTTCGGCAGGCCGCTGATCTTCCAGTCCCGGTCGACCTTCTCCCGCACCCGCTCCTCCACGCCGGGAATGCCCTCGGCCGGGATGTCGTCCGCCTGGAGCCGGAGGGTGTCGCCGTCGACGATGCTGACGGTGCTGAGCACGCTGCCGTTGAAGGCGGGCAGGCCCGGCAGGCTGATGTTGGCGGTGACCTTGACCTGCGGCTTGCCCGAGTCGCTCTCGCCGCCGTAGCTGATCATGATGCCCTCGTCGGCGGCCTTCGACAGGTCGCTGTAGCCGATGGACGCGGCGCCGGTCGCGGAGGCCGCGGTCGCGGTCGAGAAGTTGCCGCCGATCCGCACGTCGTAGAGGTTCGCGGTCATCTCGGTCACCCGCAGGGCGTGCCCCTCGGCGCTGGCCGTCATGCCGCCGAGGTCGACCCTGACCTCCTCCAGCTCCTTCGTCGCCACCTGGGTCAGGAACGGAAAGCCCTCGATGGAGACCTTCGGGTCCGCCTTCAGCCCCTGGCTGCTCCTGACCTTCTTGGCGACCTCGTCCTCGGCGAGCCCCACCGCCACCCGGTCCGCCGCCACGAACAGGCCGCCGAGCACCACGGCGGTGATCAGAAGTATTCGCAGTGCGCGCATCTTGGTTCCATCCCCCCAGCTGTGATCAAGACCCCGTTCCGGCCGAGCCTAACGTCAAGGATCAGCCGATGGCGCGGCTGAGGACGTACACGGCGGGCGCCGCGACG
Organism: Streptomyces lycii; assembly: GCF_009735685.1. Taxonomy (GTDB): domain Bacteria; phylum Actinomycetota; class Actinomycetes; order Streptomycetales; family Streptomycetaceae; genus Streptomyces; species Streptomyces lycii. Next base: position 684 of record NZ_WHPN01000331.1, on the reverse strand, counting down.
GCGAGCGGCAGCGCGACACCGGCGGTCATGTGCACGAAGCGGGACGGGTAGTCGTAGCTCGCCACCCGCAGCCCGACCAGCGCGCAGACCCCGGCCACCGCGCCCAGCAGGGCGCCCGGTCCGCCCGCGTCCGCGAACAGCCCGGCCCCGAGGCCCGCGGCCACGGCGGCCGCCAGCGCGGCGGCGTACGACACGGCGGCCGGCAGCGGCAGCGCCCGCACGACGGTGGCCGCTGCCACCGCGACGGCGCCCGCCACCACGGCCGTCACCGAGTGCGCTGCGGCCGCGAGATGGCCCGCGGCCACGATCGCCAGCGCGCTGGACGCCAGGCCCGCCGTCAGCGCGTACAGCCGCTCGTCGGACGAACCCCGGTTGCGCAGTTGGAGGATGAGCACCAGCGGGAACCAGACGCCGAGGGTGCCGATCCCCACTGTCGCGGCGTCGCCCGGCCCCGTGGCCAGCAGCGCGATGTCGGCGGTCAGCCCGCCCGCGAAGGCCAGCGCGATGCCCTGCCGGGCCGGCCACATGCCGTTCAGCCGGAACCAGCCGGCCGCCGTCACCGCCTGGAGCAGCACCACCGGTACGGCCAGCACGGCCTGGTGGAGCGGTGCGGCCAGCGCGATCAGCGCGGCGAGCGCGGCGGTCAGCAGCGCCGGCTGGAGACCGGGGGCGATGATCGGGGAC
>NZ_WHPN01000330.1 GCF_009735685.1 Streptomyces lycii | reverse complement strand
TAATCCGGCCGTTCACAGCGTCCTCGCTGTCACGCCACCCCGACACAGCAGACCCGAAAACACGGGGCCCGCACGGGGTGGACTTTTTCAAAGGAACCTCGCCTCACCGAGTGAGACGGGGCATCAACATATCTGGCGTTGACTTTTGGCACGCTGTTGAGTTCTCAAAGAACGGACGCTTCCTTCGAACCCGTCTCCGGGCCCTCCGGGCGCTTCCCTTCGGTGTTCCGCTACTCTATCAGTCCTTTTCGACTTCTCCGACCACTCGATCTCCGGACATGCCGAAGGTGTATCGGAAAGTTCTTTCAAGGATTTGATGAGTGCCGTCCACACCCCGCGCGGCGACACCGCATCTGGGGTTGTGGGCAGGAGTCCGACAGTACAGCTCCGGTGCGGGCGAGGCAAATCGATATGCGGCACCCGGCCGGGCGCGGGCTCGTGCCCGCTCAGACGGAACCGGCACTACCCATGACTTAGGCTTCTGAACGGTACGCCGTCCGAGCCGAGCAGGGGCGGCGCTTGATCCTTTTCCACCCCTGGGAGGCTTTCCCATGACCACTGTGACGTCCCCGCTGTCCGGGGCTTCGATCGGACTGGCCGCAGTCCCGGACCCGGTGTTCTCCGGCGCGATGGTCGGGCCCGGCACTGCAGTTGACCCGGTCCGCGAACCGTCCGTGGCCGTGGCGCCGGTCGACGGCATCGTCGTATCGCTGCACCCGCACGCCTTCGTCGTCGTCGACGCGGAAGGCCACGGCGTGCTGACCCATCTCGGCATCGACACGGTCCAGCTGAACGGCGAGGGCTTCGAGCTGCTCGTCAACAAGGGGGACACCGTGCGCCGGGGTGACTTTGTCGTCCGCTGGAACCCCGCCGAGGTCGAGGCCGCCGGCAAGTCCCCGGTCTGCCCCGTCGTCGCCCTCGAGGCGACCGCGGAGGCGCTCTCCGACGTCTCCGAGAGCGGTGACGTCAGCGCCGGCGCCCCGCTGTTCACCTGGAAGTGAGCGCGGCGCGGCGCTGACGGCGAGTACGACATCCACCGCGGCGGCCACGGATCCGCCGCATCTATCGGAGACGGTGCAATGGAGACAACACTGCGAGGCGTCGGCGTGAGCCACGGGGTGGCGATCGGCGAGGTCCGGCACATGGGTACCGCGGTGCTCGAGCCGCCGGCGAAGCAGATTCCCAAGGAGGACGCCGAGCGGGAACAGGGGCGCGCGCGGCAGGCCGTCGAGGCTGTTTCCGCCGACCTGCTGGCACGCGGCAACCTGGCCGGCGGCGAGGCGCAGGCCGTGCTCGAGGCGCAGGCGATGATGGCGCAGGACCCGGAACTCATGTCGGACGTCGAACGGCGCATCGCCGTCGGCAGCACGGCCGAGCGTGCCGTGTACGACGCTTTCGCCGCGTACCGGGCCCTGCTGGCGGGTGCCGGTGAGTACCTGGCGGGCCGGGTCGCCGACCTGGACGACGTGCGCAACCGCATCGTGGCCCGGCTGCTCGGGGTTCCGATGCCGGGCGTGCCCGACAGCGACGAGCCGTACGTGCTGATCGCCCGGGATCTGGCCCCCGCCGACACGGCGCTGCTCGACCCCGCGCTGGTGCTGGGGTTCGTGACCGAGGAGGGCGGGCCGACCAGCCACAGCGCCATTCTGGCGCGTGCGCTCGGTGTGCCCGCGGTGGTGGCGCTGCCGGGCGCCGGGGATCTGGTCGAGGGCACGGTCGTCGCGGTCGACGGCAGTTCCGGTGAGATCTTCGTGTCGCCGAGTCCCGAGAAGCGGGCGGCCATGGAGGCCGCGGCCGCCGAGCGGCGTGCCGCGCTCGCCGCCTCCACCGGGCCCGGGGCGACGTCGGACGGGCACAAGGTGCCGCTCCTCGCCAACGTCGGAGGGCCGGCCGACGTGCCGGCCGCGGTCGACGCGGGGGCCGAGGGTGTCGGCCTGTTCCGTACGGAGTTCCTCTTCCTCGACGACAGTGGGAACGCGCCGTCGGAGGAGAAGCAGATCGAGGCCTACCGCCAGGTGCTCGAGGCCTTCCCCGAGGGGCGGGTCGTCGTGCGCGTCCTGGACGCGGGGGCCGACAAGCCGCTGGACTTCCTCACCCCCTCCGACGAGCCCAACCCGGCGCTCGGCGTGCGCGGCCTGCGGACTCTGCTGGACCACCCGGACGTGCTGCGCACCCAGCTCACCGCTCTGGCGAAGGCGGCCGAGGGGCTGCCGGTCTATCTCGAGGTGATGGCGCCCATGGTCGCCGACCGCACCGACGCGAAGGCGTTCGCCGACGCCTGCCGCGAGGCGGGGCTGCGGGCGAAGTTCGGTGCGATGGTGGAGATCCCGGCGGCCGCGCTGCGGGCCCGGTCGATCCTGCAGGAGGTGGAGTTCCTGTCGCTGGGCACGAACGACCTGGCGCAGTACACCTTCGCGGCCGACCGCCAGGTGGGCGCCGTGTCCCGGCTCCAGGACCCGTGGCAGCCCGCGCTGCTCGACCTCGTCGCGCTGTCGGCCGAGGCCGCGAAGGCGGAGGGCAAGAGCTGCGGTGTCTGCGGCGAGGCGGCCTCGGATCCGCTGCTCGCCTGTGTGCTGACGGGGCTCGGTGTCACCAGCCTGTCGATGGGCGCGGCCTCGCTGCCGTATGTGCGCTCGACGCTGGCCAAGCACACGCTCGCCCAGTGTGAGCGCGCCGCGTCCGCCGCGCGTGCCGCGGACACCGCGGAGGACGCCCGGCGCGCCGCGCAGGTGGTGCTCTCCGGGGAGTGAGCCGCTCGTCATCCGGCCGCGGGCCGGTGTCCTTGTCCCCCACGCGGGGGCGGGCACCGGCCCGCGGTGTCTCAGCAGCCGTCTCCGGGCTCCGGCAGCGGGATGCCCGGCAGATGGTCGACGCCCGGCTCTGGAGGCACCGGTTCACCGGTGAGCGGGTCGGTGCAGTAGGCCGTGAAGACCTCGGCGCCGGTGAGCGGCCGCGGCCAGGCGTGCCGCAGCACCCAGCCGCGCACCTGGTCGTTCCGCTCGGTGTGTTCGGTGCGCATCACGACGCCGCCGGGGCTGTCCGTCGCGATGCCCGCGGCCAGCACGGAGCAGAAGTGGAGGGCGTCCTCCTCGGGGATGCCGGACGGGCCGCCCTCGCGGGCGGCGCCGGTGTGGAGCACGGCGGTGAGCGGCGTGTCGCCGGCCGGGACGCTGCACACCAGGTGGTGGGTGCCGGGACCGGCGGCTTCGAGCAGCTCGGCCAGGGCGCGGGTGGCCCGGGTGTACGCGGCGCGGCCGATGTCCTCGCCGCAGTCCGCGCAGTCGCCCGCGGTGGCGAGCAGGGTGGTCGCGCGGTCCAGCCCGGCCCGGCGTTCCGCGGTGCTGACGAGCAGGGGCAGCAGCTGGTCGAGCGGCTGCCCGTCGTAGGGGACCGTCGTGCCGCGGCCGGCGATCTCGGCCGTGTACCGGGCCCTGGCCTCGGGGGTACCGGGGTCGAGCCCGCTCTCGGCGCAGAACCCCTCGAAGCGGGCCGGGTCGAAGAGCGCGAGCGCGGTGTGCGCGCCGCGGGCCGCGAGTGTGCGGAGCAGCTCCTCGGCCAGTCGCAGATACGCGGGGTGGCCGTCCATGCCGGAGAACGGCGCATACCTCCGCATGGCGTCGAAGTCCTGCTCGTCGGCCAGCAGGGCCACGATGCCGGGTGTTTCGCGGAACAACGGATGCCGCTCGGCCGCCGGATTCCTGCCGGCCCGTGTCTGGGACGTGTCTCCCATGTCTCCCCCTCGGTTACGGACAGCTGACTGTCACCGAACGTAACCGAGGGGTCTGACATCGTGACGGAGGGTGGCCAATCCCGTCCCGCCGCCGTGGTGCCTCTCCCGCCGCCGTGGTGCTTCTCCGCCGCCGGGGTCAGGCGGTTCCGCCGGAGCGGCCGCGCGCCACGCCCTCGTAGAAGCGGAGCAGTTCGACGTCGTCGACGGAGCCCGGGTTGACGGCCTTGTCGAGGGCGGTGCCCTGGAAGAGGCGTTTGACCGGGACCTCGATGCGCTTGCCGGTGAGGGTGTGCGGCACCCCGGGGGCTTCGATGATCTCGTCGGGTACGTGGCGGGGTGACAGCTGTTCGCGGATGGTGCGCTTCACCCGGTCCCGCAGGGCGTCGTCGAGGACCGCGCCTTCGGCGAGGTGGACGAAGAGCGGCATCCAGTAGCCGCCGTCGGCCTGTTCGACGCCGATGACCAGGGACTCCCGGATTTCCGGGAGCCGTTCGACGGCCTCGTAGATGTCGGCGGAGCCCATCCGGACGCCCTGCCGGTTGAGGGTGGAGTCGGAGCGGCCGTGGATGACGACGCCGCCGTGGGAGGTGAGGGTGATCCAGTCCCCGTGCCGCCAGTTGCCCGGGAACATGTCGAAGTAGCTGTCGCGGTAGCGGGAACCGTCGGGGTCGTTCCAGAAGCGGAGCGGCATGGACGGCATGGGGTTGGTGACGATCAGCTCGCCGACCTCGTCGGTGACGGGCTCCCCCCGGGCGTCCCAGGCCTGGAGGTCGGTGCCGAGGCAGGGGGCCTGGAGTTCGCCGATGTGGACCGGGAGCGTGGGCACCGCGCCGGCGAAGCAGCTGCACACGTCGGTGCCGCCGCTGACGGAGGCGGTCCACAGGTCCGCGGCGACCTCGTCGTGGATCCAGCGGAAGCCGTCGGGGGGCAGCGGCGAGCCCGTCGTGGCGACGCAGCGCACCCGGGAGAGGTCGAAGTCCCGGCCGGGGTGGACGCCGGCCTTGCGGCAGGCCATGACATAGGCGGCGGAGGTGCCGTAGAAGGTGGCGCCGGTGCGTTCCGCGACGCTCCACTGGGCGTCGGTGCGGGGGTGGCCGGGGCTGCCGTCGTAGAGCACCACGGTGGTGCCGGTGAGGAGGCCGGAGACGAGGAAGTTCCACATCATCCAGCCGGTGGAGGTGTACCAGAAGAAGCGGTCGCCGGGGCCGAGGTCGCTGTGCAGGCCGAGTTGCTTGAGGTGTTCGAGGAGGATGCCGCCCTGGGACTGGACGATGGCCTTGGGCAGGCCGGTCGTGCCCGAGGAGTACAGCACCCACAGCGGGTGGTCGAAGGGCACCTGCTCGAAGACCGGTTCCGTGTCGCCGGAGGTGAGGTCGTCCCAGGTGAGGGCCCCTTCTGGGGCGGGGGTGCCGAGCAGCGGGACGTGTACGACGGCGCGCAGGCCGGGCAGCTCGCGGCGGAGTTCGGCGACGGTGCCGGTGCGGTCGTGCTCCTTGCCGCCGTACCGGTAGCCGTCGACGGTGAACAGGACGACCGGCTCGACCTGCTGGAAGCGGTCGAGGACGCTCCGGGCGCCGAAGTCGGGGGCGCAGGAGGTCCAGACGGCTCCGACGGCGGCGGAGGCGAGGAGGGCGACGACGGCCTGCGGGATGTTCGGCAGATAGCCGCTGACCCGGTCACCCGGGCGTACGCCCAGGGCGCGCAGCTCGGCGGCCAGCGAGCCGACCTGGCGGCGCAGCCCGGACCAGGAGACGGGCCGGGGCTCGTGGGTCTCGTCGACGTGCAGCAGGGCCGGTGCGCCGGCCCTCGCCGGGTCCTCGGCGGCGCGCAGGGCGTGCTCGGCGTAGTTGAGGGTGGCGCCGGGGAACCAGCGGGCGCCGGGCATGGAGCGGTCGGCGAGCACCGTCTCGTACGGGGCGGAGAAGCGTACGTCGAACCATTCGGCGACGGCCTGCCAGAAGCGCGGCAGGTCCTCGACGGACCAGCGGTGCAGGGCCGCGTAGCTCGCGGCCGGGTCGCCGGGGACGAGCCGGGGCGCGCCGTGCCGGTCGGCCGCCCAGGTCTGGAAGCGGGTGATGGCGGCCCGGTCGACGCGGTCGGCTCCCGGCCGCCACAGGGGCTGCGCGGGATCGGCGGTCGGCGGTGCGGTGTTCGCTGGGCTCATGTCGGCGGCTCCCGGGCTGTACGCGTGGTCGGCGTGGGCGCGCACGCGCGGGGGTGTGCGCGTCACACGCTGCACAGGACGATGCCATGTGATCGTGGCCCGCACCAGGGCGGAATGCCCATATCCGGGTGGCGCGGAGTGTGCTCCGGCCACGCCGGACGGGGCCGTGCGGCCGGGAGCGGGCGGACGGCGGCGCCCCGGCTTCGGGACCGTTGGCACAACCCCTGGTGAACGGCGGTTGAACGGGCCGCCCGTAGGCCGCCGCCGGTGGCAGTCTGAGCGGCATGGATGCGCGTGACCTTGTGCGGTCGGTGAAAGTGATCGGGACGACGCAAGGTCTGCGGTCCGTGAGAGCCGCCTGGCGGCTGCGCCGGGCGGACGCCTGGGGGCTTCCGCCGCGGGGGGCGGAGCGGGCCCGGGTGCCGGGTGCGGCGCGGGACGCGGAACCGGGACCGGGCGGCGGGGTGGTGCGGTTCGCCCGGTCGTCGCTGCTGCTGCGCGTGACATCGGCCGGTGCCGTGTTCTGCGGCTGGGACGGTGCCGCGGCGGAGCCCTCGTACGCGCTGGCGCGGGGATGTCCGGAGGCGGACGCGCGGGCGGAGCTGGAGCCGGACCGGGACGGCGGCTGGCGGGTCGTCTCGGCGCGGGTGACGGTCGCGGTGTCGCGGCACGGCGCAGTGGAGTTCCGTACGCCGGGCGGGGTGCTGCTGCGGCGGGACCTGCCGCCGCGCTGGTGGGACCGGGCCGGGACGGAGCCCGGGGCCGGCGGGCCGCGCTGGGTGCAGCGTTCGGAGGTGGCGGCGGACGCGCGCTTCTTCGGGCCCGGGCCGCGGGTGCCGGGAGGGGTGCCGGGTGCCTCGGGGGCGGGGCCCGGGGACGGCACGTACCGGCTGTGGAACGGCGCGGGCGACGGCACGGCTCGGGAGGGTGACGGGCTGCCGGTGACGATGCCGGTGCAGCTGGTCGTCGCGGACGCGGGCAGTCACCTGGTCTTCCACGACAACACCTGGGACGGCCGGGTTCGGCTTCGGGCGGGTGCCGAGGGGCTGGGCTCCGGGCACGACCGGCGGGGCAGCTGCGAGCTGGAGTTCGAGGGCGGTCCGGCGCGTTCCTGGGTCGTGGTGGGGAGCCCGGCCCGGGTGCTGCGGGGCTTCCGCGCGCTGACGGGCGCGCCCGCGCTGCCGCCGGCCTGGGCTCTGGGGCACCAGCACGTCCTGCCGGGCGAGTGCGGCGCGGACGAGGTGCGGGCGGCCGTCGACGCCCACCGGGAGCACGGCCTGCCGCTGTCGGCGCTGCATGTCCCGGTGCCGCACCAGCCGGTGCGGCACCCGCGGTCCGGGCGGCGCCGGGCGTCCGGTGGTGACGCGGCGCCCGCGGACCTGCCGCGCCGCGCGGCGGAACTGCGGCGCGCGGGGGTGCGGCTGGTGTCCGCCGTGCCCGCGGGGATCAGGGAGGAGCCCGGAGAGCCGCGGTACGAGAGCGGCATGGCGACCGGGGCGTTCGTGACGGACGGGCGGGGCCGCCCGGTGCGCGGTGTGCTCGGGACGGGGGCGTCCGTGTTCCCCGACTTCACCGATCCGCAGGTGCGGAAGTGGTGGAGCGGGCTGTACGCGGAGCGGCTGGCGCTGGGCTTCGCCGGCTTCTGGCACGGGCCCGGGGAGCCGGGGCACGCGCGCGGCTTCGGGGAGCCCGCGCTGCCGCGTTCGGCCCGGCATGTGCTGGAGGGCCGCGGCGGCGACCACCGGGAGGCGCACAACGTGTACGGCCTGGCCATGGCCCGGGCCGCCCACGACGCGCTGCGCGAACTGCGCCCGGACCGGCGGCCGTTCGTGCTGTCCGGCTCCGGCTGGGCGGGCGTGCAGCGCTACGGCGGCGTCTGCCCGGGCGGCGCGGGATCCGGCTGGGACGGACTGCGGGACGCGCTGTCGGTGACCCTCGGTCTCGGGTTGTGCGGCGTGCCGTACTCGGGCCCGGACATCGGCGCGGGGCCCGCTCGTGGCGACGGTGCCGGCCCGCTGTCGCCGGAGCTGTGGCTGCGGGGGCTCCAGCTGGCGGCCTACCTGCCGCTGTTCCGTACCGTCGCCGCCACGGACCCGCGACCGGGGCCGGCGGGGCGGTGCGCGCCGTGGGGTTCCGGGACGGAGGTGCTGGAACACGCCCGCGCGGTGCTGCGGGAGCGGGAGCGGCTGCTGCCGTACTTCACCACCCTGGCGCGGGCCGCGCACCGCACCGGCGCGCCGTACGCCCGGCCGCTGTGGTGGGACACCCCCGAGGACCGGGCGCTGCGGGCGTGCGACGACGCGTTCCTGCTGGGGGACGCACTGCTGGTGGCGCCGGTGCTGGAACGCGGCGCGGTGCGGCGGGACGTACGGCTGCCGCCGGGGCGCTGGTACGACACGGCGACCGGGGCGGCGTACGAGGGCCCGGGGCGGGTGCTGCTGGACGCGCCGTTGTCGCGGGTGCCGGTGCTGGCGCGCGCCGGGGCGGTGCTGCCCGTGGCGGCGCCGGGCGGCGGGGTGGAGCTGGAGGTGTGGGCTCCGGCGCCCGGGCGGCGGGGTGGCGGGGAGTTCGCGGCCGACCCGGGTGACGGCTGGGACCTGCCTCCGGTGCAGCGCTGGACGAGCGTCCGGTACGGCGGCCGGGTGGTCGTCGAGGGCGCGGACGGCGCGGCGCCCGGCCTGCCGCTGCGGGTGCGGGGGCTGCCGGGCGGCGGGACGGGGCAGGAGCCGGGCTGAACGCCGGCGTCCCCGCGGGGAGGTCTCCGCGGGGAGCCCGGGGCCCGGCCGGGATGATGGGACGCCCGGCTTGCCGTGTCGTCCGGCTTACGGTCCGGCGTGCCGGCCGGCTCTCGGTCCGGCCTGCCGCCCGGCTTCACGGTCCGGCGTGCCGCCCGGCAGGTCGGGGTGTCGCCGTGGGTGGTCCGGCGTGTCGCCGGGAGCGGTCCGTCGTGGCGCCGCGGGACTGTCCGACGTGACACCGGGGAGGGCGGCCCGGCATCTTCGCGACGTGTGGCGGCCCGTCAGGACACGGGGCCGTAGCGCCCCTCGAACCAGCCGCGGGCCACCGCGGTGTGCAGGGGGAAGGCCAGATCGGCGGGCTCGTACAGGACACGCCGCTCCGTGGTCTCCGGGGTGGGCCCGGCCGGCGGCAGGTCCGCGGCAGCGCGTGCGGGCAGCAGGCCGAAGACGAGGAGGTGGCCGTCGGGCGAGCTGAGGACGTCCGCGAGACGCACCTCGTCCGCTCCGGCCTCGATCCCGGTCTCCTCCCGGAGTTCCCGGACGACGGCGTGCCGCCAGTCCTCCCGGTCGTCGACGAATCCGCCGGGGAGCGCCAGCAGTCCGCGGCGGGGCTCGACGGCGCGGCGGACGACCACCAGCCCGGTGCGGTCTCCGTACGGGCCGCCGGCCGGCGCACGGTCCGGATGCGGCAGGCCGTGCGGGCCACCGCCCGGACCACCGGCCGGGAGGGGCAGACCGTGCGGGCCGCCGCCCGGATCACCGGCCGGCAAGGGTCCGCCGGCCGGCTCGCCTCCCGCGGAGCGGCGCCGGCTGTCCGGCCCGCCGGCCGCGGAACCCTCCGCGGCCGGGAGGCCCTCGCCGGCCCGTGCCCGTACGGGCAGCAGGGCGACCGCGACCGGCAGCGGGTTCCGGTAGGAGGTGTTGCCGCAGCGGGCGCAGCGGCGGGGCCAGGCGGCGCCCTCGGGGAACGCCGCGCCGCAGTACGCGCAGTGCGAGTCCTGTCGTGGTTCCGGGGTGGACACGCGCGGACTGTACCCCGTCCTCTTCCGCCACCGGCCGCCCGGCTGGTAGATCCAGTACATGCCAAGACTCACCACCGCCCTCCGCTCGGCCGTCCTGTCCGCCGCCGCTCTCCTCGCGGTCACCGCCGCTCCCCCGCAGGCCCGGGCCGCCGCGGGCCCCGAACCCAAGGCCCCGTCCGGCTTCGTCGCCCTCCGCGACGTCGCCCCGACGATCCTTCAGGACATCCGCTACCACACGGCGCACAACTTCACCGGCGACCGCATCGACGGGTACCGCGCCCCCATGTGCATCCTCACCGAACCGGCGGCGAAGGCCCTCCGCGCGGCGCAGCACAAGCTGCTCCGGAAGGGCTACACGCTGAAGGTGTACGACTGCTACCGGCCGCAGCGCGCGGTGGACCAGTTCGTCCGCTGGGCGGAGGACCTCGGTGACGTACGGATGAAGGAGGAGTTCTACCCGCGGGTCGAGAAGGACCGGCTGTTCGAGGACGGCTACATCGCGGAGAAGTCCGGGCACAGCCGCGGCAGCACCGTGGACCTGACCGTGGTGCGGCTCCCGGCCCTTCCGACCCGGCCGTACGTACCGGGCGAGCCGCTGGTGCCGTGTTACGCCCCGCAGGACGAGCGGTTCCCCGACAACTCCGCCGACATGGGGACCGGCTACGACTGCTTCGACACCCTGTCGCACACCGAGGACCCGCGGATCACCCCGGAGCAGCGGGCGAACCGGCAGTTGCTGAAGTCGGCGCTGGAGGAGCAGGGGTTCGCCAACCTGCCCGAGGAATGGTGGCACTTCACCCACCGGCCGGAACTCTTCCCCGACACCTACTTCGACTTCCCCGTCTCCCGCCGCTCGCTGACACCGGGGCACTGACACCGGGGACTGACACCGGAGCGGAGACACCGGGGGCGGAGGCGCCCGGGGGCGGAGGCGCACCGTACGCCCCCGGGAAGCCGCCGCCGTGCACGACCCTGTGCACGACCTTGACGCTCCCCCGGCACCGGTGAACACTTCCGGTGACTGCCGGCATCGCCGTCACCGGCGCCCGGCCGCGCGGAGGCATCCCGCGGCCGCCGCTTCCCCGTCCCCGAGGGCGGTTCCGCAGCCCTGGCACGCTCGTCATGGACGCCGAGCGGTGGGGTATCCCCGTGCCCGTGTCCCCCGTGTCGGGAACCGGGCGGCGCGGCTGTCCCGGCGCCCGGCTCCGTGGGGAAGCACACCCTGCACGGAGGACCGGGGCGGGACGTCCCGGGTGAGGGACTAGGAGCCGCAATGGAGTTTTCCAACGGCGACATACTCGTCGGCGAGATCATCGGAACCGCGATCCTCATTCTGTTCGGCGCGGGCGTCTGCGCCGCCGTCAGTCTCAGGCATTCCAAGGCCAGCAAGGCCGGCTGGGTCGTCGTGGCGTTCGGCTGGGGCTTCGGCGTGCTCGCCGGGGCGTACACCGCGGGCCCGCTGTCGGGCGGGCACATCAACCCGGCCGTGACCCTGGGCATCGCCATCGACACCGGCGACTGGGACCAGGCGCCGGTGTACGTCCTCGGCCAGATGATCGGAGCCTTCATCGGCGCCGTGCTCACCTGGCTCGCCTACTACGCCCAGTTCGGCGCCAACGAGGAACCGACGCTCGGCATCTTCTCCACGATCCCGGAGATCCGGCAGCCGGTCGCCAACGTCGTCACGGAGACGATCGCGACGATCGGACTGGTGCTGCCCATCCTCGCCTTCGGCCTCACCGAGGGCCTGGGCCAGTCGGGCGTGCAGACCCTGATCGTCGCGCTGCTCGTCGTCGGCATCGGCCTCTCGCTCGGCGGGCCCACCGGCTATGCCATCAACCCGGCCCGCGACCTCGGACCGCGTATCGCGCACGCCCTGCTGCCCATTCCGAACAAGGGAACGTCCGACTGGGGTTACGCCTGGATTCCGGTCGCCGGCCCGCTGCTCGGGGCGGTGCTGGGCGCGCTGATCTTCAAAGCTGCCTTCTGAGTGGAGGAACGGTCATGACGGATCTGTACGTCGCCGCGATCGACCAGGGCACCACGTCCAGCCGCTGCATGGTCTTCAACCAGCACGGAGCGGTCGTCTCCGTCGACCAGCGCGAGCACCGCCAGATCTTCCCCAGGCCCGGCTGGGTCGAGCACGACGCCACCGAGATCTGGTCCAAGGTCCAGGCCGTGGTGGCGGGCGCCCTGGCCAAGGCGGGGCTGCGCGCCGAACAGCTCAGCGCGCTGGGCATCACCAACCAGCGCGAGACGACGGTGCTGTGGGACCGGATCACCGGCAGGCCCGTGCACAACGCGATCGTCTGGCAGGACACCCGTACCTCCGCGCTCTGCGGCGAACTGGGCGGGGAGGACGGCCAGGACCGCTTCCGTGACATCACGGGGCTGCCGCTCGCCAGCTACTTCTCCGGCCCCAAGGCCGCGTGGCTGCTGGACAACGTGCCCGGGCTGCGGGCGCGCGCGGAGAACGGCGAGATCGCGTTCGGCACCGTGGACTCGTGGCTCATCTGGAATCTCACCGGCGGCACCGACGGCGGCCGGCACGTCACGGACGTCACCAACGCGGGCCGCACCATGCTGATGAACCTCCACACCCTCCAGTGGGACGCGTCCGTGCTCGCCGCGATGAACATCCCGGAGGCGGTGCTCCCGGAGATCCGCTCCTCGGCGGAGATGTACGGCACCGCGGTCGGCCCGCTGGCGGGGGTTCCGGTCGCCTCGGCGCTCGGCGACCAGCAGGCGGCCGTGTTCGGGCAGACCTGCTACGGCGTCGGGGAGGCGAAGAACACGTACGGCACGGGCAGTTTCCTGCTCCTCAACACCGGCACACGCCCCGTGCCCTCCAAGAGCGGGCTGCTGACGACGATGGGCTACCAACTGGGCGGCGAACGGCCCGTGTACTGCCTGGAGGGCTCCATCGCGATCACCGGGGCGCTCGTGCAGTGGTTCCGGGACCAGCTCGGCATCATCCGGTCCGCGGACGAGATCGAACCGCTCGCCGCGAGCGTGGAGGACAACGGCGGCGCGTACATCGTCCCGGCCTTCTCCGGGCTGTTCGCGCCGTACTGGCGCTCCGACGCGCGCGGCGTGGTCACCGGGCTCACGCGCTACGTCACCAAGGCCCATCTGGCCCGTGCCGTGCTGGAGGCGACCAGTTGGCAGACGCGCGAGGTGGTCGACGCCATGCGCGAGGACTCCGGGGTGGAGATCACCACGCTGAAGGTGGACGGCGGCATGACCGCGAACGGGCTGCTGATGCAGCACCAGGCGGACGTGCTGGGAGTGCCGGTGATCAGGCCGGTGGTCTCGGAGACCACCTGCCTCGGCGCCGCCTACGCGGCGGGGCTCGCCACCGGGGTCTGGCAGGACCTCGACGAGCTGCGCGCGCACTGGCAGCGGGACGAGGAGTGGACGCCGCGGATGGAGGCGGCGGAGCGCGACCGGGAGTACCGCAACTGGCGCAAGGCGGTCGAGCGCAGCTTCGGCTGGGAGGAGGACGAGGCGTAGCGGCGCCCGGCGGCCGCCGCGGGCGTGCCCGGGCCGTACGGCGAGGCGCGGTCCGGTACGGCTTCGTACGGCTTCGTACGGCTCCGTCCGCGGAGGCGCGGTCCGGTACCGCGAGGCGCGGTCCGGTACGGCGAGGCGCGGGTCTGTGCGGCTCCTGCGATTCCGCACGGCTCCGTACCGCTCCGTGTGCGGGCACCCGGGTCCTTCCGGGCGTCACCGGCCGCGCGGGCGCCACCGAGCGGACGGGCGTCGCCCGGTGTGCGGGCGTCACCGGCCGCGCGAAGGGTCCCGCCGGTCAGGTGGCCGCGGGCTGCCGCTGCCCGGCCGAGATCCGCATGGCGTGCTCGACGACGGAGATCAGGACTTCCTTCGCCGAGTCGCGGTCCCGCGCGTCGCACAGGACCACCGGGGTGCCGGAGTCCAGGTCGAGCGCCTCGCGGACGGTCTCCGCCGGGTAGCGGTCGGCGCCCTCGAAGCAGTTGACCGCGACGGTGAAGGGAATACCGCGGCGCTCGAAGTAGTCGACGGCCGCGAAGCAGTCGTGCAGCCGCCGGGTGTCGGCGAGGACGACCGCGCCCAGGGCGCCCTGGGCCAGCTCGTCCCAGAGGAACCAGAAACGATCCTGCCCGGGTGTGCCGAACAGGTAGAGCACCAGATCCTCACGGAGTGAGATCCGCCCGAAGTCCATCGCCACCGTGGTCGTGCGCTTGCTCTCGACACCGTCCAGGGAGTCCACCGGCCGTCCGGCCTCGGTGAGCATCTCCTCCGTGCGCAGCGGCTTGATCTCGCTCACCGCGCCCACCAGCGTCGTCTTGCCCGCGCCGAAGCCGCCGGCCACCAGGATCTTGAGCGTCACCGGCTCGACGGCGGCCGCACGGCGGCGTTCAGAGCGCCCGAAGACCATTGATTTTGTCCTCCGATATGTGTTGCCGCAGGTCAGAAGCGTTCGGTCCCGTCGGGTCAGCAGTCTGGCAGCCTCATCCGCGCGCCGGCACGGCGGGGACGGGCACCGAGCAACTCTCCCGGGGGAAGGGATCGTTCCCCAAGGACTCTAGCCGCGGCAACCCTCCGGTACGTCACCGCCTCCGCCATCGGCCTCCGGTTTCCCGGCCGCGGCGCCCTCCGGCGGCTGCTGCCGGGGCGGCACGCT
>NZ_WHPN01000329.1 GCF_009735685.1 Streptomyces lycii | reverse complement strand
GTAGTAGTTGAAGGATCCCAGCTGCATCCCGGCCCGCTGCCAGGCGTCGAAGTGGGTGCCGGTGTTGATGGTGCCGCTGGACCGGTGGCTGGTCCGGACGCTCCAGTACTGCTGGAAGGTCTTGGTGCCCTCCACCGACGGTGCGTTGGTCCGGGTGGACTCCAGGAGCGTGTACGTACCGCCGTCGGCGTTGAGCGTGCCGCGCTGCTGAGCGCCGGAGCTGGGGTTGTAGGGGCCGTGTGCCTCGACGATGTAGTACTCCACCAGCGGGTTGGCGGTCCATCCGTAGAGCGCCAGGTAGCCGTTGCTGCCCGGGTTGAAGGTTCCGGAGTAGGTGACGCTTCTTCGGCTGCCGTTGCTCCAGCCGAGGCCGCCGACCCAGTTGTTGGTGTTGCTCCACTGGCTGCTGTACGCGCCGGGCGTGTCCTGCAGCGTCATGCTGACGGAGCCCGGGTCGTCGGTCCAGAAGGAGTAGTAGTACCCGTTGTGCGTACCGGTGGCGTTGCTGGTGAGGACCGTTGCGGCACGCGCCGTGCCGGGCAGCAGCAGCCCTGCTGACCCTGCCGCCGCCAGCGCCCCGGCACCGCCGAGGACAAGTTTCCTGCGGCTGATCCGATGCGGGTTGCGGCTCTGGGGGATGTCGCTCATGCGCATGTTTCCTCCTCGTGAACGGCACTTTCGGTGACCGGAGAC
Source organism: Streptomyces lycii (assembly GCF_009735685.1). Taxonomy (GTDB): domain Bacteria; phylum Actinomycetota; class Actinomycetes; order Streptomycetales; family Streptomycetaceae; genus Streptomyces; species Streptomyces lycii. The sequence continues at coordinate 16,042 of NZ_WHPN01000329.1, read as the reverse complement.
ACGCCGAGCACACGTCGGCGTTCATCGACGAGGCGGAATGGCTGGACGTGTGCATGCCAGGCATGTCGGGAGAGCGTCACAACAGTCGGACTTGGCCGGGGGGTTGTCAACGGTTACCGCAACGTTTCCGTAACCGCGGAGTCGTCAAGACCGCCGTATTACGGGGCAGAGCGGGTTCTGGCGGGCGTCGAGGGCGGGAAATCGGGGTGTTGCCGGCCCGCCGGTGGTGAAAACTTCCGGAATCCTTTCGGTGTGCTGGGCCGCTTCACATGCCGGGCGTCGGCCGGTCGGTCGCCGGGGCGTCGGCCGGTCGGTCGCCGGCCCGGGGTCGCGGGTGCTGCGGCGCCTCTTCGGTTCCGGGCCGCCCGGGTCTCCCGCGCGCCCGTCCGTCGAGACCGGTCCCCGGCTTCCAGGACATCCGGGCGACGCGGACGGCCGGCGGCCGCTCGGGGTGTCCACGGAGCGGCCCATCGGCTCCTCGCGCCCGGGCGCGCCCGGCCGTGCGGGGCCCGGTGTCTCCTCCACCCCCTACCGCGGTAGCACCTGCACATTGGCTCCCGGGTATGACGCCCGGCGCGCAGCCGGCCGCGCACTCTTCGTTCCGTCAGCACGAGAGAGCGCGAAAGGGCGGAACATGAGGCTACGCAGCGACAAGCGGCACCAGGCGGACGACGTACCGGAGGGGGCCCCGGCCGCCACACCCGGTCTCGCCGTCGAGCTGCGCGGTGTCCGGCGGCAGTACGGCCGGGGCGCGGGTGCCGTGCACGCACTCGCGGGTGTCGACCTCGCCCTCCCGCGCGGCACGTTCACCGCCGTCATGGGCCCGTCCGGCTCCGGCAAGTCCACCTTCCTGCAGTGCGCCGCCGGGCTCGACCGGCCCACCTCGGGGTCGGTGTACCTCGGCGGTACGGAGATCACCGGCATGGGCGAGAACGAGCTGACCGAACTCCGCCGCAGCCGCATCGGCTTCGTCTTCCAGGCGTTCAACCTGCTGCCGTCCCTGACCGTGGAGCAGAACGTGCTGCTGCCGATGCGCCTCGCCGGGGAGCGCCAGGACCGCCGCCGGGCGGACGCGGTGCTCGCGCAGGTCGGGCTCGCCGACAAGGCGCGTCGCCGGCCCGGCGAGCTGTCCGGCGGCCAGCAGCAGCGCGTGGCCGTCGCCCGGGCGCTGGTCACCAACCCTGACGTGATCTTCGCCGACGAGCCCACGGGCGCCCTCGACACCGGCACGGCTGCCGAGATCCTCGGCCTGCTCCGGCACGCGGTCGACCACCCCCCGAGCTCTCCGCTCCGTACGGGCAGCCGGCACGCCCATGGCGCCACCGTCGTCATGGTCACCCACGACCCGGCCGCCGCGGCCTGGGCGGACCGGGTGCTGTTCCTCTCGGACGGCGCCTTCGCGGACCAGCTCGAACACGGTTCGGCGGAGCAGATCGCGGCGCGGATGACGACGCTCTCCGCCCGTACCTCCCGCCCGGGCGCGATGGCGGGAGCTGCCGCATGAGGCCCCCCAACGGACTCGCCCGCGCGGCCGTCCGCTTCAAGCCCGCGTCCTTCGCGGGCACCTTCCTCGCGCTGCTGATGTCCGCGCTGGTCGTCTCGGCCTGCGGAATCCTGCTCGAGACCGGCCTGCGCGCCTCGGTGCCGCCCGAACGGTACGCGAAGGCGCCGGTCGTCGCGGCGGCGGACCAGTACGAGTACGTCGTCACCGGCAGCGGCGAGGACCGCGAGAAGGAAGCGACCCCGCTGCCGGACACGGCGCGGGTCGACACCGCCCTGGTGGCGGAGGCCGCCAGGGCGCAGGGCGCGGCCACCGCCGTACCCGACTTCACCTTCCCGGTGCGCACGGCGGACGAGGGAGCGGGCTCCGGCGGGCGTGAACTGTCCGTTCCGGGCGGTGTGATCACCGCGCACGGATGGGGCTCGCACGCCTTCACCGGTACCGCGCTGACCACTGGTTCCGCGCCCCGCCCGGGCGAAGTCGTGCTCGACGCGGGCACGGCCCGCGCCGCGGATGCCGCCGTCGGCGAGACCGTACAGTTGCAGACCGCCGCCGGGCAGCGGGACTTCCGCGTCGCGGGCGTCGCCGAGGCCGGGTCCGCGGACACCGCCGGGAACACCGGCGCGGCAGGCGCCCTTGCCTGGTTCGCCGACGCCCAGGCCCCCACGCTCGCCGGCCACCCCGGCAAGGCGGACGCCATCGCCGTGCTGGCGAAGCCCGGCACCGATGCCGGCGCCCTCGCCGGCTCCGTGGACAAGGCGCTGGCCGGGTCCGGCGCCCAGGTGCACCTCGGCGACGACCGCGGTGCCGTCGAGGAGCCGGGCCTCGGCTACGCCAAGCAGACGCTCTTCGGAATCGGCGGCTCCTTCGGCGGCATCGCCACCATCGTCGCGGTCCTCACCGCGGCCGGGACCGTGGCCCTCTCCGTATCCCAGCGGTCCCGCGAATTCGCGCTGCTGCGCGCTGTCGGCGCCACCCCGCGGCAGATCCGCCGCGCCGTCGCCTCCGAGGCGCTGCTCGTCGCGCCGCTCGCCGGGATCACCGGCTGCCTGCCCGGCATCGGGCTCGCACACTGGTGGTTCGGGCAGTTGCAGGACCGCGGCGCGATCCCGGAGGCGGTGGAGGTGCACGTCTCCGGAATCCCTCTCCTCGCCGCGGTCGGCATCGGGCTGCTCACCGCGCTCGGCGCGGGCTGGGCGGCGGGACGCAGGCCCGCGCGGACCAAGCCGGGACAGGCGCTGACCGACGCGTCGGTGGAGCGGCTGCGGCCGGGCGTGTTCCGTACGATGCTGGGCATCGCCGCCCTCGTCGGCGGCGGGTTCCTCACCGGCCTCTCCGCCGCCTCCACGGGGGACGGCGCGGCCGGCTCCGCCCTCGGCGTCGTCATGTGCTTCATGCTCGCCGTCGCGCTGCTCGGCCCGCTGATCGCGCGGCTGTGCGCCGGCCTCTTCGGCCTCCCGCTGCGCGGCGCGGGCCCGGCCGCCGGGCTCGCGGCCGCCAACTCCCGTACCAACGCCCGCCGCCTGGCCTCCGCGATCACCCCGATCGTGCTGGCCATGGCCTTCGCCTCGACGCTCGTCTTCATGCACACCAGCGAGAACCACGCGGCCGACAAGCAACTGCGCGCGGGCGTCACCGCGGACCACGTGGTCACGCACCCGGCCGGGCTGCCCGTGGACGCGGTGTCCCACGCCGCCCGCGCGCCGGGCGTGGACGCCGCCGTCGGCCTGCTGAACACGCAGGTGCTGGTGCCGACCGGCTCCGGGGAGTTCAAGTCGCTGCAGGGCGCGGCGGCCCAGGGCGTCACCGGCTCCGGCGCCGAGCTGGCGAAGGTGCAGGACCTGGACGTGCGTGAGGGCAGCCTCGACCGGCTCGGCAAGGGCCGTATCGCCATCGACGAGACCCTGGCCACCTCGGCGGAAGCCGGTGTCGGCGACCGTCTCCCGCTCTACCTCCCCGACGGCACCAAGGCCGGCCCCGAGGTCGTCGCCGTCTACGGCCGCGGCCTCGGCCTGGCCACGGTGACCATGGACCGGGCCTCCCTGGCCGGTCATGTCAGCTCGGGCTTCGACAGCACACTGCTGGTACGCGGGGGCTCGGAGAAGTCGCTCACCGCCCTGGGCCGGGTCACCGACGCCTCCGGCTACGCCACCGAGCGGAACCTCGACGCGCGGCTCGGCGCCTGGACCAACAACACCATGGCCGCGGTCCTCGGCGGCTTCGCCGCCATCGCCGCCGTCAACACCCTGGTGATGACGGTCCTCGACCGCCGCCGCGAACTGGGCACGCTGCGCCTCGTCGGCTCCACCCGGCGCCAGGTGCTGACGATGCTCCGCTGGGAGGCTCTGCTGGTCGCCGCGGTGGGCGTGGTCCTCGGCTCGGCGATCGCCGCGGCCACGCTGATCCCGATGATGCGCGGCATGACCGGCGAGGGGCCGTACGTGCCGCCGCTGGTGTACGGAGCCTTCGCGGCCGCGGGCGGCGGCCTGGCACTGCTCGCGGTGACCCTGCCGGCGCGGGCGGCGCTGCGCCGCTGGTCGTAGCGCGCACAGGAGCGGGGCCGGCCGGGCCGTGGACCGGGACGGTGATCACGCGCGAGGCTCGGAGCGCGCTTGATGTGCCTCTTCGGACACCGGCCGGCCCCCGGCGAGCCGGCCGGCCCGGTGCGAGCCGTCGCGCGGGGGACTCCGGCCCCGGGACTCCGGCCCCGGGACTTCGGCCCGGGGACAACGGTCCGGGAGAGACCGGTCCGGGAGAGACCGGTCCGGGAGAGACCGGACCGGGGGCACCGGTCCGGGGGAGACCACCGCGTCACCGGCGTGAATCCCCGACGGGGCCCGGGGCAGGCCGAACGGACTCCGCGGCGCCGGAAGCCCGGCCGGCGCACGCTGCCCGCCCGTCTGCCCGTCTGCCCGACCGCCCGTTCGTCCTCACCGCTCACCGCGGACCGCTCACCGCGGACCGCTCACCGCGGACCGCTCACCGCGGACCGCTCACCGCGGACCATTCACCGCCTCGAACACCGGTGTAGCCGCGCGGCTTTGGGAGGATGGCCGCGTGCGACAGAGGGCCGCTTCACCGGATCCGTACCCGGAGGACCCGGAGGACCCGGACGCCCCGGAGGCTCGGGTGAAGGGCGGGCCCGGCGCCTGGTGGCGGCTCGGCCCCGCTTCCGGGCGTTCCGCCGCAGCCACATGCCGACGCCGGACCGCGGCTTCGGTTCACGCGCCGTTCCTCACGACCGGGGCCGCGGGGCACTCTCCCGTGACGTCCCGCCTCCCCGGTCGGCCGTGGGGTGCCCTCCCGCGGCGCCCCGGCCGTCCTTGTGGTCCATGTCGCGCCATTCCGGCCGTAGTCCGGTCGAGGTCGTGGTGAGGAAGTACGCGGCCCCGCCCGCGAGCAGCACCGGTACGAGCCCGGCCGAGGCCACCGCCGCCCCGGCGGCCAGGCCGCCGAGGGGGATCCCGGCCCAGGCCAGCGAGGTGCTGAGGGCTTTGACCCGGCCGAGCAGCGGGCGTGGGACCCGCTCGTAGAAGACGGCCCCGAGCACCGGATTGATGAAGCCCGCGCCGAAGCCGCCGAGGGCGAACACCGCCAGGGCCGCCCCCAGCGGCGCGTCGAAGGCGAGGACCAGGAACCTCGGTGCCCCGGCCAGGAGGAATCCGGTGAAGAACACGACCCGGCGCGGCAGCCGGTCGGCCGCCACCGCGGCGACGAGGCTTCCGCCGACGGCCGCGGCTCCCTGCACACTGCCGATCACACCGATCGCGGCCGGCCCGTTGCCGGATTCCTCCGCCCAGACCGGCAGGAGGACCGTGATGAACGCCGCGTCCAGGAAGTTGGTGACGGCGAGCATGACGCCGACCGTCAGGAGCAGCAGGTCACCCCGCAGGAAGGTGAAGCCCTCGCCGAAGCGCTGCCAGTAGCCCCGCTCCGCCGCGCCGGCCTGCGGATCCGCCCCGCCTGCGGCGTTCCCCATGCCGCGGGGCAACGAGAGCGCGACGACCGCCGACCCCAGGGCGAAGCAACCGGCGTTGACCATGAGTACCGTCACCGGGCCGAGCAGGACCACCAGGGATCCGCCGACCGCCGGGCCGACGGTGAACGCGAGCCGTTCGACCACGCCGGACAGTCCGGCGGCACGCTCCAGCGGCACGCGACCCCGCCCGGCCGCCTCCGGCACCATCACTTCCTTGGCCAGATCGCCGGGTCCGCGGGCCGAGCCGATCAGAGCCACGAGAAGCAGCAGCAGCGGAAAGGACAGCAGGTCCGACGCGTGCAGCAGGGGGATGGCGGCGGCTGCGCCGGCGCTCACCAGGTCCGCGGTCCAGGAGACGGCCCGCGGTCCGGTCCGGTCCACGAGCGGCCCGGTGAGCACTTTGGCCACCACATACGGAGCCATCTCGCAGAAGGCGACCAGGCCCATCCGGGTGGCGCTGCCGGTCGTGACGAGCACGAACCAGGGCAGTGCCACGATCGAGACGCGGGTGCCGGTGAGTGACACGGCCATGGCCGTCAGCACTCCGCTCAGCGGCCGCAAGGACCGCGTACCGGGTGTGCCGGGAGTGCCGGACGCCTGCGCGCTCATGAGGGCCGCGGTCCTGTCGCTCTCCGGGCACCCGGAGGAGCCTCCGGCGCGGGGGTCGCGTCCAGTTCGGGCAGTACGTACGTCAGCACGCTGACGCGCTCGGCTCCCGCCGGGGCGTCGGCCGCTGCCTCAGGCGTGTCGGGCCGGTAGCGGGCGATGACCGCCCGGATCTCCCGGCGCAGGGCCCCCGCCTCCTCGGGGGTGAGCCGCAGGGGCCGGTCACTCATGTCGAACGTGCCCCGCCACGCCTCCGGCAGCGTCTGAACCTCGTTCAGCGTCTGCTGGATGCGCAGGGTGTTGGCGGTGGCGACGGACTGCAGGTAGGTGAGTGCCGCCTCCGGCTCGCGATCGGTCACGCTGCGGTCGTTCAGCTCGGTATCCCGGTGCACCGCGCGCCACCAGCGCTCACGGGCATTGCCGCGCTCCACGTCCTCCTCGACGAAACCGGCGGCGCCGAGCTGGTGCAGGTGGTAGCTGGCCGTCCCGGAGCGCACCCCCAGTCGTTCCGCGAGGCGGGTCACGGTCGACGGCCCGTACTTGCGCAGCAACCCGACCAACTGCACGCGCACGGGATGTGCCAGCACGCGCAAGCCCTTGGCGTCCAGCACAACGGTGCCTTCTCCGGCGGTCCGGCCGTCCTGCGGCCTCGATGCGTCAGCCATGAGGCGCACGGTAAACCGGCAGGAGTTGTTGTACAAGAAGTCTTGGGAAAGAACTCTTGCCGGTTCGCCCGAGGGGGCGCGGCCGGTCAGTGGCGGGGAGCGGTTGCCGACTGGACCTGTGACCTGCAGGCCCGCTTCCTGTGGCGCGGTGCCGCGGGCCGGAATCCGGGACTCACGCGAGGGCCCGCGACGGCGCCGGTGATGAGGGTGGCGAGGCGCCGCGGCCGCGCGCCGGGGCGTTCCCGCACGTTCGCCGCGCGTGTCGTCCACTGCGGGCCACGGGCCCGGTCGGCGCGGGGGAGCGCCGGTCGGGCCCGTGGTGCCGGGGGCGGTGTCAGGCGCCTCGGTCCGCGCGCCGCAGGCGGAGGGCGGAGACGAGGAAGAAGACGCCGCCGAGGAAGGCGTAGCCCGCCAGGCTGCTCAGGGCGGCGTCGTCCTTGCCCGCCTGCGCGAAGAAGGACGCGCCGGCGAGGGTGGAGACGGCGCCGCTGGTGATCATCGCCCACTGGCCGCCCAGCCGGCGCCGGGCGGCACCGACGAGGAGCTGGACGAGGCCCGCGGTGACGGCCCAGACGCCCCAGACGCGTAGGACCGCCGGGATGCCGGATGTGGCGGCGCCGGCGAGGCCGACGGCGGTGAGGGTGCTCAGCGCGATGTTCACGTACAGGCCGCGCACCGGGCCGCCGTTCGCGTTGGCGGACCGGACGTCGGCGACCGCGCACGCCACGTCGAACAGGGGGTAGGCCACCAGCAGCGCCGCGCTCAGCGGGCCCAGTGTGCCGGCGGTCGCGAACAGCAGCGCGGCCCATGCGGCGGCGAACGCGAAGCGCAGGAAGTACAGCTTCCGCAGGGCCGCGGAAACGCTGGTGGGGGTGGTGCCGACGAGCGCGTTCATGGGTGTGCCTTCCAGTGGCGGCGAAGTGTGTGGGACGGACGGGTCATCGGGTGCCGTGGCCCGCTTCCCGGCCGGGCGCGTGGCCGTCGCCGGAGTGGGCGGCCGTCGCGGAGAGGCCGTGCCGGGCCGGGCGCGGCGGAACCGGCTGAGAGGGGCGGCGGGGCGGGCACCGGCTCGCGCCCGGCGCCCGTCCTGGGGGCACCGGGGCCAGGCTCCGGGCGGTCCGGGACCTTAGCCTGACCGGTATGACGACTTCGAAGCTGGGCGAGTTTCTGCGGAGCCGGCGCGCGCAGGTGACGCCGCCCGACGTCGGACTGCCCCAGGACGGGCGGCGACGCGTTCCCGGCCTGCGCCGCGAAGAAGTCGCGCTGCTGGCCCGCATCAGTGTCGACTACTACCTGCGACTGGAACAGGGCCGTGAGCGGCATCCGTCGCCGCAGGTCCTGGACGCACTGAGTGACGCGCTGCTGCTGGACAACGACGGCCGCCTGCACCTGTACCGGATCGCGGGCATGACCCCGTCGCCGAGCCACGAGGGCAGCGTCGAGCGAGCGGACCCCCAGCTCCTGGCGCTGGCCGAACTGTGGGACCGCACGCCGGCCCTGCTCCTGGGGCGGGCCTACGACGTCCTGGCCGCCAACACGTTGGGGCGAGCCGTCTTCCACCACCTCCAGCCCGGCGCGAACGTGCTGCTCACGATGTTTCTCGACCCGTCCGTCCGCTCGTTCTACGCGGACTGGGAGAAGGCCGCGGCCAACGTGGTCGCGGGATTCCGCTTCCTGGAGGGCGCCCGGCCGAACGACCCGCGGATCCACGAGGTGCTGCGGACGGCCTCGGAGAACAGCCGCGAGTTCACCGACCTGTGGCAGAGGCGGGACGCGCGGGGCAAGAGCGACGCCGCGAAGGTCCTGCTGCATCCCGGTGTCGGCGAGCTGACCCTGCGCATGCAGACCTTCGACGTACGCTCCGCCCCGGGGCAGCAGTTGGTCGTCTACCACGCCCAGGAGGGCACCGGCAGCGCCGACGCGCTCCGCCTGCTCGGCTCGCTGGCGGCGTCCGATCCCGGACAGGCGAGCCATCCCGGAAAGCGGGACGACTCGCCGAGGCGGCCCGCCTGAGGGTCCCCGCTCCGGGAACCCGGCCGGCAGTCCCCGGCTGCACCGCACCGACGCCGAGGCCGCGCGGGGAGTCCCCGGCGGCCGGCGGGCGCCGGCCGCGTCCGTCCGCCTGCCGCCGTACGACCTGTCGCCGGCGAGGGTGGGTGCGCCGCACCCGGGAAGCCCGCACCCAGGAGGACAGCGACCTGGTTGCTTTCCTCCGCGGGGCCGAAGGTGGAGCCATGACCAGCAACGACACACCCCGCGATCCGCACGACCATGTCGGGATGTGGGTGACCGCGGACGGCCGCATCCGCCAGGAACTGCTGCCGAACGGCCGCTACGACGAGGCCCGGGGCGACCGCCGGAGCGCCTACACCGGGCGCTACACCGTCACCGGCAGCCACCTCGACTACATCGACGACACCGGCTTCACCGCCACCGGCGACATCCGCGACGGCATCCTCTTCCACGAGCACCTTGTGCTCTACCGCGAGGGCGACCCGCGCGCCCGGCAGGGCGCCTCACCGTGAGCGGCATTCAGCCGCGGACGGCCTGAGCGGCCACCACCGCGCTCCGACACCCGCCGGCCGCCGCTCACCGGCCGCCCGCCGCTCACCGGCCGCCGTCAGCCGGCGGCAGCGCGGCACGTCGGCCGGGCGGCCTGCCGTACGAGCAGACGATGAGCGGCCCTCCGTACGGGACCGCGAAGCAGCCGCCGTACACGAATCCCGGACTCCACGGTGCTCCGGTCACCCGGAACGCCGCGGACGTCGCCGGGCGGCGCGGACGCTCGCGCGCCCTCGCCGTGATCAACGGAACCCGCAGGCCGGCACCGACAACCCCAGCAGGCCGGCACCGACAGCCCCGGACGGTTCATCGGGCCCGGACGATCCACGGGGCCGGAACAGTCCGTCGAGCGGCAGCGCATCGCCGCTCCGCCCCACAGCAGCCGACGCGGGCCGAGGAACGGCTTCGCCACTCGGCCGCCCAACTCCCGAGGAGTTCTCTCCATGACCCCCTCCACCGACCCCAAGGTCGTCCTCGTCACCGGCGCCAGCAGCGGCATCGGCGAGGCGACCGCCGGGCTGCTCGCCGAACGAGGCCACCATGTCGTGCTCGGCGCCCGCCGCACCGGCCGGCTGAAGGAACTCACCGAGGCCATCCGGACGGCCGGCGGCAGCGCCGAGTACCACCCTCTGGACGTGACCGACGCCGAGCAGGTACGGAACTTTGTCGACGCCGCCCGCAGCAGGCACGGCCGCGTCGACGTCCTGGTCAACAACGCCGGTGTGATGCCCCTGTCCAAGCTGGAGGCCCTCCGGACCGACGAGTGGAACCGCATGATCGACGTGAACGTCCGCGGCGTGCTGCACGGCATCGCGGCCGCACTGCCGGTGATGCGGGCCCAGCACCACGGCCAGTTCGTCAACGTCGCCTCCATCGGCGCCCACCAGGTCTCCCCGACCGCGGCCGTCTACTGCGCCACCAAGTACGCCGTGTGGGCCATCTCGGAGGGGCTGCGGCAGGAGGTCGGCGGTGACATCCGCGTCACCACCATCTCCCCGGGCGTCACCGAATCCGAGCTGGCGGAGTCCATCTCGGACCCGGTGGGCCGCGAGGAGATGCGGACCTATCGCAGCGTCGCCATCCCGGCCTCGTCCGTCGGCGAGGCCATCGCGTTCGCCATCGACCAGCCCGCCGCGGTCGACGTCAGCGAGATCATCGTCCGCCCCACCGCCGGCCAGTCCTGAGCCGGTCGGCCGCCCCGGCCCCGCGTTTCGTGGTGGGGCCGGGGCGGCTGCGTCCCCAACGGGGGCCGTACGGACCGGAGACCGGTCGCCCCCGGCGCCCGGCAGGTCCGGCTGAGCCACTCCGCCCGGCAGGTCCGGCGCAGTCACCCCGCTCGGCAGGCCCGGCCAGGCCACCCCGCACGGCAGCCGGGGTCCGGAACCGTCCCTGCGGGCCCGTCCCGTCCCGGGCGCGGGTACGTTCGCCGCACCGCCGCACCGCCGCACCGCCGCACCGCCGCACCGCCGCACCGCCGCACCGCCGCACCGCCGCACCGCCGCATCGTCACCGGGCAGAGGCTGGGCGGATGCTGGGCGCCTGTTCCCCGCGTCCTCGGGCGGATCCCGCCCGCCCGCAGGCTGCCGGCTCCCGTCCGGGCACGCGCGGCCGGGTGAACCGTACGGACCTGGCGTGCGTCATTCCCCGTGACCGCCACCACACGCACAGGAGAAACAGACCGTGACCGACAAGGACGTCGAGCAGACCGATGAGCGGGGTACCGGTCCCGGGCTGCCCTGGTGGGCGGGGCTCGGTACGTGGGGCGCAGTCGCCGTGATCGGCTTCGGAGGTCTCGCGGCGGCGTGGGTCTTCTTCCGGCTTCCCGGCACCCCGGAGGAGCCGGCAGCCGGCTACTACCAGGTCGCCAAGGTCGTGGCCGTCGGTCTGGTGATCGTGGGGAGCGTCCTGCTGGGCCGTCGCCGCTCCCGGGCCGCGGTCGCGGCCACCGGGGAGACGGAGGCGGAGCGCGCCTGACACCACCGGCTGGCCGGTGGGCAACACCGGGCGGCGGAGCAGATTCGCCGGCTCCCGCACCGCCTCCGCTCCGGGGCTCGTGGCGGCGGCCCCGGCGAGGAACACCTGCGGCGGCCTTCCGGGCCGTGGCTCCCCGCAGAAGGGAGCCTGGCCGTGACTCCCGCACGAGGACCTGGGCGGTGACTCCGGCACGAGGAGCCGGGCGGTGACTCCGGCACGAGGAGCCGGGCGGTGACTCCGGCGCGAGGACCCGGGCCGTGACTCCGGCACGAAGAGCCGGGCGGTGACGCCCACCCCAGGGAGCTGAACCGGCCCTTCACCCCGCGGGCCCCGGTCACGGGGCCCCGCGCCTCACGACCGTGCCTGCTTCGGGAGGGTGAGGATTTCGGCTCCGTCTTCGGTGACGGCGATCGTGTGCTCGCTGTGCGCGGTGCGGCAGCCCGTCGCGCTGCGCAGCGTCCAGCCGTCGGCATCGGTGACGAGTTCGGCGGTGTCCGCCATGACCCACGGCTCCAGCGCCAGCAGCAGCCCGGGGCGCAGTTTGTATCCACGGCCGGGCCGTCCGGTGTTCGGAATGTGCGGGTCCTGGTGCATGGTCGACCCGATGCCGTGACCTCCGAACTCGGTGTTGACCGGGTATCCCGCCTCGCCGAGGACCGTGCCGATGGCATGGGAGATGTCACCTGTGCGGGCCCCGGGCCGCCCGGCCGCGGCGATCCCCGCGGCCAGCGCGCGTTCGGTCGCGCTGATCATGGCGACGCTCTCCGGGGGCTGTGTGCCGCCCACGACGAAGCTGATGGCGGCGTCCGCGGCGACTCCGCGCAGGGAGACGGCGAGGTCGAGTGTCAGCAGATCGCCGTCGGCAAGCGCGTAGTCGTACGGCCGTCCGTGGAGCACGGCGTCGTTCACGGCCGTGCAGATGTAGTGGCCGAACGGGCCGCGTCCGAAGGACGGCTCGTAGTCGACGTAACAGGACAGCGCCCCCGCGTCGAAGATCATGGTCTTGGCCCACCGGTCGATGTCCAGCAGGTTCGTGCCGGCCGTGCTGCGGCTCTTCAGCGTCTGCAGGATGTCGGCGACCAGGGCGCCCGTGTCTTTGGCCCGGGCCAGCAGGGTGGGGTTCAGGATCTCGATCACGGGGCGCCCTTCTCATGCGTCCAATAACTATACCGGTCTTACTGTACCGGTATGAGAATTGGGTCCACGGCCGGGGGCTTGCGGACGATGCGCGCGCGTCCGAGGCCTCGTGCTCAGAGGTCGTCCACGTCCACCAGCCCGTCCTGGACGGCGCGGGCCACCAGGCTCGCCTTGGTCCGTGCGGAGCGGCCGACGTTCGCGTACTTGATCCGCACCCGGTCCAGATAGGAGTTGACCGTCCGCACGGAGATGCCGAGACGCTGCGCGACCAGGTCCTTCGACTCCGACTGGAACCACTCGATCAGGACGTTCTTCTCGCGCACGGAGAGCTGGGGGCGGTCGGCGCGGGCGTTCGTCCCCAGCGCACCGGCCAGCGCGGGCGGCATGTAGGGCCGCTCGTCGGCCGCCGCCAGCGTCGCCTCGACCAGGTGCTGCCGGCCCTCGCTCTTGGTGAGGAACGTCGCGGCCCCGAGGTCCAGACAGTTCAGCGCGGTCTTCTCGTCGTCCCGCATCGAGTAGACGACCACCTGCCGGCCGGCGTCGACCAGTTGCCGCAGGCTTCCGAACGCCGGACCGCCCTGGCCCAGTTGCAGGTCGAGGACGACGACATCGGCCGTGCTGCCGGGCGCGGTCCAGGCCTCCTGTACGGAGCCGCCGGCCGCGACCACGGTGATGGGCCGCCGCGACGCGGCGTACCACGCCTCTATGCCGGAGAGGATGGCGGGATGGTCGTCGACGACGACCACGCTGACTGGTGCGTTGTCTCTCATGTCAGGTCAACTCCCCAGGGCCGCCGGTCGTCTCCAACTGGCCTCCACCCACACCCGTCCGCCGTGTGTCGTTCTCGCCACGGTCACCTTCGCGTCCGTGTCACGGCCCCGGGCGGCCCCTTCCGCGTCACGGCCGTCGGCGGAGTCCTCACTGATCACGCTCACGCGCACCGAGAGGGGGGTCCACACGACGGTGACCCGCGCGATCGAACGGGTACGGCTGAGCAGCACTGCCGCAGGGTCGATCAACTCCCGGCGCACCCCCACGGGCACCTCGCCCCGCCGGCCCCGAACAGCCAAACTTATCGTCGCCCCCTGGCGCTCGGCCACCTCGACGCATGCCCGCAACTCGTTCAGCAGCGGATCGGCGACGGCATCACTCTCCGCGAACAGGCGGCGCATACGGGCGGCTTCCACACCGCAGCGCAGCCTGACCGCCTCGTCGTGCGGGCTCAGCACTCCGTGGCCGAGGCCCACGAGCAGCGGCACCGTCGTCGCGGTGAGGGCCCGGTAGCGCTCCTTGTGATCACGCTGCATGTCCTCGTGGATGCGTTCGCGGGTGCGCAGTTCCTCCTCGCGCGCCGCCTCGGTCCCGGCCGCCGGGGCGGCACCGTGGAGCAGACGTGTCAGGACGCCGGCGGAGAGCTGGAAGCCGCAGGTCGACACCGCGGCGATCCCCATGACGGCCGACTCCGCCGCGGCCGGCGCCCCCGCCAGGAACACCGCGGTCGCGTTGAGCCCCACGTGCGCCGCGAGGAACGCGGCGAACACCCTGACCCGCAGCCCCACCAGCAGGAACAGCGCGTGCCAGCCGATCAGGCCGAACGCCCAGTCCTCCGGGCCCGTCAGCCGCTCCGGGGCGAGGGTGAACGCGCACACCGCGGACACGCCCAGCACCGAGCCCAGACCCCAGCGGCGCACGCTCGGCGGAATCTGCCGGCCGCGGAGCGGATACGTCGCGCCGGTGACCGCGACGACGACGAGGCACACGAAGGCCGCGGTCTGTGCCCACGCCGGGCGGTACACGTCCTGATGGGCGGTGAGCTGGTGCAGCGAGAGGGTGAACTGCGACAGCAGGCTGATCAGCAGCGCGGCCAACTGCGCCCCGTGGAGCAACTGCCCCCGCATCAGCCGCACGACGGCAGCGTGCTGCGCCGGGGCACGGGGCGCCCGCTCCGCACCCTCCGCCTGCGCCCCGCCCCCCGGCTGTGGTGCCACGGCCCGGGAGTGCCAGCGCCACCGCACGCGGGTCCCGGCGCCCGGACGCGAGGTGACGGTGGCCGAGCCGCCGACCGCCTGCATCCTGCCGACGACGGAGTTGGCGATGCCCCGGCGCCGGGCGGGAACGTCCTCCGGGTCGAAGCCCCTTCCCCTGTCCGAGAGTTCGACGACCACGGCGCCGTCGTCCTCCGCCCAGGCCCTCAGCTCCGCTTCCCGTACTCCGGCATGACGTGCCACGTTGGTGACGGCCTCCCGGACCCCGTTGAACATCGCGAGTCCGGGGCCGGACGGAACGGTGAGCGGGCCGTCGATCCGTGTTCTGAGCCGCACCAGGGCCCCGTCTCCGGTCCCGTCCCCGGCCTCTTCCCCGGCCCCGGCCCCTTGCCCGGCCCCGGCCCCTTGCCCGGCCCCGGCCCCTTGCCCGGTCCCGGTCCCTTGCCCGGTCCCTTGCCCGGTCCCTCGGGCTCCGGGCACGCAGCCGAGCAGTTCCGCGAGGTCGACGTTCCCCGACTCGAACCCGGGCATGGCGGACAGCGCCTCCAGATCCTGCCGGGCGCGCGGGGGCAGCCAGGACCAGTCCCGGCCGTCGCCCTGGGAGACCATCAACAGCGTCGCGCTCGCCGTGTCGTGCAGAGTCGCCAGGTACTCGCGCTCGGTCGCCCTGCGGGCGGCGGCCACCTCGGCCTCACGGCGCGCCGCCGCCCTGGCCGCCGCCGCCCGGTCGGCGGCCCTGGCGCGCGTACGGACGATGAGATAGGCGGCCCTGGACAGCCCGGCCTCGAACAGCAGGCGCACCAGGGCCGCCTGCTCCGGGCCGTGCCCGGGGGAGGAGAGGACGTCGCCGAGCGCGCAGGCGGCCATTCCCGCCGCGGCCAGGGCGGCGCCCGCGGCGGGGCGCACCGCCCACTCCTGCTGGAAGGTGATGACGCAGATGCCGACGATCGCCTCCACCGCCACATCCGCGCCGGGGCCGCCGAGCACCGGCTGGGACAGCCCCGTCAGCACCACCACGGCCGCGTCCGACGCCCAGAGCAGGGCTGACGGGAGCGGACGGCGCAGCCCGCGGAGCCGCACACCGCACGCGAGCAGGGCGGGAACCAGCAGCGCCAGCGCCGGCAGGACCCGCGCCTCGTCCGCCGAGACGATGCCCAGCGCTCCGCACAGGCAGACCACGGTGGACCGGAGCCACACCCCGTAGCGCTCGACGGTCACGTTCACCAGACGCTCGCCGGATCTGGGCCCATCGTCCGGCTCGGCGGCTCCGTCCCCGTTCCGCCCCCGCCCCCCACTCCACATGGCGGCCAGAATAGTGGCCGGTGAACGAGGTGAAGCGCTTGCTGGGAGCGGTCGATCGCCTGCTGCTGTCCTGTGACGCCTGTTCCTTGTGGGGCGAACGACCGGCACAGTCGGCGGCCGTGCTGCGTTACCGTCCCCCTCGTAGGGCTGAAACCGGACGCGGCGGGCGCACAAACCCGCCTGTACCGCCGTTTTCCCAGACAGCATCCGGGGGCCGGTGCATGCAACACGGGGACCGGGGCCGCGGGTGCGGACTCGGCGAACGGGGCGAGCAGTGGATGAACGCATTCGCGGGACGGCGCATCGGATGACCGACGCCGAGGACACGGGA
>NZ_WHPN01000328.1 GCF_009735685.1 Streptomyces lycii | reverse complement strand
GCGCCCCCTCCCGCGCGCCGGGCCGCCCGGGGCCGCTCTCCCCGGCCGCGAGGGAGTGGTCCCGGGCATCGGCGGGCCCGGCGGCCGCGTCGGCGGCCGGCCGGTTCTGCGAGCCGGTCCGGTCCGGCTGGTGCACCGCCTCCGGAGCGGCGGAGCCGTACGGTCCGGAAGCGTCGTACGGCCCCGGGGAGCCGTACGCCTCGGGCCAGCCGTACGGCTCGTCATAGGTCAGGAACAGCCGGTGCAGGTCGGCCACTTGCTCCGCGGTGCGCGACTGCTCCGAGCGGGACAGCAGCACCGCGCCCGCGACGACGAGGGCGGCGCCCGGGACCGTGCAGGACGCGAGGTACGACAACTGGTGTGCGACCCGCTCGGTGCCGGCCACCCCGTACCAGCCGATCGCGCAGAGCGCCGCACCGGCGGTGAGGGCGGCCCAGCCACCCCAGTGCACGGTTCGCATCCGGCCTCCCCGCTCGAGACGGTGTTCCGGTCCGATGAAATGACTATGCGTCGGACCGGCCGCGGGATCCAGAAGCCGTCACACAACGGTGGAACGGGAGCGGGCTCGAAAGGCCTCGTGACACCGCCGTGACCGGCGTTTCACCCACCGCGGGACGGAAACCCGCACAGCGGGCAGGCACGAACGCGGTCGACGGGAGGCGGTGCGCCGTCACCCGAGGGGGTGAAATGTCGTCAAGTGAACCGGGATGAAGATGCCGTAAGTACAAGCCCAGACGCATCAGGTGACGGAAAAGTTCCCTCTGCCGGTTACCGATATCGCATCTCTTCCGGAACAAGATGGTCATCATGGCCAACCCGGAGCACACCGGGCGGGTCTAACAGCTTGGTAGACGGAACAGGCGAACCACATGGGCACTCTGCGGGACTCTGAGTTACGGGGACGGATGCATATCTCATTCCTGATTCACAACGCGTACGGCATCGGCGGAACGATCCGTACGACGTACAACCTCGCGCGCTCGCTGGCCGACCACCACGACGTGGAGATCGTCTCGGTCTTCAGGCACCGCGACACCCCCGTCTTCGAGCCGGGCCCCGGCGTACGGCTGCGCCATCTCGTCGACATCCGCAAGGACAGCCCGTCGTACGAGGGCGAGGACCCGGCGTATCTCCGCCGGTCCAAGGCCTTCCCGGTCGCCGAGGGCCGCTACAAGCAGTACAACGAGCTGACCGACCGGCGCATCGCCGAGCATCTGCGGTCCGTCGAGGCGGACATCGTCGTCGGCACCCGGCCCGGGCTCAACGTCCACCTCGCCCGGGACACCCGCCGCGGTCCGGTGCTCGTCGGCCAGGAACACCTCACGCTCGACAGCCACTCGACGCGGCTGCGCCGGGACCTGCGGGACCTGTACCCGCGGCTGGACGCGGTCACCACCGTCACGGAGGCCGACGCCGAGGCGTACCGGCGCGGGCTGCGGCTGCCCGGCGTCCGCATCGAAGCGGTGCCCAACAGCGTGCCCGAGCCCGGCGTCGAGCCGGCCGACGGCACCGGCAAGTGGGTCGTCGCCGCCGGACGGCTGGCCCGCGTCAAGCGCTACGACCTGCTCATCAAGGCCTTCCAGCAGGTCGTGGCGGACCGCCCGGACTGGCGGCTGCGGATTTACGGCGGCGGGGCGGAGAAGGACAAGCTGCGGGCGCTGATCGACCGGCTCGGGCTCTACAACCACGTGTATCTGATGGGCCCGGCCAACCCCCTGGACCCGGAGTGGGCCAAGGGGTCGATCGGGGCGGTCACCTCCAGTCTGGAGTCGTTCGGCATGACCATCGTCGAGGCGATGCGCTGCGGCCTGCCCGTGGTCGCCACCGACTGCCCGCACGGGCCCGGCGAGATCATCGCCAACGGCGTCGACGGACGGCTGGTGCCGCCCGGCAACGCCGACGCCGTCGCGGGCGCGCTGCTCGAACTCATCAACGACGACGCGCTCCGCCGGCAGATGGGCCGCGCCGCCCTGAAGGACTCCGCCCGGTTCGACCCGTCGCAGGTCGCCGGACGCTACGAGACGCTCTTCCGGGAGCTGGCCGCCCGGGGCGGCACGCGGGGCGGCCTCCGCGGCCGGCTGCGCACCTCGGTGCAACGGTCCAGGGGAGCGCTCCTCGGCGGTGCCTACGCCGCCCGTGCGGCGCTGAGAGGGGGACACACCGCATGACGACCTCAGCCGATCTGCCGCTCCGGGGCGCGGCCGCTCCGTCCGTGTCCGGTGTGATCACCGGCGAGCCGGGAGCCCCGTCCGAGCCGCCGCGGGCCGACTGTGTCGCGGACTCCGCCGGCGGCCTGACCTTCGACGTCGTGCCGCCGGGGCGCCCCGGTGCCGCCGAGGCCTGGGACGCGGCGCTGCTGCTGCGCCGCCGGGGCGGGCGGGGCGCGCCGGCGGACGAGCTGCGGCTGCCGCTGGTGCCCGCCGGCGACGGCCGGCTGCGGGCCGCGCTGCCGAGCACCGTCGCGCTGCCGGAGGGCCGCTGGGACGCCTTCGCGGTCTCCGCGGGCGGCGAGCCCGAGCGCATCATGCCCGGGATCAACGACCTGCGGTCCCTGCTCGACCGCCGGCCGGACCCGGAGCGCGGATCGGTCGCCGTGCGCATCCCGTACGTCACCAAGAACGGCAACCTCTCGGTGCGCAGCTGGCTGCGGGCGCCGCACGCCGAGGCGGGCGAGATCCATGTCACGGAGGAGTCGGTGTCCGTGCGGGGCCGGACGTTCGGCCGCGCCGCCGGTCCGGACGCCGTGGTCGAGGCCCGCCGCCGCGGCGACCCGGAGACGGTCCGCACCGCGCCCGTGACCGGCGAGGGAACGCGCTTCACCTTCTCGCTGTCCTACCCGGAGCTGGCCGGGCCCTGGCAGGGCGGCTCCGAGGCGTGGGACCTGTGGCTGCGGCCGGCCGCGGACGCCGACGCGGTGCGGATCGGGCGGCTCCTCGACGACGTGGCGGAGAAGAAGCACATCTTCACCTACCCGTCGCAGCCGCTGACCGCGCCGAACGGGCCGGTCCGGGTCGGGCCGTACTACACGCTCGACAACGACCTGTCGGTGCGGGTCGCGGAGGACCGGTCGCAGGACGCGGCGGAGTGACGGCGCGGCCGTCGCGGACGGAACCTGTCCGCGACGGCTGGGAGACTGCTGCCCATGTTGGACACCTCGGCACGGCTGCTCCGTCTGCTCTCGCTGCTCCAGGCCCACCGCGAATGGTCCGGCCGCGCCCTCGCCGACCGGCTCGGGGTCACGCCCCGCACGGTGCGCCGGGACGTCGACCGGCTGCGCGAACTGGGCTATCCGGTGCACGCCAGCCCCGGCACCGGCGGGGGTTACCAGCTCGGCGCGGGCGCCGCGCTGCCACCGCTGCTGCTCGACGACGAGGAGGCCGTCGCCGTCGCGCTGGCGCTGCGCACGGGCGCGGCCGGCGGCGGCATCGAGGGCATCGAGGAGACCTCCGTGCGGGCGCTCGCCAAGCTGGAGCAGGTGCTGCCGTCCCGGCTCCGGCACCGGGTGGAGGCGCTGAACTCGTACACCGTGCCGATGCTCGGGGCCCGCCGCGGGCCGACCGTCGAGGCCTCGGTGCTGACCGAGCTGACGCACGCCTGCCGGGACCACGAGCTGCTGCGCTTCGCCTACCGCAACCACGCGGGCGAGGAGGGCCGCAGAACGGTCGAGCCGCACCGGCTGGTGTTCACCGAACGGCGCTGGTATCTCGTCGCCTGGGACCTCGGCCGGAGCGACTGGCGGACCTTCCGGGTGGACCGGATCACCCCCAAGCCGCCGCACGGCCCGCGCTTCGAGCCGCGGGAGCCTCCCGCCGAGGACCTCGCGGCCTATGTCTCCCGGGGGATCTCCACCGAGACGTACGCGACGCGGGCCGTCGTGCTGCTGCACGCGCCGCTGGACGAGGCGGCGGCTCGCATATCCCCGTCGGTCGGCACCCTGGAGGCGGTCGACGGCCACAGCTGTCTGCTGCGCACCGGCGCCTACAGCCTGGACGCCATGGTGGTGCACGTCGTCCTGCTCGGCTTCGACTTCGAGGTGCGGGAACCGGCTGCGCTGAACGAGCACGTCCGGCAGGTCGCGGACCGGCTCCGGCGGGCCGTCGGCGTTTCGGGCGGGTGATCGCGGACACCCGGCCGTTCCGTACGGAACGGCACAAAGGAGAACTTCTGCCATGGCACACGAGGGCATGCGGCCGGAGGACCCGAAACAGCGCCAGCGTGACGCACACCGCGCGGACGATCCGGCGAGCGGCCCGCTGACGACCGACCAGGGTGTCGTGGTCGACCACACGGACGACTCACTGGCGGTCGGGGAACGCGGGCCGACCCTGCTGGAGGACTTCCACTTCCGGGAGAAGATCACCCGGTTCGACCACGAGCGCATCCCCGAACGGGTGGTGCACGCGCGCGGAGCCGGCGCCTACGGGTTCTTCGAGCCCTACCACTCCTGCGCGGAGTTCACCAAGGCGGCGTTCCTCCAGGACCCGTCGGTCCGCACCCCGGTCTTCGTGCGGTTCTCCACCGTGCAGGGGCCGCGCGGATCCGCCGACACGGTGCGCGACGTCCGCGGGTTCGCGACGAAGTTCTACACCTCCGAGGGCAACTACGACCTGGTCGGCAACAACTTCCCGGTCTTCTTCATCCAGGACGGGATCAAGTTCCCCGACTTCGTCCACGCGGTGAAGCCCGAGCCGCACAACGAGATCCCCACCGGGCAGTCGGCGCACGACACCCTCTGGGACTTCGTCTCCCTCCAGCCCGAGACGCTGCACACCGTCTTCTGGCTGATGTCCGACCGGGCGATCCCGCGCAGCTACCGGACGATGCAGGGCTTCGGGGTGCACACCTTCCGCTTCGTCAACGCGGAGGGCAGGGGTACGTTCGTGAAGTTCCACTGGAAGCCCAAGCTCGGGCTGCACTCGCTGGTCTGGGACGAGGCACAGGAGATCCAGGGCCGCGACCCGGACTACAACCGCCGGGACCTGTGGGACATGATCGAGGCCGGGCACTACCCCGAATGGGAGTTCGGGGTGCAGCTGGTGCCGGAGGAGGACGAACACGCCTTCGATTTCGACCTGCTCGACCCCACCAAGATCATCCCGGAGGAGCAGGTCCCCGTGCGGCCCATCGGCCGGATGGTGCTGGACCGCAACCCGGACAACTTCTTCGCCGAGACCGAGCAGATCGCCTTCCACACGGCGAACGTCGTCCCCGGCATCGACTTCACCAACGACCCGCTGCTCCAGGCGCGCAACTTCTCCTATCTGGACACGCAGCTCATCCGGCTCGGCGGCCCGAACTTCGCCCAGCTGCCGGTGAACCGGCCGGTCGTCCCCGTCCGCAACAACCAGCGGGACGGATACCACCAGAGCCGGATCCACTCGGGCACGAACTACAGCGAGAACTCACTCGGCGGCGGCTGCCCGGCGGTCGCCGGGACCGCCGACCCGAGCGCCTTCCGGCATCTTCAGGAGCGGGTCGACGGCCGGAAGATCCGCAAGCGCAGCGCGAGCTTCCAGGACCACTGGACCCAGCCGGCCCTGTTCTGGCGGTCCATGTCGGACTGGGAGAAGCAGCACATGATCGACGCCTTCCGGTTCGAGCTGGGCAAGTGCGTCAGCATGAGGGTCCGGGAGCGCACCGTCGAACAGCTCACGCTCGTCGACCACGACCTGGCCGCCGCGGTCGCCGAGGGCATCGGGGTCGACCTGCCCGAGCGCCGTGACGCCACCCCGCAGCCCGCGCCCTCCCCGGCGCTCAGCTTCGAGAACATGAAGGGTGACGGCTCCATCGCCACCCGGCAGATCGCCGTGCTCGTCGCGGACGGTGTCGACAGCGCCCAGCTGGCCGCCGTACGGGACGTGCTGGAGACGGCCGGGGGAGCGGTCGTCGACGAACTCGCCGCGCACGACGGCAACGTGCGGGACACCGACGGCGCCGCCCACCCCGTGAACCGCGCGCTGCCCACGGTCGCCTCCGTGCTCTACGACGCGGTGCTGGTGCCCGGCGGACCGGACAGCGCGCTGTCCGTCGCGGCCGACGACGCGGCCGTACGGTTCATCCGGAACGCCTACCGGCACGGCAAGCCGATCGGCGGCCTCGGCGCCGGGGCGGGCGTCATCGGCGGCCTCGCCCTCGACGGCATCCGGGTCGCCGGGGAGGGCGACGGCACGGTCTCCGACCGGGGCGTGGTCACCGATCTCACGAGCGGCGGCTCCCCGGAGGACTTCGGCCGGGCCTTCACCGAGGCGGTCGCGGCACACCGGCACTGGGGTCGCGAACCGGTCAACGGCTGACCGGCACGGCGGGGGCGCCCGCCCGCCGTGCCGGCCGACGGCGGCGGGCGCCTGTCACCGCGCGGGTGGACGGCGGCGGGCGCCCCTTCACCGCGCGCCCCTTCACCGCGCCCGCCGGCCCCCGTCGGTCCATCTCCGGGGCCGGGGTCATTCCTCCTCCAGCCGGGCCACGGCCCGTTCCCGGCCGGGCGGGCCTTCCTCCAGCTCCTTGACCCCCGGATGGTGCAGGTCGAAGGCCGGGGACTCGGACCGGATGCGCGGCAGCGTGGTGAAGTTGTGCCGGGGCGGCGGGCAGGACGTCGCCCATTCCAGCGAGCGGCCGAAGCCCCAGGGGTCGTCGACCTCGACCCTGGGCGCGTAGCGGGCGGTCCTCCAGACGTTGTAGAGGAACGGCAGCGTGGACAGGCCCAGCAGGAACGCGCCGATGGACGAGACCGTGTTGAGCACCGTGAAGCCGTCCGCGGCGAGGTAGTCGGCGTACCGCCGCGGCATGCCCTCGGCGCCCAGCCAGTGCTGCACCAGGAACGTCAGGTGGAAGCCGGTGAAAAGCGTCCAGAAGTGGACCTTCCCCAGCCGCTCGTCGAGCAGTTTTCCGGTGAACTTCGGCCACCAGAAGTGGAACCCGCCGAACGTCGCGAAGACGACGGTCCCGAAGACGACGTAGTGGAAGTGCGCCACCACGAAGTAGGTGTCCGTGACGTGGAAGTCCAGCGGGGGAGAGGCCAGGATCACCCCGGTCAGGCCGCCGAAGAGGAAACTCACCAGGAAGCCGACGGCCCACAGCATCGGGGTCTCGAACGACAGCGAGCCCCGGAGCATCGTCCCCGCCCAGTTGAAGAACTTCACCCCCGTGGGCACCGCGATCAGGAACGACATGAAGGAGAAGAACGGCAGCAGCACCGCGCCGGTGGCGAACATGTGGTGCGCCCACACCATGACCGACAGCCCGGTGATGGCCATCGTCGCCCCGATCAGCATCACGTAGCCGAAGACCGGCTTGCGGGAGAACACCGGGATGATCTCCGTGACGATGCCGAAGAACGGCAGCGCGATGATGTAGACCTCCGGATGGCCGAAGAACCAGAAGAGGTGCTGCCACAGCAGCGCCCCGCCGAACTCCGCCTCGAAGACCATCGAGCCGAACCGCCGGTCCGCCTCCAGCACCAGCAGCGCCGCCGCCAGCACCGGGAACGCCATCAGCACCAGGACCGAGGTGAAGAGGACGTTCCAGGTGAAGACCGGCATCCGGAACATCGTCATGCCCGGCGCCCGCATCGCGATGACGGTGGTCAGGAAGTTCACCGCGCCGAGGATCGTGCCGAAGCCGGAGAGCGCCAGCCCCATGATCCACAGATCGGCGCCGACACCGGGCGTACGGACCTGGCTGTTCAGCGGGGCGTAGGCGAACCAGCCGAAGTCCGCGGGCCCGCTCGGCACCAGCAGACTGCCCATCACGATCAGCCCGCCGAACAGGAACAGCCAGTACGACAGCATGTTCAGCCGGGGGAAGGCGACGTCAGGGGCGCCGATCTGCAACGGCATGATCTCGTTGGCGAAGCCCGCGAAGGCCGGCGTCGCGAACAGCAGCAGCATGATCGTGCCGTGCATCGTGAACGCCTGGTTGAACTCCTCGTTCGACATCAGCTGGAGCCCCGGCCGGGCCAGTTCGGCGCGCATCAGCAGGGCCATCGCCCCGGCGGCCAGGAAGAAGAGGAACGAGGTGATGAGGTAGAGATGGCCGATCTTCTTGTGGTCGGTGGTGGTCAGCCAGTCGACCACCAGCCGTCCCGGCGAGCGCTGCCCCGCCGCTCCGCCGGTCTCCGTCGCGCCCCGTGTCTCCATCGCCGCCCCCTCGCGCTTCCGCGGTCGGTGCCGTCCGTCTCCGGGCCCCCGCCATGATGCTCGCCCCCCGGCCGTCGCGCGAGACGGCGGCGGACTTCGGAACGGGCGGCGGCGGATGCCGGTGCGGCAGCGCCGGGCATCGCGCGGGCCCACGGCGGCGGTTCGGCAAGCGTCAGTGGCGGATTGCGGGGGGCGCGGCGGCGCGGGGACGCGGCACCGGCACAGTGGCCGGCCGGCTTCAGCGCGACAGCAGCGGCCCGAGCGGACCGAGGTCGATGTTGAGGTCCTCCGGCGTCAGGTCGTACCGGTCGCACAGCTCGTCCATCCGCTCCTGGAGCAGCATCAGGGTCAGCCCGATGCGCTCCTCCTGGTCCTCGGACAGGTCGCCCTGGTCGACCCGGCGCAGGGCCTGACGCTCCATGAGCTGCCGCAGCAGTTCGATGATGGTCAGCACCAGGCGCATCAGATCGCGTTCCACGGTGTCGCGGTCCAGCTCCAGCCGGTGGCCCCCGGCGCGCGCCGGGACGTCACCGGCCGGCCGCTCGTACGGCTCGGGCTCCGGGAGCGCGGCGCGCAGGAGGTCGTCGGCCGCTCCGCGGTCGCGGGCTGCTCCGACGCCGCCGGACGTACGGCCGTCGCCGGCTGGTTGCGGGCCTTGCGGTCCTTGCGGTCCTTGCGGTCCTTCCGGGCGGCGGGCCGCTCCCGCCGCTGCCGGGTGGTGCCCGGCCGCTTCCGGGCCGCCGGTGCGTCCGGGGACGGCGGTCATCGGCTTCCCTCCTCTCCCGGTTCCCACGGGGACGGTACGTTCTCGTTCACCGAGCTGATCAGCGCGTGCAGATCGATCCGGACCAGGTCGACGTCCGCGATCCGCAACGTGAGGTTGCCCGCGACGACCACCCCGCCGGCCAGCAGCCGGTCCAGAAGGTCCACCAGCGCGATCTGCCGCTGGGCGAGCGGTTCCGCGGTCATGCGCCCTCCCCGGCACCGGACGGCGGCCCGGTGAAGGAGTACGGCGCCCAGGGACCGGTGAGCTGTACCCGCACGCCCTCGGCCCGGTCGGCCAGCCCGCCGACCAGCGCCGTGAACGCGCCCGCTTCCTCGTGCGGGACGAGATAGGCGCCGTTCAGCACGTTCTCACCGGTCTGCCCGGACAGCCGGGCGTCCTGCGGCCGGTGCAGCCGGGAGTCCTCAGCCGACCGCCCGAGCGTCTCGTGCACCGTCCGGGCCCACTCCTCGGCGCGCCGGGACGAGGCGTCGCGCGACTGCCGCTGGGCCCGCCGCTGCCGCAGGTAGTCCCGGCCCGAGATCCGGCCGCCGGCACCGCCGCTCGTGCCGGACGGGGCCGCTGCCGGGGCGGCGGCCGGAGCCGGGTCGGGAGCGGGGTCGGCGTAGACCTTGACGCCCCACTCGTGCCGCCCGTCGAGGGCCCGGATGGTCTCCTGGAAGTGCTCCCGGCCGGTGGCCAGCATCCGCCTGACGCCCTCCTCGCCGCGGCACACGGTGGCGAGCCGCAGCGGCAGGGCGCAGGTCTGCGCGGCCACCGCGTCCACCACCTGCTGGTGACCCCGGGCCGTCGCCTCCAGCCACCGCATGTCCTCCAGGTGGGCGCGCAGCGGCTGTTCGTCGAAGTCGGCGGCGGACACGGGGCTGACGACGGCCGCGAGCCCCGAACCGGCGACGGTACGGACGCCCGCCCCGGCGACGCCCCGCAGCTCCTCGGGGATGTCGGCACGGCCCTCGGGGACCACGGCGTAGGCGTAGTGCAGTGTCTCGGTCACCGCGGCTCCTCCTGCTTCCGGCGCTCCTCCAGCTGAAGGGGATCCGCCTCATCGGCGCGGACGCCCGGGGCCGCGTCCCGGCTTTCCAGCGCGGCTATCCGGTCCCGCAGCCGGTCGTTCTCCTCGGCCAGCTCGCGGCGGCGGGCGCCCGACGACAGGGCCGGGTCGTCCTCCCACCAGTCGATGCCCATCTCCTTGGCCTTGTCGACGGAGGCGACGATCAGCCGGAGCTTGATGGTGAGCAGTTCGATGTCGAGCAGGTTGATCTTGATGTCGCCGGCGATCACGACGCCCTTGTCGAGCACCCGCTCGAGAATGTCCGCGAGATTGGCGCTGTTGCTGCCGGACTGTCCGTACGGTCCGGGCATCGTGCTCGTCACGGCGGAACTCCTTTCGTGGTGGACGGGGGCCCTGCCGGGGCGGGGAACCGCACCGGCAGGGCCCGGGCCGGGGCTCGTCAGCGGGAGGCGCGGACGCGCTCCGGCTCCTCCTCGGCGTACTCCTCGTCCTCGTCCTCGTACTCCTCGGGCTCGGCGGCGGCAGCACCCTCGGTCCCGTCACCGGGCTCGTCCTCGGGCTCGTGGGTCCGGTCCGAGGCCTCGTACTCGGCTTCGTCCCCGGCTTCGTCACCGGATTCCCGCGCGGGCTCCGCCTCCTCCGCGTCACGGTCCTCCGCGTAACCGTCCTCCTCGAGTTCGTCCTCCGCGGAGGGCTCTTCGGCGGTTTCCTCCGCGTCGTCCTCCTCGTAGGCGTCCTCGTAGGCGTCTTCGGGCTCCTCCGCCCCGGCTTCCTCGCGGTCCGCGGGGTCCTCGCCGGGCTCGCCCTCGTCCTCGTAGCCGTCGTCG
Organism: Streptomyces lycii; assembly: GCF_009735685.1. Classification (GTDB taxonomy): domain Bacteria; phylum Actinomycetota; class Actinomycetes; order Streptomycetales; family Streptomycetaceae; genus Streptomyces; species Streptomyces lycii. The sequence continues at coordinate 4,032 of NZ_WHPN01000328.1, read as the reverse complement.
GGGAGTTCCTCTTCGGCCCCGCCGGCCCGGTCCTCACGGCCGGTCCCGCCGGACCCGGCGGCCGACTGCTCCCGCTCCTCCTCCAGGGCTTCCTCGTGGCCGAGGACCACCTCGCCGTCCCGGATCTCCCCGCGCCAGGAGCCCGTCGCCTCGCCGCGCATCATCAGGAAGCGGCGGAAGTGCTTGAGGTCGAGCCGGGCGCGCCGCCCCTGGGCCCGCCAGATGTTGCCGGTCTTCTCGAAGAGCCCCTTGGGGTGGTATTCGACGACGAGCAGGATCCTGGTGAGGTTGTCGCCCAGTGCGTGGAAGGTGACGACGCCCTTCGTGGTGCCCTTGGCGCCCTCCGAGGTCCAGGCGATCCGCTCGTCCGGGATCTGCTCGGTGGTGTTCGCCTTCCAGCTCCGGTTCGACCAGAGGACCTTCGCCCGCCAGTTCGACGAGGTGTCGTCCGAGGTCTCGACTCCCTGCACGCCCTTGGTGAAGGTGCTGAACTCCTGGTACTGGGTCCACTGGTCGTAGGCCTCGCGGAGCGGCACACCCACGTCGATGTCCTCGACGACGGTGACGAACCTGCCCTGCCCGCCGCCGCCCTTGCGCCCGCCCCCGCCGAGCCCCTGGAACGCCTCCCTGGCCTTGTCCTTCAGGCCCGACGCACCGATCTCGACGGCGGAACGCAGCGGTCCCTTGCCCTCGGCGAACTTCTTGCCGCCCTGCGTGGCGAGCTTCACCAGCCCCGGGCTGTTGCCCTCCGCGACATCGTTGAGCCGGGCGGTCGCGCCCCCGAGCTTCCGGCCCGCGGAAACCAGCAGCCGCTGGGCCTGGGCCGCGGCGAACGCCGTAGCCTCCTGCTTCAGCCGCTCGGCGGCCGGACCGGTGGTCACCTCGTCCTTGAGGGAGGAGACCGGGTTGCCCCGGGAATCAGCCACGGCCGCCACCTCCCGAACGCCGGGCGGCGGTCTTCTTCGCGGTCTTCTTCGCCGTCCGGTCCGCCGGAGCCGTGGCCTTCTTGGTGCCGCCCGCGGCGGATGCGGCCCGCTTCCCGGCCGGTGCCCGCTTCGCGGCGCCCTGCTTCGCCCCCGTCCTCCCGGCCGATCCGGCCGCCGTCTTCCCGGTGGATGTCCTTGCGGTGGCCGTCCTCCCCGCCGAGGTCCCGGTTTCAGGCTTGCCCGCGGCCGCCTTCTTCGCGGGACGGCGGCGCTCCGGCGGCCGGGCCCCGGAGGACCGCTCGCGCGGCCGCTCCGGCTCGCTCTCCGGCGCCTCGTACGCGTCGTCCCCCGGCTCGGCGTCCTCGCGCTCGTCCCCGCGCCCCCCGTCGCCGGCCGCACCGGTGCCGTCCCCGCCGGCGGTGAGCCGGTCCCGTACGCCGAGCGTCCGGTCGTGCAGCCGGTCGGCGAGGGAGTCGAGCTGCCGGGTGACGAGCGCGCCCGTCGCGGCCCTGCCCACGCCCCGGAGGTCACCGCGCAACTGGTCGCGCACCTCGCCGAGCTGGGGGTTGTTCTTGAGCTGTTCGGTCACCAGCCCGGTCAGTTGCTGCGGGTTGAGCTTCAGCCGCTTGCCGAGGACCATGCCGCCGAGTCCGATGGCCAGTTTGGCCTTCTTCGTCCGGCCGAGCACATAGCCCGCGGTCACGGCCAGCGCCATCGCCAGCCGGTTGGTCATCATGGTCTCCCGTTGTCGTAGGGGCGGCTCGGGGCGCCGCCGGGCGCCGCGGCGCGGCGCTGCTGCGCCGCCTCGAGCCGGTCGAGCAGCTCGTCCTCGCGGCGGTCGAACTCGGTCTCGTCGATCAGGCCCTGGTCCAGCTGCTCCGCCAGCTCGCCCAGTTCGCGCTGGATCGCCGACGGGTCGTAGTACTGCCGCTCCGCCTCCGACACCACCTGCCGCACCACCCAGCCGGCCCCCCGCACGGGGGCCAGGGGCAGCAGGAGCACCTCGCTGAGCAGGCCCATCAGGCGTGTGCCGGGGCGGGCTCGACGAAGCTGTACGGCGGCAGCGGGCCGGTCACCTGCACCTCCAGGTGCGGATTCGCCTGCTGGAACTCCTCGATCGCGTTGACGAAGGGAGCGGTGGCGTCCCGGCGCATCAGGAAGGAGAGGTTCACCAGCCAGCCGGCGGACTCCGGTCCGGGGTTCTGCTGCTCGGAGAGCGGCGCGAGGGCGGCCTCGACGGCCTTCGCGTCGTGCACCTCACGGGCCCGTACGCCGTTCGCGACCAGCTCGCCCAGCCGCAGCCGGTCCTGGTACGAGCCGCCGCCGGACGCCTTGTTGGCCGCCTGGAGCGCGCGCACCTCGGCGTCGTCGGCGACGACCTGGCGGAGCACCTCCTCCTCGCGGTGCACGGCCTTGACGTTGTACTCCACCCTGCCGTCGAGCCGGTCCAGCTGGCCGCGGTAGTGCTCCCCGTGGTCCTCCAGGACACCGCGCACCACGTCGTCGTCCTCGGAGACGCTGCCGAAGCGCAGCGGCAGGACGGACCCCGCGGCCCCCGCCTCGGCCAGTACGTGCTGGTGGGCCAGCAGGTCCCGGCGCTTCGGCCGGAGCTGCCCCGGGCAGTCGCTGACCACCGCGGCCAGCTCCCCGGCGCGCAGCGTGCGGACGGGCGCGGGCGGGTCCCCGACCCCGTTCACCCCTTCGGGCGGCCCGGGATGGTCGCCGCGGGCGATGCCGTAGACGTAGGTGCTCATTCCGACTCCTCCTTCCGGCGGGCCGTCGTGGTGCGCCGGGGCTTGCGCGGCGCCGGCTCGGACTCGCGCTCCTCCTCACGGGAGGAGCCCGAGGAGCTCGCGCCCTGCTTGAAGGCGTCGGAGAGCGTCTCCGCGGCGCCGGACAGCGCGCCCTTGGACTTGCCGCGCGCACCGGACTCGGTCATCTCGCCGACCAGGTCGGGCAGGCCGGGGTTCTTGCGCGGTCCCGCCTCCAGGTCGAGCCGGTTGCAGGCCTCGGCGAAGCGGAGGTATGTGTCCACGCTCGCGACGACGACGCGTACGTCGATCTTGAGGATCTCGATGCCGACGAGGGACACCCGGACAAACGCGTCGATCACCAGGCCTCGGTCGAGAATGAGTTCGAGGACGTCGTAGAGGCCGCTGCTGCCGCCACCGGAACCGCCCTGCTGTTGTGCCGCTACCACGGTCATACCGGGATACATCCCTTCTGTCGGGTGGTGCTGCGATGCGCGCGGGGCCCGGTCAGCGCCGGTCGGCCCGGCCGCGTTCGTAGCGCCGGGTGCGCCGGTAGCCGGTGAGCTGCCCGTCGGGGTCGGTGGTGACCTCGTAGGAAGCCATGAGGCTCATCGTGTCCGGCACCCGGGCCAGTTCGAGGACCTCCGCCTCGATCAGCCAGCCGTCCCCGGTGCGCTCGAAGCGCGTCACCGCCTCCGGCCGCAGGCCGGTCAGTTCGGCGAGCTGAGCGCCCGCGGTGCGCAGCACCTCGACGGCGGTGGGACCACTCTTCGGGCGGTCCGCCGCGCTCTTGTCTGTGTTCTCGGATTTGTCTGTCATGACTCCTCGCCGACGCGTGTACCTCGTCCGGCCTAACGCAAACATGGCGATTTCCAGCTCATGTGAAATACCCGGGGGAAGGCGTGACTTCGGGATTCCGCGGCGATTTCGCGGGTAGCCGGAAGCACGAATACGAGGAAATTCGGGGGGCCTTGGGCGCCGTTCGCGGATGCGCGCGCGGGTGACGGAGGTTACGCTCCGCGCCGTTCCCGGCTGTGACACAACGGTGACGAACCCGGGGCCGCGCGGACGCCCGGCCGTGACTTCCCCGACCCCTCGAAGGGGCTTACGGTGGCACGCATGAACGACAACGCGACGCCCTCCCGGAACCCGGCGGACGACGACCCGGAGACCTACGTCGGGCTCTCCGGCGCGGTGGCGGAGCAGCGCGCCCGCGAGCGCGGCTGGAGCACGGTCCGGTCGCTGCCGCCGGACGCGATCATCACGATGGAGTACATGGCCGGCCGCATCAACTTCGCGGTGAAGGACGGCGAGGTGGTCCGCTGCTGGCAGGGCTGACCGCCGGCCGGCGGCCG
>NZ_WHPN01000327.1 GCF_009735685.1 Streptomyces lycii | reverse complement strand
GGGGGGGGGGGGGGGGGGGGGGGGGGGGGGGGGGGGGGGGGGGGGGCGGGGGGGGGGGGGGGGCGGCGCGGGGCCCCGGCCCGGGGATCTCAGCCGCCGGCGGAACGCTGCTCGTACGCGGCCGGCCGGCCCTGCGCCGCGCGCAGCCGCGCCGTGTCGAGCTTTTCGCCGCGGTCGAACCGGTAGACGCCGTTGACCTCCTGGAACACGTCCGTGAGCTGCGTGTAGCAGTAGCCGAACATGTCGGGATCGCCGAGCAGGACGCCGGTCAGCCCGGCGAACCGCTCGTGGAACTCCTCCTCGGTGCGCGGCCGGTCGCCGTAGCCCCAGGAAGTCTCCCGGCTCTCGTCCCGGCCGGCGGCGGCAGCGGCTGCGGCCACCTCCGGGTCCCACCAGATGCCGCCGAACTCGCTGCAGAAGTACGGCTGCCCGCGGTACGGCACCGACCACGGGGCGCCGTCCGGGCCGGTGTTGACGTACGGCGCGTTCCCGGCGAGCCCCGTCATCTTCTCGGCGAAGGCCGCCGGGTCCTGCTCGTAGCAGTGCGAGTCGTAGACGTCGGTCTCCGGCACGCGGTGCGCGTAACCGGAGGCGTCGATCACCGGGCGGGTGGTGTCCAGCGCCTTCGTCGCCAGGAACATCCCGCGGGTCACGTCGTCCAGCGGTGTGATCCGGTCGTGCAGCCGCTGGTACGTCTCGTTCAGCGGGCACCAGCCGACGACGGAGGGGTGCGAGTAGTCGCGTTCCACCGCCTCCAGCCACTGGGTGGTGTACGAGGCGTCCGGCCGCTGGTTGTCGTCGCGGACGCCGGTCTCACAGCCCCAGTCGCCGAACTCGCCCCAGACCAGATAGCCGAGCCGGTCCGCGTGGTGCAGGAAGCGCTCCTCGAACACCTTCTGGTGCAGCCGGGCACCGTTGAAGCCGGCGGCCAGCGACAGCTCGATGTCCCGCACCAGGGCCTCGTCGGACGGGGCCGTCATCAGCCCGTCCGGGTAGTAGCCCTGGTCCAGGACGAGCCGCTGGAACACCGGCTCGCCGTTGATCAGCACCGCCTTGCCGCGCACCGAGACCGAGCGCAGCCCGGCGTACGAGTCGGCCGCGTCGACGGTGCGCCCCGCTGCGTCGGTGAGTTCCAGGCGCAGCCCGTAGAGATGCGGGTCCGCCGGGGACCAGAGACGGACCCGGTCCTCGGGGACCGGCAGCACGAGGCGCGGGCACAGGTCCAGGTCGGCGCGCGCCCCGGCGGCCACGACCTCGCCCCGCTCGTCGGTCAGCACGGCCCGCACCCGGTGGCCGGGGAGGTTCGCGGACAGCGGCAGTTCGACGTGGAAGGCACCGGCGCCGACATCGGGGGTGACGCGGGGGCGGCGCAGGTGCGCGGCGCGCGGCACCGCCTCCAGCCACACCGTCTGCCAGATGCCGGTGGTGCGCGTGTAGTGGCAGCCCGAGTTGGCGTACCAGGTGGCCTGCTTGCCGCGGGCCTGCGGGCCGTGCCGGGTGTCGCGGGCCCGGACGGTGATCGTCACCTCGCGGCCGGGCGTGGCGATGCCGTCCAGATCGGCGGTGAACGGGGTGAAGCCGCCGCGGTGCCGGGCGACCTCGGTGCCGTCCGCCCAGACCGTCGTGTCGTGGTCGACGGCCTGGAAGTGCAGCAGCACCCGGCTGTCCGTGTCCCATCCGGCGGGGACGGTGACGGTGCGGCGGTACCAGACCGCCTCCAGGAAGTCCCTCTCGCCGATGCCGGACAGCTCCGACTCGGGGCAGAACGGCACGGTGATGACGCCCGACAGCGGGCGTTCCCGCAGCCCGCGCTCCAGTCCGCTGTCACCGCGGTCGGTCTCGAACTGCCAGCTGCCGTTGAGGCACAGCCAGTCCCGGCGGACGAACTGCGGACGCGGATGTTCCGGCCGGGGCACGGGTCCGCCGGCCTGGGCGGAACGGGCGGGGGAGGTGTTGCTGGGCACGCTGCTCCTCGCGTGACGAGGCTGACGGAGCCCATATGCCACCACGTGTTTACATCGATGTAAAGAGGTCTGACGGCGATACGGCCGGTCCTGGGTACGATCTAGTGCCGCCAGGAGGGGAGAGCCCGTGCCGCCGAGGCCGAGGATCAAGGACGTCGCGAAACGCGCCGGTGTGTCGGAGAAGACCGTCTCCAATGTCATCAACGACTACCAGCACGTCTCGGACGCGACCCGGCGCGTCGTACAGGAGGCCATCGACGCCCTCGGCTACCGGGTCAACCTGGCCGGCCGCCATCTGCGCCGGGGCCGCACCGGCATGATCGCGCTCGTCGTGCCCGAGCTGGACGTGGCGTACTTCTCCGAACTGGCCAAGCTCATCGTCACCGAGGCCGAGCGCCGCTCGTACACCGTCCTCGTCCACCAGACCGGTGGCCGCCGGGACCGCGAGATCGCCGCGCTGAGCGGCTTCGACTCGGACTTCGCCGACGGCATCATCCTCAGCCCGCTCTCGCTGCTGCCGAAGGATCTCCGGGAGCGGGACAGCCGGCTGCCGCTGGTGCTGCTGGGGGAGCGGGACGCCTCCGGGGTCAGCGACCACGTCGCCATCGACAACGTCGCGGCCGCGCGGGAGGCGACCGCGCATCTGATCGCGGGCGGGCGGCGGCGCATCGCGGTCCTCGGCGGCCGGACCGGTGACGTGGCCGGGGCGGCCGAACTGCGCACCCGCGGCTACCGGGAGGCCCTGGCCGACGCCGGCATCCCGTACGACCCGCGGCTCGTCGTCCCGGTGCACGACTTCCTGTGGCCACCGGGCGCCAGCGCCACCGAGGAACTGCTGGACCTGCTGGACGGCGGCCGCCCCGACGCGCTGTTCTGCCTCAACGACCAGCTGGCGCTGGGCGCGATGCGCGCGCTGCACGAACGCGGGCTGCGGGTGCCGCGGGACGTCGCCGTCGCCGGTTTCGACGACATAGCGGCCTCCCGGTTCAGCGTGCCGTCGCTCACGACGGTGGCCCCGGACAAGGACGCGATCGCCGTCACCGCGCTGGACCTGCTGCTGTCCCGGATCGAGGAGGCGGCGAAGGGCGGGAACGCCCCCGCGGTGGAACGGACCCCGCCGCACCGCCTGCTGGTACGGGAGAGCAGCGCCGCCTCCGGCGCCGGCTGACCACGGCCCCCGCGCGCCGCCCGACCCGCGCGACCGGGGCCGTCCCCCCGGTCCGCTCACCGGCCGGACGCGCTCCCGGGCTCCGGTGCCCCGGCGCCGTCCGGGCGGGGCAGCAGCAGCGCCGACCCGGGGTGCACCGTGACGCGTACCGGCAGCAGTTCCGTGGCGTCGAGCGCCGGCTCACCGCTGCCGGTGCCGCGGGCGTAACGGGGATGGGCGCCGCCGCTGATCTGCCAGCGGACGCGGTGCCCGGCGGGGAACCGGTGGGCGGTCGCACTCATCGGCACCGCGATCTCCGCGATCTCCGCGATCTCCGCGATCTCCGCGATCTCCGCGATCTCCGAGGCTTCCGCGACCTCCGCGATCTCCGCTGTATCCGTGAACTCCGCGGACGTCCGCGGAGTGGTCCGCAACCGCGTGTGTCCGTCGCAGACATTCGTGGAGCGGCCTCGCGGGTCCACGTCACAGAGCCGGGTGAAGACGTCGGCGTATCCGGTGTCCGTGGAGATCCGGAGCCGCGCGGAGACCGGGCCGAGGACGTCGAGCGGTTCGGCCAGCGGCGGGCCGGTGAAGGTCAGGACGTCCTCGCGGGCCTCCAGGGCGCTGTTGTCGCGGGGGCCGGCCGCGCCGGAGAGCAGCGGTCCGCCCACGGAGGGCGTGGGGTCGTCCGGGTCGTAACGGAAGCCCGCGAGTGGCCCGGATCCGGCGGGTTCCCGCGGGGCGAGGCGGCCGTCCGGGGCGGCGAACCAGGAAGCCGTCTCGCGCGAGGGCGGCCAGTCGTCGAGGTCCCGCCACGCCCCCAGGCCCTCCACCTGCACCCGCACCCGGGTGGGACGCAGGGCGGAGGGATCCGCGCAGAGATGGGCGCGCAGCCAGGCGAGGCTTTCGGCGAACACCTCGGGCCATCCCTCCCGGAGCGCGGAGGTGTGCGTCCACGACCCGACGAGCAGGGCCGTCTCGCAGCCGGCGGCGCGGAGCCGGGCGTACTGCTGCAAGGTCTGGCCGGCCAGCGCGTCGTGCCATCCGGTCACCAGACAGGTGGGGACGTTCAGCCGCTCCGCCGCCGCGCCCAGGGCCGCGCCGCGCCAGTACGGGTCGTCGGCGTCCGGGTGGGCCAACGCGCCGTCCAGCCAGGGGATCTCCCCCAGGGCGGAGACGTACGCCCCGCGCAGCGGCCGCGCGTCCGTGATCGCGCGCAGCCGTCGTCGCAGGCGGAGCGTCGCGCGCAGGAGGGGCCCGGTGCCCCGGTGCTGGTACGTCATGCCCGCGCCGACGGCGAGGGCGTTCTCCAGCCGGAGGGCGCCCCCGGAGTGGAAGAGGTCGTACGGATCGTGCAGGCCTGCCTGGACGACCATCGCCCGGAGTTCCGGCGGCGGGTCGAGGGCGAGCGCCCACTGCACGTACCCGAGATAGCTGGGGCCGACGGTGCCCAGCCGCCCGGTGAACCAGGGCTGTTCCCGCAGCCACGCCACGGTGGCCAGGCCGTCGGCGGGCTCGTTGCGCCACAGGTCGAACCGGCCGCCCGAGCCGCCGGTGCCGCGGCAGCTCTGCAGGACGACATGGAAGCCCTGCTCGGCGAAGAGCATGCCGTACATGGGCGACCACGGCAGCCCGCGGCCGTAGGGGGAGCGCACGAGCAGGGTGGGGAAGTCACCCTCGGCGCGGGGGAAGTAGTGGTCGGTGAGCAGCGGGCTGCCGTCGGCGGCCGGCACCACGAGCCCCGGCTCGAATCCGGTGTCGTACCGGCGGGCCGGCAGACCGCGCCAGGTCGCCCGCATCATCCGGGAGGACAGCGGCGGCTTTCCGGGCGGGGCCGCGGCCGCCCGGCCGGTTCCGGACGTGGCGCCGTGCGGGGTCGGTGTCATGGCTCTCCTCGTTATTCTCGTACGTCGTACGAGAATAACGGATGCTTGGATGGAGTGCGCATGTCCCCTTGCCCGGGAAGGAGGGCGGAGATCGTGACCCGTGGCGGCGGAGCCGGTGCGTCCGGCGTCGACCCGCAGCAGCTCTGGCTGAACCCCGGCCGGACCGGACGGGGGCGGAAGCCTGCCTTCAGCCGCGAGGAGATCACCGCCGCGGCCGTCGCCCTGGCCGATGCCGAAGGGCTGGAGGCGGTCACCATGCGGCGCGTCGCCGCCCGGGTCGGGGCCGGTGCCATGTCGCTCTACAGCTACGCCCCCGACAAGGAGACGCTGCTGGAGCTGATGGTCGACCACGTCAGCGGCGAACTGCCCACGGACGGGCGGCTGACCGGCGACTGGCGCACGGACCTGAAGTCCGTCGGCCGGCTCCAGCGGGACCTCATGCTCCGGCACCGCTGGCTCCCCGCGGCGCTGTCCGCCCGCCGGTCCCTCGGGCCGAACACGCTGGCGTTCCTGGAGTACGCGCTGGCGGCGCTGCGGCCCACCCGGCTGGACGGCGCCGCGAAACTGGAGGTCTTCAGCATGCTCACCGGCTTCGTCGCCGGGCACGTCGGCTACGAGATCAGCCAGGCCGCGGCCGCCGGTTCGTCCGGCCGGGCGGCGGCCGAGGCCCGCTATCTGGCGGCGGTCGCCGCCGACGGCCGCCACCCCGGACTGGCCGAAGTCCTGGCCGCGCCGGGCCGTCCGCCGGATCCCGAAGCGACGTTCAGCCGCTTCCTCGACCGGCTGGTCGACGGCCTGGACACCGGCTGACCGCCTCCTCCGAGAAGCCGTACGACCGTGCGGGTGCGGGTGCGGGTGCGGGTGCGGGTGCGGGCGCGGGCGCGGGGTGCGGCCGCGCGGGTGTGACACGGCCCCGGCCCCGTCACCGGTTCGTGGCCGGGATGCCGGACATCAGGCGCCGAGCTGCGCCACGGTGGTGTCCAGGCGTGCGGCGATCTCCTCGAGTCCGTCCCGGGACGGTGTTCCGGTGCCGAGCCGGGAGACGAGATCCTGCCGGGAGACGACCTCCATGGCGCCCCGGTAGCGCTCGGTGCCCAGCGCCGCCGCCGGTACGACGACGGCGGTGCCGGACGTGACGATCAGGATCGGGTCGTCGGCTTCGGATTCGAGCAGGGCCGTGATCTGCGCGGGCGTGATCATGTCGGTGCGTCCTCCACTGGGTGGTTCCTGCACTCTCCGCCCCGGACCGGATCGTCCCGGACCGGACTCTCGGGGGCCGGACCGGACCGGGACCGGAGCCGGGCCCTGCGGACTTGAGCCGGGCCCTGGTGCCCGGTACCTGCTCGCTTCGGCCCGTACGGGAGCGGTCCGGACCGGACCGCTCCGGACCCGCTCCGGCGGTGGCGGCAAGCCCCTCTTCCCGGCCCGTCTCGGTGGCGGAGGCCGGGTACCCCGGGCCGTGGACTCCTACTCCGGTCCGGGCGGCACGGGTCCCGCCGCGGGCGGCGCGCCCGTACGGCGGCGGGTCGGCGCCCGGTCCCCGGTGACGCGGAGGGCTCACCGCGCCACGGCGCCGCCGCCGGCCCGATGGAGGCCGGCGGCGGCGCGGTCGCGGAGGGGGGCGGGCCGCCGCTCAGTTCCGGGCGGCCAGGTTGCGCCGGAAGGTGCCGGGCGCGCGCAGGGCCTTCTCGATGTCCTCCAGGCTCCTGCCCCGGGTCTCGGGCACCTTCAGGGCGACGAAGAGCACGCACAGGGCGTTCATGGCCGCGTACACGAAGAAGGTTCCCGAGCGGCCGATGGCGTTGATCGCGCTCAGCGCCGTGACGGCGATCAGCAGGTCGAAGCCCCAGACGGAGAGGGTGGCCAGACTGGCCGCCGGTCCGCGCACGGCGAGCGGGAGGATCTCCGGGGCGATCAGCCACACCACGGACTGGATCCCGATGCCGTTGAACAGGATGTAGGCGAACAGCGAGAGGATCACGACCCACCGCTGTGCGGGCGAGTCGCCCGCCAGGAAGGCCGCGCCGAGCACGGCCATGGCCAGCCCCGACAGCGGGACGAACACCAGCATCGTGCGCCGGCGGCCGATCGCGTCCACGGCGATCGCTCCGCTGACACCGGCCACCACGAGCATGACGCCGATACCCACACCGGTGACGAGGGCGACGGAGTCGCCGAAGCCTGCGTCCGACAGGATCGTCGGCGCGTAGTACACCACGGCGTTGATGCCGGTCAGCTGGGAGAAGGCGGCCACTCCCAGGGCGACCACGAGGGCGGGCCGGAGCCACGGCCGGAGCAGTGCGCGCCGGTCCGCGCGCGGCGCCGAGGCCGAGACGTCCTGGATGCCGGCGATCTCCGCGCCGACGTCGGTCCCGGCCGGACGCAGCCGCTGGAGCACCGCGCGCGCCGCGTCGGTGCGGCCGTGCTCGACGAGCCATCGGGGGCTCTCCGGCAGTTTGACCATGCCGGCCGCGAGCACCGCCGCGGGGATGACGGCCAGCCCGAACATGAGCCGCCAGCCGCCGTGATCGGCGAGCAGCCAGCCGCACAGGTAGGAGATCAGCTGGCCGATGGCCACCATCAGCTGGAACAGCACCATCAGCCGGCCGCGAATGGCGGCCGGTGCCACCTCCGCGATGTACACCGGCACCATGTTGGAGGCGCCGCCCACGGCGAGACCGAGGACGAACCGGGCCGCGATCAGCGTGCCGACGCCGGGCGCCGCCGCGGAGCCCAGGGCGCCGACCGCGAAGACGAGCGCCACCCAGAGCACCACCCGGCGCCGCCCGTAGCGGACCGCGAGCCGCCCCGAGCACAGCGCCCCGGCCATGGCGCCGACCAGGATGACGCTGACGACGATCTCCTGGCCCCGGGAGGACAGGGCGAGGTCGTCGCGGAGATGGAGCAGGGCGCCGGAGATGATGCCCGTGTCGTAGCCGAAGAGCAGACCGCCCAGGGCGGAGACGGCCGCCACCGCGTACAGCTGGGCCGGCTGGCGTGCCGGGCCGCCGGCGGCTCGTGCGGGCGCCGCGGTGAGTTCAGGCATCACCCATGACCAGACCCTCGATGGTGTGCTTCTGCGTCACCGGAGTGAGTTCCTCGACCACGGGGCAGTCCAGATGCCGGCGCACCCGCTCGGGCAGGGTGTCCCAGTAGCGGCGCGTCACCGCGGTGTCGTGCCGGTCGCCGTTGTCCGCCTCCGGGCCGTCCACGCCCAGTACGAGGACGGGGCGGGTCCTGTCGGACAGATTGGTCGTACCGCGGTGGATGGTCAGGGCGGTCCTGGCGGAGATGTCGCCGCGCCGGGGGTACTTGCGCACGGCCCGCTCCTGGTAGCGGCCGTAGTGCGCCCGGGGCGGGAACATGCCGTGCCCGAACTCGGGGCTGTCGTCCCACTGGGTGCCCGGCGCGATCTCGAAGGGCCCCATGTCCTCGGCGGTGTCCACGGCCGTGACGTTGAAGGCGAGCGAGGTCAGGCGCCGTTCGCGGCGGGTCTCCTCGGGCATGGGGAAGTCCCGGTGCCAGGGCTGGTTGACGGCGCCTTCCAGCGGTACGTCGAAGCCCAGCTCGACGATGCGGTAGTCGGGCCCGAGGACGGCGGTGCACACGGAGCGCACCCACGGGTGGTCGACCAGCTCCACGAAGCCCCTGATCTGCTCGGGGTGGATTTCGACGTAGTAGCGGTTCGGCCCGCGGCCGACCGCACCGCCCGGCCGGGACAGGGCTTCCTCGAAGGCCGCCTCGATGTCCTCCCGGAGTTCGTCGGCCCACCGGGTGGAGAAGGCGCCCTTGCGGGCCGTGACGCCGTCCGTGTAGAGGGCCTCGACGTCCGGTGACACATCGACGTCCAACTCGTGGACGCTTGTCCCGGGGTACAGGTGCGTGCTCATGTGCGCCTCCTTGCGCTGCGAGGTACGCCCTCATGTTGCAACGTCGCATGCAACGTGGCAATACCTCGTGGCGGATCTTTGCCGTACCTGGTGGGAGGCATGGAAGGATGGCCGCGTGAGCAGTCGCCTCAAGGACGTCGCCGCCCGCGCCGGCGTGTCGATCAGAACCGTGTCCAACGTCGTCAGCGGCTCCGGTGCCGTCGCCGAATCCACCCGGGCCAGGGTCCAGGCGGCCCTGGACGAGCTGGGCTACCGCCCCAACATCGCGGCGCGCAATCTGCGCGCCGGGCGCACCGGGCTGATCGGCCTGGCCATCCCCGAACTGCACTCGCCGTACTTCGGCGAACTGGCCGGCCTGATCGTGGAGGCCGCCCAGCAGCGGGCGTGGACCGTCGTCATCGACCAGACCTTCGGCGACCCGGACGCCGAGCGGAGGCTGCTGGAAGGCGCCGGCGGCCGCATGGTCGACGGCCTGATCATCAGCCCCTGGTCGCTGAGCCCGGAGGAACTCGCGACCCGCGCCCGCGACATACCCGTGGTGCTGCTCGGGGAACGCGACCCCAACGGCCACGCCGACCGGGTGGCGGTGGACAACGTCCTCGCGGCCGACGAGGCCACCACCCACCTGCTGGACGCGGGGCGCCGCCGCGTCGCCGCCATCGGGCTCCAGCCCCATCTGCGCAACGGCACGGCCCTGCGGCGGCTGGAGGGCTACCGCAGCGCGCTGCGCAGGGCCGGGCTCACGCCCGAGCCCGAACTGGAGCGGACGGTCACCGCCCTGCACCGCGAGGACGGAGCCCGGGCCATGACCGCACTCCTCGACAGCGGGGTGCGGGCCGACGCCGTCTTCGCGTTCAGCGACGAACTCGCCCTCGGCGCCCTGCACACGGTCCTGAACCACGGCCTGCGGGTCCCCGAGGACGTGGCGGTCGTGGGCTTCGACGGCATCGAGGACGCCCGCTACGCCAACCCGGCCCTCACGACCGTCGTTCCCGACAAGCGGCAGATCGCCGAGCGGGCCCTGCAGTGCCTGGCGGACCGGATCTACAGCCCCGGCGCGGGCGTGCCGCCGCTCGACATCGCCGTACCCCACCGGCTGGAGATCCGGGCGAGTACGCACCCCCGGCCGGGGCCCCCCGCGGGCGCCGCCGCCGAAGCGCGCTGAACCCGCCGGGGGAGCGGCCTCCCCGCGCGCGTACGGGAGGCGGCGAAGCGCGTTCCGTACCATGGAGGCCGGGTCGAGAAGGCACGTATCCCAGGGGGTCGCGGACCATGACGGAGCGGAAACCGGCGGGCATCAGCTTCGAGTCCTTTGTCGACAAGCAGATTCGGGAGGCCGCCGAGCGCGGTGCCTTCGAGAATCTGCCGGGCGCCGGCAAGCCGCTCGGCGGGCTGGACGGCCCGTACGACGAGAACTGGTGGATCAAGCAGAAGCTGGAGCGCGAGGGCGTCTCCGTGCTGCCGCCGTCGCTGGCGCTGCGCAAGGAGGCGGAGGACGCGCTCGAGGCGGCCTCGGCCGCCTCCGCCGAGGGCGAGGTGCGCCGGATCGTGGCGGAGATCAACGAGAAGATCCACGAGGCGATCCGGGTGCCGCCCTCCGGGCCCCCGCACAACCTGACGCCGTACGACGCCGAGGACGTCGTACGGCGGTGGCGCGAGCGCCGGGAGCCGCGCGAGCCGAGACCGGGCGGCGGGCCGCGCTGAGCCGGGGGCGTCCGCGGACACCGGCGGCGCGCGGGCCGCGTCCGCCGCCGGCCGCCGGGCCGCCTCCACCGTCGCCCGCCGCCCTCCGTCGTTCTCCGCGCTGTGCCGTCCTCCGCTGCGTCCCGTCGTTCCGCTGTGTCCTGTCGCCCGCCGTCCCGCCCGGTCCGCCGTCCCGCCCGGTCCGCCCCGGCGGCCGGTCAGAGCGGCAGGGCGCACACCGGGACCGGTGCCGCGCTGCTGCCCGCCTCGGTGAGCGCGCCCGAGCCGGGATCCACCGTGAAGACGGTGAGGTTGTCCGACCGCTGGTTCGAGGCGAACAGCAGTCCGCCGTCGGGGGAGAGGGCGATGTGCCGCGGCCAGTCGCCGCCCACCGGGACCGTGTCGAGGAGCGTCAGCGTCGCGCCGCCCTCCCCGGCCGCGAAGCGCGAGATGCTGTTGTCCCCGCGGTTGGACAGATACACGTGGGCGCCGTCGGGCGTCACCAGCGGCTGCGCCGGATAGCTGGCGACGCCCTCCGCGGTGCCGGTCGGCTGCGGGGTGCCGGGCGTGACCTCGCCGGTTTCCGGTGCGTAGGCGCAGACGGCGATCGTGTTGTTCAGCTCGTTGGCGAGATACGCGTACGCGCCCGAGGGGTGGAAGGCCAGCGCCCGCGGGCCGGCGCCCGCCGGGAGCGAGGCGACGGAGACCTCTTCCAGGGTCCCGGCGCCGGTGTCGAGCCGGTAGGTGTACACGCTGTCGGTTCCCAGGTCCACGGCCAGCACATGGCCGCCGTCGGGCGTCGTCAGGATCTGGTGGGCGTGCGCGCCCTGCTGCCCCGGGCCGGGCGGCGGGCTGGTGTGCTCCACCAGATCCGTGCGCTCGCCGAGCGCGCCGTTCTCGTCGATCGGGTGTACGGCCACCGAGCCCGAGTTGTAGTTGGCGCTGAGCAGATGCCGCCCGCCGGGGTGCACCGACAGATGGCACGGGGCCTGCCCGCCGGTGCTCCGCGTCCCCAGCACCGTCAGCGAGCCGTCCTCGGCCACGGCGACGGCGGTCACGCCGCCGTCGGCCTGCTCGTTGACCGCGTACAGATGGCCGCCGGACGGCGAGACGGCGAGGAACGACGGGTTGTCCACCCCGGTGAGGGTCCCGGAGAGCGTCACCGAGCCGTCGGCGGGGTCGTAGGAACCGAGGCCGATGCCCGTGCCGCCGCCCGCCTCCGAGGTGTAGGTGCCGAGATACAGGGGGCGCGGGGCGGCCTTCGCCCCGCGGCCGCCCGCCTGACGGGCGGAGTCCTCCGGGCGGGCCTGGGCGGAGCCGGAGGCCCAGAGGGCACCGGCCGCGGCGCCCGCCGCGACGGTGGTGAGGAAACGGCGGCGTCCGGGGCTGGTCCTGGCGCTGGTCATGGCGCGGGCACCTCGCGGGTCGTGGGGGATGCGGAGGCAGAGCCCCGACAGCCTGTCCCACGTCCCAACTCTCCCGCAAGACCCGCCAGTTGTGGTTGCACGGCACGCAACGCGGCTTGACGCCGGCAATGGTCCATGCCAATTTGAACCGCCGCGACCCGTCCAACCCCCCACCAGGTCCCCGGCGGTTCGCGGGGGACCCCACCCAGGAGAGACGCTCGTGCACCGAAACAAGCGAATCCTCACCAGGCGGCGCACCGCCCTGGCCACCGCCGCGGCAGCGGCCCTCACCCTTTCCGCGCTCGCCGTCACCGCCGACGCCGGTCAGAGCGCTCCGGAAACCGGCGGTGACGCCCGCCCCGCCGCGGACGAAGTGCTGTTCGACGACTTCGACTACACCGGGCACGACGACCCGGCACTCACCGCCAACGGCTGGTCGGTCCGCGACTACGCCGGCGGCCCGGGCGTTCCGGGCGCCGCCTGGGCGGCGGAGAACGTCACCTTCGCCGAGGAGGACGGCAACTCCCTGATGCGGCTGGAGACCTCCACCGCGGGCACGGCCCGGACCACCGAACAGGCCGAGATCTCCACCCGGGACATGAAGTTCCGCAACGGCACCTACGCGGCCCGGGTCCACTTCGCCGACGAGCCCGGGTCCGGCCCCGACGGCGACCGGCTCGTCCAGACCTTCTACACGATCAACGAACTCAAGGCCCCGATGGACCCGGACTACGCGGAGTACGACTTCGAGTATCTGCCGAACGGCGGCTGGGGCGAGACGGAGAGCACCCTCTTCACCACCTCGTACGAGACCTACCGGCCCGACCCCTGGGAGACCGTCAGCGAGGCCACCCGCAAGTCCGCCTCCTTCGCGGGCTGGCACGACCTGGTCCTCACCATCGACGACAGCGCCATCACCTACTGGATCGACGGGGAGAAGTTCGCCGAGCACGGCCCGGAATACCTGCCCGAGAAGCCCATGACCATCAGCTTCAACCAGTGGCTGATCGACCTGGAGGGGCAGACCGCCACCGAGCCGCGGTCCTACACCCAGCAGGTCGACTACGTCCTGCACGTCAAGGACGAGGTGCTGACGCCCGGCGAGGTCGCGCAACGCGTCACGGACCGGCGCGCCGCGGGCACCTCCTTCGAGGACACCGTGCCGGCGGCGGAGCCGGGGGCCGGGACCGCCGCCGACGGGGATCAGGCCTCCGCCCGTACCTCCCCCAGGAAGTCCAGCAGCAGCTGAGACACCCGCTCCGGGGCCTCCAGCTGCATCCAGTGCCCGGCGTCCTCGACCCGCTCGTACCGCCAGGGGCCCTTGACGTGCTTGCCGGAGTCCCGCATCGCCTTCTCCGTCAGGAAGAGGTCACCGCTGCTCCACACCCCCATCACCGGCATCGTGACCGGCGGGAACTCCCGCGGCGGGCCGAAGAGGATCTCCGGGGTCGCCGCCGCGCGGTAGATGCCCAGGGACGCCGTCAGCGCCCCGGGGTCGCGCAGCCGCCCGGCGACCTCTTCGGCTTCGGGGTGCCGCGCCCAGTCCCGGAGGTTGCGGAAGTCGTCCCGGGACAGCCACCCCTCGGCGATGCCGCGGAACTGGAACAGCAGCATGTACCAGGACTTCTGGCGCTGTTCGAAGCCGGCGTCGGCCATGGACGCCGGGTGGCCGACCGACAGCGCCGTCAGTCCGGCCACCCGGCCGGGCGCCGCCATGGCCAGGGACCAGGCGATGAGGGCTCCCCAGTCGTGGCCGACCACATGCGCCCGCTCGACGCCGAGCCGGTCGAGTACGCCCAGCATGTCGCCGACGTGCCGGGCGGCGCCGTACGCCCCGACCTCGGCCGGCTTGTCGGACGCTCCGAAGCCGCGCAGGTCCGGGGCGATGACCCGGTACCCGGCGTCGGTGAGGGCCTTGGTCTGGTGCCGCCAGAGCCGGTGGGTGTCGGGAAAGCCGTGGATCAGCAGGACGGCCGGTCCGGAGCCGGTGTCGAGGACTTCGAGGCCGGTGCCGTCGACGTCGATGCGCATACAACAACCTTTCGCGAGAAGGACGTGCCGACAGCGTTCCAGATCCGGGCTACCGCCGGGTAGGGAACCTTCGGCCGGGCGGTCCTCCGGCACGGGAGCCGCTCTTCCGGGGGCGCGGCCTTCCGGTACGGCGGCCCGGCGCGGCGGCTCCGGCACGTCGGGCCCGGCAGTGGGAACGCGGCAGTGGGAACGCGGCAGCGCCCGGCTCCGGGGTGGTGTCCGGAGCCGGGCGCTGCCCGGGTGGAGCTGTGGTGCGGGCGGAGCTGTGGTGCGGTCGTGCACGGTGGTGCGGGTCGTGCTCGGTGAGCTGTGGTGCGGTGGGACTGTGGGGCGCCGTTGCGCCGTTGCGGGGTTACGGGATTACGCGGTTACGGGGTTACGCAACGGCGTCACGGCGTCACGGCGTCAGCCGGTGGAACAGCGTCAGCCGGCGGAGCCGGCCGAGAAGACGGCCGCTTCCTCGGCGGTCTCCTTGATGCCGTTGGGGCCGTTGAAGATGCGCTCACCCCACTCGGTCAGCGAGGAGGCGTCGAAGCCGTTCGCCATGTCGAGGTAGCCGACGTCCGCGCTGTTGCCGCTCCAGGACCAGCCGAGATAGCCCAGTCCCAGCCGCTCCGTCTCGGCGAAGATGGTGTCCTCGTCGGGGTTGCCGTCGGAGTGGTCGTGCCCGAACTCGCCCACGACCAGCGGCAGGCCGGCCGAGACGAAGCTGTTCAGATAGTCGGTGATCGTGGAGGCCTCGGCGTACACGCCGTACATGTGCACCGAGAAGACCGTGTTGCCGGCCGGGTCCGAACGGAACACCTCGGCCGCGTTGTCGCGCATGGTCCCCGACCAGTCCTGGCCCCAGTTGGGGGCGTCGACCATCAGGGCGTGCTCGAAGCCGCCCTCGCGCAGCTTGCCGATGGCCGCCGTGGTGTCGGCGGCCCACTGCGAGGCGGTGTTGTTGCCGAGCGGCTCGTTGCCGATGTTGACGACGATGTAGTCCTCCTCACCGGCCAGTACGTCCTTGAGTTCCAGCCAGTAGTCGGCGGCGCTGTCGAGGGTGCTCGCGCCCTCCTGGTCGCCGTAGCCGGTGGTGTCGTGGACCTCCAGGACGCAGATGACCCGGTTCGCCTTGCAGTCGTCGACGACCTTCTGGACGTCGGCGGGGTCGTTCTTCGTCCAGCGGTCGCCCGAACTGAGCACGACCCGGACCGTGTTGGCGCCCAGCGACTTGATGTCGGCGATCGATCCCGTCTCCGACGGGTACCAGGTGTGCGCGTGGTTCACGCCGCGCATCACGAAGTCCGAGCCGTCGGCCTCGACCAGCCGCCCGTCGCTGACGTGCAGCCCGGTGGCGGCTGAGGGCGCGTCCGCGTCCGTGCCCGGGGTCTCGGCGCCGGCGGTGAACGCGAGGGGGGACAGCAGTCCCAGCAGAGCCGTCGTGACGACGGCAAGCCGTTTTCTCATGGGGGGTTCGGCTCCTTGTTGGGGCCCGGGGCCGCCGTACTCCTGACATCGTTGTCATCGCCCGTCGGTGACAACGATGTCTGCCCGTCGGCCCCGGGAGGGGTGCGGTTGGGTGAGTCATGTGTGTACGGGGCCCGCGGGCGGGGTGTCAAGTACATGTCGAACAACTGAACCACCGTGGGAAGGTTGCATAAATCCTCCGGTCAACCGCCCGCCCGGCGCACACAATCGCTGTGCCCCGAGCGGCCCTTCACGCCGCACACCGGACGTTCCCCCGCTGTTTCCCGTACCGGTCCGGGAAACTGGCAGGCTGACGCGCCGGGACCGGCCGGAGCGACCGCCGGGCGGTGCCCGCCGGGACGGGAGAGGATGGCCGAATGCGCGTGCTGACCTGGAATCTGTGGTGGCGGTTCGGGCCGTGGGAGGCCCGGCGCGAAGCGATCCTGGAAGTGCTCCGCGAGGAGCGGCCGGACATCGTGGGCTTGCAGGAGGTCTGGGCCCGGAACGGGGAGAACCTGGCGGCGTGGCTCGCCGGGGAGCTGGACATGCACTGGACCTGGGACCCGTTCGCGTCACCGGAGCGCTGGCAGAAGCGGATCGGGGACGCCGCCGTGGACGTGGGTGTCGCCGTGCTCAGCCGCTGGCCGATCGCCGCCCGGGGAGTCGCGCCGCTGCCCGCCGACGGAGGCCGGGACGACGGGCGGTCCGCCCTGTACGCGCTGCTGGACGCGCCCGGCGGACCGGTGCCCTTCTTCACGGTCCATCTGAATTCCTCGCCGGGAGAGTCGGCCGTGCGGTGTGCCCAGGTGCGGGCGCTGTCCGCCTTCGTCGCCGAGCGCCGAGCCGACGCCGTCTTCCCGCCGGTGGTGACGGGCGACTTCAACGCCTGGCCGGACTCGGACGAGATCCGGCTGTTCGGCGGCTGCTTGACGGAGCCCGCCGTGCCCGGGCAGGTGATGCTCGACGCCTGGTCCTACGCCGACCCGGCGGCGCCCTGGGCGACGTGGGACCCGGCAAACCCGTACGCCGCGCAGTCCCACGGGCCGCCGACGCGGATCGACTACATCCATGCCGGCGCGCCGGGCCCCGGCGGACTGGGCCGGGTGATGTCCGTACGGCGCACCGGTGACGGCCCGGTGCGCGGGGTGTGGCCCTCGGACCACGCGGCGGTCGTCGCGGACCTGGCCCTGCCGCCGGGCGGGGAGCCCGGGGCGGAGCCCGCTGCGAAGGGCGCGGAGCCCGGCGCGCGGCCCGGCCCGGAGTGGCGGCCGTCCGCCGGACACGGACCGGGTTGACAGGACCGCAGGTCCCGGCACGGCGGCCGGTGGCCCGAGTCCGGTACGCGGCCCGGGCAGGTGTGTTCTCCGGCCCGGCCCGGCCCGGACGGCGGCCCGTCGGGCGGTGGCGGTGGCACTCCGTGCCCCGTCACGCCGTGCCCCGTCATGCCGTGCCGCCGCGTCTGCCGCCGCGTCTGGCCGTCGGGTCTGCCGCCGGGTCACGACTGCCGCCGCCGTCACGGCGTGACAGCGGCGGCAGTCGTGACCGGGAGCCATGAACCGTGCTGCCGCGGCGTCAGACCGCGACGGCCGTACCCGTCCGCGGCGCGGGCCGCTCCCCGTGTCCGGTCCTGCGCCCGGTCCCGCGCTCGTCGTGGTCCGGCCGGCGCAGCAGGAGCAGCATGCAGCCCAGGGAGAGCAGCACCTGGAGCACCGCGTAGCCGATGACGGCGGCGATGGAACCGGTCCGGTTCAGCAGGAACTGGCCGATGATCGGGGTGGTGCCGCCGAGCAGCGTGCCGCACAGCTGGTAGCAGAGGGAGATGCCGGTGTAGCGCAGGTGTGCGGGGAAGCGGCTCGCGAGCATGCCGGCCAGCGCCGCGTAGTAGAGGCAGTGCGGCACGGTCGCGACGGCGACCCCGGCCATGGCGAGGCCGTAGTTCCCGGTGGAGATGAGCACGAACATCAGCGGCATCAGCACGACTTCGGGCAGCAGCATGAAGCACACCGCCCGGGAGAGGCTGCGCATCCGGGTCGCGAGCACGGCGCCGAAGGGCTGTACGAGGACCTGCGTGATGTTGGCGACCAGCAGGATCGTCAGGAAGTCGCTGCGGGTGAAGTCCAGGGCGGAGGTCGCCCAGGAGAGCGCGAAGGTGCCCTTGAAGTAGGTCGCGGACAGGCCGATCGTGCAGGCGCCGATGCCGAGCGCGATCAGCCCGGGGCTGCCGCGCAGGATCTCCGTCAGCGGCAGCTTCGCGACCTTCTTGGCCTTGATCAGGCCCTCCATCGCCGGGGACTCGGCGACCTTCATCCGGACCAGCAGCCCGACCAGGACCAGTGCCGCCGAGGCCAGGAACGGCACCCGCCACCCCCAGGAGACGAACGCCTCGTCCGGGAGCCGGCTGATCGCCAGAAAGCTCAGGGTGCTGAGGGTGTTGCCGACGGGGGAGCCCTGCTGGGCGAAGGCCCCGTAGAGGATGGACTTGCCCTTCGGCGCGTGTTCGGAGGCGATGAGGACGGAGCCGCCCCATTCGCCGCCCAGCCCGATGCCCTGCACCATGCGGATGAGGACGAGCAGGACCGGGGCGGCCACGCCGATGGTGGCGTAGCCGGGCAGGACCCCGATCAGGGTGGTGGAGATGCCCATCATCAGCAGGGTGATGACGAGGGTCTTCTTGCGGCCCAGCCGGTCGCCGAAGTGGCCGAAGACGATGCCGCCGAGCGGGCGGGCGAGGAAGCCGACCCAGAAGGTCGCGAACGCGACCAGGGTGCCCACGGGGCCTTCCAGTTCGGGGAAGAACACCTTGTCGAACACGAGGGCCGCGGCGGTGCCGTAGATGTAGAAGTCGAACCATTCGATGGTCGACCCGATGAAGGCGCCGAGCCCTGCCCGGTTCGCGGTTCTGTTCTGCTGGCGTGCGGTGTTCGCACTCATACGGCGGCTCCAGGCCCGGGGCTGTGCGAGGGGAGCGGGAGGGGCCGTCCCGGCGCGTTCCGCCTCCCGGATGTGACGGCGGTAACGCTGCCAGCAGGAACCCAGACGGGTCCAATACCGAATAGCTGCCGCAGTGAGAGCCCCGGGGTCTCAATCGGGCTGGTGGAGCGCGCGGCTCCGGTTCGGCTCCGGCAGGCTTCGTGCGGTTCCGGCCGGCTCCCGGAGGCGCCGCGTCGCGGCCCCTCGTAGCATCCGATTCCGGTTCCGACTCCGATTCCGGCCCCGGCCGGTTCCGGGGGCCGTCGCGGAACCGGCCGGTCCGCGACGGCCCCCCGAGCCCGGCATCCGGGTCGTGCAGAGCAGCCTCGGCCGCCCGTTTCAGCCGGTGACGCGCTCGAAGACGGCGGCCAGGCCCTGGCCGCCGCCGATGCACATCGTCTCCAGCCCGTAGCGGGCCTCCCGGCGCCGCATCTCCCGGGCGAGCGTCGCCAGGATGCGGGCGCCGGTGGCGCCGACCGGGTGGCCCAGCGAGATGCCCGAGCCGTTGACGTTGATCCGCTCGTGGTCGGCCTCGGTCAGGCCCAGTTCCCGGGTGCAGGCGAGGACCTGGGAGGCGAAGGCCTCGTTCAGCTCGATCAGGTCCATATCGGCGAGGCCCAGTCCCGCCCGCTCCAGCGCCGCCCGGGTGGCCGGCACCGGACCGATGCCCATCGTCGCGGCGGGCACTCCGGCCCTGGCGAACGACACCAGCCGCACCAGCGGCGTCAGCCCCAGCCGCTCGGCGGTCTCCGCGCCGGTCACCAGGCAGGCCGCGGCGGCGTCGTTCTGGCCGCTGGCATTGCCCGCCGTGACCGTGGCCTCCGGGTCGTCCTTGCCGGCCATGGGGCGCAGCGCGGCCAGCTTCTCGGCGGTCGTGTCGGGCCGGGGGTGCTCGTCGGCGGAGACCACGGTCCCGCCCTTGCGGCCCGGTACGGTGACGGGGACGATCTCCTCGTCGAACAGCCCTGCCTCGATCGCCCGCCCGGCGCGCCGCTGCGAGCGCAGTGCGAGCGCGTCCTGGTCCTCGCGGCTGATCCCGAACTCGCGGCGGAGGTTCTCCGCGGTCTCGATCATGCCGCCCGGTACCGGGTGGTTGACGCCGCCCGCCGTCACCCGGCCCCGGGCCAGCGCGTCCTTGAGCTCCAGGCCCGGCCCCTTGACACCCCAGCGCGCGTCGTGGGTGTAGAAGGGCGCGGCGCTCATCACCTCGACACCGCCCGCGATCACGACCTCGCTGAAGCCCGCCCGGATCTGCATGGCCGCGTCCAGCACCGCCTGCAGGCCCGAGCCGCAGCGCCGGTCGAGCTGGACGCCGGTGACCGAGACCGGCAGGCCGGCGTCGAGGGCCGCCACCCGGCCGATCGCCGGGGCGTCGGAAGTGGGGTAGACGTGCCCGAGAATGACCTCGTCCACCCGCTCGGGGTCGATGCCGGTACGGCGGACGACCTCCGCGACGACGCGCGCGGCGAGCGGGGCGGGGCGCAGTGCCGACAGGGCGCCGCCGAACCTGCCGATGGGCGTGCGGAGCGGTTCACAGATGACGACGTCGGACTGACCGGACATGTCGGGGCCTTTCTGGGCGGGTTCGGGCACGTGTCGCCCCCGAGCCTTCCACCGGCCGGTTGTACCGGTCCAATATGTGATCGCGGTGCGACTGAGACGCGCAGGCTCTCAATCCCCGGTGGGCGGCGCCGCCGCTCCGGCCGGGGTCGGCAGGGCCTCCCGGGCCACCCGCAGCACGCTGCGCAGCGCGGCCGACGGGTTGTCCCGGCGCCAGGCCAGCGCCGCCTGGAGCCGCACGGGCGGCCCGTCCAGCGGCCGGTGCACCAGGCCCGTCTGCTGGATGTGCAGACAGGACGACAGGGTCAGGGTCACCCCGACACCCGCCGCGACCAGCGCCAGAATCGTGTACGAGTCCGGGGCCTCCTGCACGACCCGCGGATGGAACCCGGCGTCCTCGCAGGTCCGTACCGTGGCGTCGCGCAGCGTCGACCCGGCGTTCGCGGGAAAGGTGACGAAGGGCTCCGCCGCCAGATCGGCCACCGGGATCCGCTCCCGGCCCGCGAGCGGATGGTCCTGCGGCAGCGCGCAGAGCAGCTCCTCCTCGTCGATCACCCGGGTCTCCACGCCGGGCCGGGCCGCCGGGAGCCGGACGAAGCCGAGGTCGAGCGAGCCGTCCGCGACCCGGGCCAGCGCGACATTGGCGTAGGTCTGGCCCTTCATGACCAGCTCCAGCCCCGGGTGGGCGGCCCGTACCGCGCGGGTCAGCAGCGGCAGCGTGTGGTGCGAGGAGGCACCGGCGAAGCCGACGGTGACCCGCCCGTACTCGCCCGCGCCCGCGGCCCTGGCGACCCGCACCGCGATGTCGAGATCGTCCAGCACGGTCCGCGCCGGCTTCAGGAAGGACTGCCCGGCGCTGGTCAGCCGGACCGAGCGGGTGTTCCGTTCGAAGAGCTGCACGCCCAGCTCCCGCTCCAGCTGGCGGATCTGCTGGCTGAGCGGCGGCTGGGCCATCTGGAGCCGCTTGGCCGCGCGGCCGAAGTGCAGCTCCTCGGCCACCGCGAGGAAGGAGGTCAGATGGCGCAGTTCCACGGCCGTCCCGTTCTCACGTGTTTCTTATTCGTCTGGCGTATCAATGCGACCCTAATTCGGTATTGGACGGCAATCAATGCCGGGTGGCAGCGTGTGCGCCGTGGACAAGACGATGACGATGAAGGACGCGATCGCGGCCTTCGTGCACGACGGGGACACCGTCGCCCTGGAGGGCTTCACCCACCTCATCCCCACCGCGGCCGGACACGAGATCATCCGGCAGGGCCGCCGGGACCTCACCGTGGTCCGGATGACGGCCGACATCGTGGTGGACCAGATGCTCGCGGGCGGCTGCGTGACGACACTGGTCTCCTCCTTCGTCGGGAACTCCTCCGCCGGTTCGCTGGGGGAGCTGCGCCGCCGGATCGAGCGTGCCGACCCCGAGCCGCTCGACTTCCGGGAGTACAGCCACTACGGGATGATCTGCCGCTATCTCGCCGGCGCCCAGCGGCTCCCCTTCTACCCGCTGCGCTCCTACGCGGGCAGCGACCTGCCCTCGGTCAACCCGGGGATCCGCAAGGTCCGCTCGCCCTACCCGGGGCCGGACGGCCGTCCCGAGGACATCCACGTCGTGCCGCCCGTCAGCCCGGACGTCACGATCATCCACGCGCAGCGCGCCGACCGGGCCGGCAACACCCAGATCTGGGGCCTGACCGGCGTCCAGGCCGAGGCGGTCTACGCCGCCCGCAAGGCCGTCGTGGTCGTCGAGGAGATCGTCGGCGACGAGGTCGTACGGTCCGACCCGAACCGCACGGTCGTCCCCTCCCACGCCGTCGACGCCGTCGTCGCCTGTCCGCGCGGCGCCCACCCGTCCTTCGCCCAGGGCTACTACGACCGGGACAACGCCTTCTACCGGGCCTGGTCCCACATCAGCAAGGATCCCGCGCGGCTGCGGGACTGGATGGCGGAATGGGTGTACGGCACCCGGGACCACGCCGAGTACACCGCCCGGCTCGGCGAGGACCACTGGGCCGGGCTGGCCGTCGGCGAGGCCCTGAGCCTGCCCGTCAACTACGGGCGCCGCCGGTGACCCGCCGCCCGCGCACCCGGCCCCGCCCCGTCCGGGGCACCCCGGGCCGCCGCCCGCAGACCGTCCACCGCACACCACGGGAGAGTGGGACATGACAGCAGCAGCCACCGCCGGCACCGGCGGGGCACCGGCGGCGGCGACCTCCTCGGAGCTGCTCTCCGTCGTCGCCTCCCGCGAACTGGCCGCCCGGCGCACCGTCTTCGCCGGGATCGGCCTGCCCACCCTCGCCGCGTCGCTGGCCCACCTCACCGTCGCCCCGGACATCGAGATCGTCTACGAGTCCGGGGTCTGCGGCGCCCACCCCGACCGGCTGCCCGAGACCATCGCCGACGCGGTGCTCATCACCGGCGCCGAGGCCGTGCTCTCCATGGCCGCCCTCTTCGGCTCGGTCCTCCAGGGAGGCCACATCGACGTCGGCTTTCTCGGCGCGGCCCAGATCGACCGGCTGGGCAACCTCAACTCCTCCGTCATCGGCGACTGGGAGCGCCCCGCGGTACGGCTCCCCGGCTCGGGCGGCGCCATGGAGGTGATGGCCAACTCCCGCGAGGTGTTCGTCGTGATGCGCCGCCACGATCCCCGCTCCTTCGTGGCGGAGCTGGACTTCTGCACCTCGCCCGGCCCGGACCGCGCGCTCGCCGAGGGCATCACCCCGCTCGGCGCCGGTGTCACCCGCGTCATCACCGAACTCGGCATCCTCGCCCGGGAAGGCGTCGGCGAGGAACTGCGGCTGATCGCCGTGCACCCCGGTGTCACCGCCGGCCAGGTCCGCGCGGCCACCGGCTGGGACCTCCGCGTCGCGGACGACCTGGCCGTCGTCGAGCCCCCGACCGCCGCCGAGCTGAGGCTGCTCCGCGACGAGGTCGACCCCGGCCGGGTCTATCTTCGCTGACACAATGCCGAGCCGGGACGCCCGGCACACCGGGCACGCCGAACGCCCCTGCACGCCCGGCACACCGGGCACACGGGGACGACGAAAGGGGACGAGGGCCGTATGCGCATCAGGATCGTCGGAGCCGGGGTCATGGGGCGCGGCATCGCCCAGTGGGCCGCGGCCGCCGGACACACCGTCGAACTGGCCGACGCCCGGCGGGAAGCCGTCGACGAGGCGGTCGGCTTTGTCACCGGCATGCTCGGCCGGGCCGCCGAGAAGGGCCGGATGAGCAGCGAGGACGCCGCGGCGGCCACCCGCCGCCTGGTGCCCGTGGAATCACCGCTGGCCCCCGGCGACGCGGTGGACCTCGTCATCGAGGCCGTGCTGGAGGACCTCGCCGTCAAGGCGGAGCTGTTCACCGGCCTGGAACGGGTACTGCCCGCCCGAACCGTCTTCGCCACCAACACCTCCTCGCTGTCCGTCACCCGCATCGCCGCGGAACTGGCGGACCCGTCGCGCCTCGCCGGCCTGCACTTCTTCAACCCGGTGCCGCTGATGCGCATCGCCGAGGTGATCCCCGGCGCCGAGACCCGCCCCGACATCCCGCCCCGGCTCGTCGAACTGGTCGAGAGCGGCGGCCATCGCGCGGTGGTCGTCGCGGACACCCCCGGCTTCCTCGTCAACCACGCGGGCCGCGGCCTGATCACCGAGGCACTCGCCCTGCTGGAGGAGGACGTCAGCGACGTCGCCGGCATCGACCGCATCGCCCGCGACGTACTCGGGCTGCGCATGGGCCCGTTCGAACTCACCGACCTCACCGGGCTCGACGTCACCGCCTCGGTCATCGACACCGTCTGGCACGGTTTCCGCCACGACGGCCGGCTGCGCCCGTCCTATCTGACGCCCAACCGGGTCGCCGCCGGGCTGTACGGCCGGAAGACCGGGCGCGGCTTCTACGACCACCGGCCCGGCGCGCCCGGCACCCCCGCCGAGCCGCCCTTCGACGGCGACCCCGCCCGCCCCGTGCACGTCCCCGGCCACGGACCGGACGCCGCGGAGCTGCGCCGGGCCCTCGCCGCGGCGGACGCCGTCACCGACCCGGGCACGGCACCCTCCGAGGACGCCGTCGTCCTCGTCCCGGTCTGGGGCGGCACGGTCGCCGCCGCCGTCGCCGGACACGGCCTGCCCGCCCGCCGCACCCTCGGCGTCGACCCGCTCTCCCTCGGCACCGGGCGGCTGGTGCTCGCCATGACCCCGGCCTCGGACCCGGCCGCCGTCCGCGACGCCCGCACCGTGCTGGCCGGGCTCACCGGACCCGCGGGACCCGCCGGCCCCGGGGGCCCGGTCGCCGTCTCCGTCGTACGGGACACGGCGGGCTCCGTGGCGCAGCGGCTGCTCGCCTCCGTCGTGTCGGTCGCGGCCTCCATCGCCGAGCGGGGCATCGCCGCCCCCGCCGACATCGACATGGCCGTCACCACCGGACTCGGCTATCCGTACGGCCCGCTCGCCTGGGCCCGGCGCACCGGCGCCGACCGCATGCTGGCGCTGCACCGGGCGCTGTACGAGATCACCGGCGACCCGCGCTACCGGCCCACGCGCTGGGTCACCGAGCGCGCGCAGCTCGGTCTGGAGCTGACCGACCCCGGCACTCCTCCGCCGCACGCAGGCGGCTGATCACCGGCCCCGCCGGTTTCGCGGAGGCCACCGGCGGGGCACACGGTGGCGGTGGGAACGATCGACTGGACCTTCGCGCTGTTCGGGCTCGGCGGCCTGCTGGCCGCCGTCCTGCCGAGGGCCGTGGCCCGCAGACCGCTGTCGATGCCGCTGGTCTTCCTCGTCTGCGGACTGCTGCTCTACCTCTCGCCGCTGCCGCTGCCCGAGATCGACCCGGTGGAGCAGCACGTCTGGGTCGAACACGCGACGGAGATCGTCGTCATTATCGCCCTGATGGGTGCCGGTCTGGCCCTCAACCGTCCGGTGGGGCCGCGCCGCTGGGCCGTGACCTGGCGTCTGCTGGCCGTCACGATGCCGCTGACCATAGCGGCCACCGCCCTCGCCGGCTGGCTGCTGGCCGGCTGGCCGCCCGCCGTGGCCCTGCTGCTCGCCGCCGTGCTCGCCCCCACCGACCCGGTGCTGGCGGCCGAGGTCCGGGTCGGCGAACCCACCGACTCCGAACACGACGAGGACGAGGTGCGCTTCGCGCTGACCAGCGAGGCCGGGCTCAACGACGGCCTGGCCTTCCCGGTGGTGAACGCCGCGCTCGCGCTGGCCGCTGCCGCCGGGGCGGGCTGGTCGGCGGACTGGATCGGACACTGGGCGCTGGTCGACGTCGGCTACAAGTGCGTCGTCGGCGTGCTCTGCGGCCTGGCCGTCGGACGGCTCCTCGGATGGATGTTCTTCCGCGCCGGCTGGGCCGTCCTGCGGCTGGCCGAGCACAAGGAGGGCTTCGTCGCCCTCGGCGCCACCTTCCTGTCGTACGGCGTCACCGAACTGCTGCACGGATACGGTTTCCTCGCCGTCTTCGTCACCGCCTGCACCGTCCGCGCCGCAGAACGGGCGCACGGCTACCACCTGGTGCTCCACGAGTTCACCGAGCAGGTCGAGCGGCTCGGCACCGTCTTCCTGCTGTTCGTCCTCGGCGGCTTCATCGCGCTCGGCGGGCTCGCGGCCCTCACCTGGCGGGGCGCCGCGGTCGCCCTGCTCCTGCTGCTGGTGATCCGGCCCCTCAGCGGCTGGCTCGGGCAGCTCGGCGGCTCCGGCGGACCCCGGGAGCGGCTGGTCACCGCGTTCTTCGGGATCCGCGGCGTCGGTTCGCTGTTCTATCTCTCCTACGCCCTGGGACAGGACCACTTCCCGGCCCCCGCCCGCGAGCTGTGGGCCGTCGTGGCCTTCACGGTGCTCTGCTCCGTCGTGCTGCACGGGGTCTCCGCGACCCCGCTGATCTCCCGCGTCGACCGCCTCCGCGCCCACCGCCTGCGCCGCGCCGAGGAGGCGGGACCGGAGAGCGGACCGCCGGTCCCGCCCTGAGCGGGTCGCCACCGGCCGTGCTCGGGCCCCGGATCCCCCGCACCGGGCGGCCGTCCGGACCCGTACGGACCACCTCTCGTTTCCGGGGCGCGGGCCCGGGTACCCGGCTCCGCCCCGCACGCCCCGACCAGCGCCCGGAGCCCCGATGCCGCCACACACCTCATCCGACCGCACCGGCCGCGCCGGCGGCGCCCTCCCGCGGGCGACCCCCGCCGAGCAGCTGCGCATCGCCGCCGCGGTGGTGCTGCCCGCGCTGGCGGGAGGCGTGATCAAGCGGCGCCCCGCGGGCACGGCACTCGCGGAACGGTTCCAGCTCGACCGGTACGGCATCCGCACGCTGGCCCGGCTGCGCCGGACGTACGGGGAAGGCCCCCTGCTGCTCAGCCCGGCGGGCCGCCCCGTCGCCCTGCTGCTCACCCCCGAGTCGCTGCGCCGGGTACTGGCGGAGACCCCGGCGCCCTTCACCCCGGCGAGCTGGGAGAAACGCGGCGCGCTCTCGCAGTTCCAGCCGCACGGCTCACTGATCACCCGCGGCCCGGCCCGGGACGCGCGGCGCCGGGCCAACGAACAGGCGCTGGAGCAGGACCGGCCGCTGCACCGGCTGGCCCCGGCGATCACCGCGGCCGTGCGGGACGAGGCCGGCATCCTGGCCGGCGGCACGGCCGCCCGCGGGCGGCTCGGCTGGGACGACTTCGCGGACAGCTGGTGGCGCACCGTACGGCGGACCGTGCTCGGCGAGGCGGCGCGCGACGACGTGGAGCTCACCGACCAGCTCGGCCGGCTGCGGGCCGCCGGCAACTGGTCCGTGCTGCTGCCCCGCCGCCGGCGGCTGCGCGCACGGTTCCTGGGCCGCATCCGGGATCTCGCGGGCGCGGCGGGGCCGGGCACGCTCGCCGAGGCCGTCGCCGCACTGCCCGGCGAGCCGGAGCCGGGAACGTCCGGCGAGGAGGCCGCCGGCCAGGTCCCGCACTGGCTGTTCGCCTTCGACGCGGCGGGGATCACCGCGATGCGGACCCTCGCCCTGCTCGCCACCCACCCGGACGCCATGGCGCGTGCCCGCGAGGAGACCGCCGGCGGCGGCCCGGACCGGCCCCGGCTGCTGCCCTTCCTGCGGGCCTGCGCACTGGAGGCGGTGCGGCTGTGGCCCACCACGCCGCTGCTGCTGCGCCAGGGCACGACGGACACCCGGTGGCAGGGCCAGACGGTGCCGCGCCGCACCACCTTCCTCGCCCACACCCCGTACTTCCACCGCGCCGAGCCAGAGACCCCGTACGCCGACCGGTTCGACCCCGATATCTGGCTGGACGGGCGGGCCGCGGCCAACCCGGCCCTGGTCCCCTTCAGCGCGGGCCCCGGCGTGTGCCCGGGCGAGAACGTCGTGCTGCTCCATGTCAGCACCTGGCTGGCCGCGATGCTGCCGGACCACGACTACCGGCTGGTCTCCAGGGTCCGGCCCGCGCCGGACCGCCCCCTCCCGGCGACGCTGGACCACTTCGCGCTGCGCTTCGCCGTGCGCTGAGGACGGACGGAAGGACGGGGCTGCCGCCACAGGGTGGCCGTGTCACGGGTGTTCCGTACCGGGGCCGCTGGGGATACGCTCCGTGGGAGCGCTCCCATGATTCGGTGCCCACCGGCTCCGTGCCCCCACCCGGCGGCCGTGTCCGGCACTCCGTATCCCCGAAGGAGAAAGCACCCCCATGGACAGACCTCCGAGACCCGAGCGGCCCCGTGTACCGCGCCGGCTGCGCCGGTTGTCGCTGCTCACCGTGTTCGCGATCCTGCCCGCCCTGGCGTTCGTGCTGTCCGGCAGCAGTACGGCGGCTGCGCACGGCGCCATGATGGAACCGGGCAGCCGGACCTTCCTGTGCTGGCAGGACGGGCGGACACCGCAGGGCAACATCGACCCGCAGAACCCGGCGTGCGACGCGGCGGTCGCGCGGAGCGGGGACAACTCGCTCTACAACTGGTTCTCCGTGCTCCGCTCCGACGGCGCGGGACGCACCGACGGCTTCATCCCCGACGGACAGCTCTGCAGTGGCGGCAACCCGAACTTCAGCGGCTTCGACCTGCCCCGCGAGGACTGGCCGCTGACCCACCTCACCTCGGGCGCCGAGCTGACGTTCGCCTACAACGCCTGGGCGGCCCACCCCGGCTGGTTCCACCTCTACATCACCAAGGACGGCTACGACCCGGGGCAGCCGCTGGGCTGGGACGACCTCGAGCCGTTCCACACCGCCGACCACCCGTCGATGACCGGTCAGGTGGGGACCGTGGAGGGCCAGTACAACTGGACCGCGCAGCTGCCCGAGGGGAAGACCGGGAAGCACGTCATCTACTCGGTCTGGGAGCGCTCGGACAGCAACGAGACCTTCTACAACTGCTCCGACGTCGTCTTCGACGGCGGCAACGGAGAGGTCACCGGCGTCGGTGACCCGGGAGACGGTGAGGGCGACGGCGGCGGCGAGGGCGACGGCGGCGGCGAGGACGGCGGCGGCGGCGGCGGCGAGGACGAGGAGCCCAACCCCGTGCCCGTCAACACCTGCTCCGCCGGCCAGAGCTACGCCGGCACCTGGAGCGGCGGCTACCAGGCCGAGGTGACCGTCACGAACACCGGTGACCGCGTGCTCCGCAACTGGATGGTCCACACGACACTGCCCGACGGCCAGCGTGTCGACAACATCTGGAACGCCGAACTGGACGGAACGGACACCGTGCTGACCCTCTACAGCCTCGAGTGGAACAGCACCCTCGACCCGGGCGAGTCGACCACGTTCGGCTATGTGGCGGCCGGAGGCACGGCACCCGAGGCGCCGCACCTGGTCTGCATGGCCGGCGGAAAGATGAGCTGACCGCAACCGCCGCGGGCAGGCGGGCGCACGGAGAGGCCGCTCCACCACGCCGGTGGAGCGGCCTCGGTGCGAACCGGCCGGCGCACGGGTCAGGTGGTGCGCCGGCCGGCCGCGGCTCGGACCGCCCGGCGGGGGCGAAAAGACGGTCCGAGAGCCGGTCAGCCCGTACGGCGGCCCGTCACGGGGCCTCCCCGGCGGTCCAGCGGACATCCGCGACGGCGATCTCGGCCGTGCCCTCCGTGTAGAGCATGAACGGCACGTCCACGTGGCGCAGATCCATCCCCAGCTCCGCCAGCCGGGACAGCGGCACGGACAGCTCCGCCCAGCTCCCCTCCGGCAGCCCCGACAGCCGCTCGGTCAGGTCCAGGCCCGGCTGCGCCGGATAGTCGTCGTGGCAGGCGAGATACAGCGGCTGGGAGGGACGCTCGGTGACACGCACCCGGAAGGCGAGGCAGCCGTCCGCGGCGGCGTGCCCGCGCAGGTCCAGCGGATCGGACTGCGGGCCGGGCCGCTGGGCGTAGACGAAGGCCGGATAGCCCTTGAAGCGCAGCGAGAGCGCCGGTCCGCCGTCCTCGGCGGTGCCCGGCTCGGACCGGACCACCAGGCACTCCGTCGGCTCCTCGAAGGAGATGTCCACCCGCGACCAGGTGTTGTGGCCGCCGATCCGGAAGCCGTAGCCCGGGCCGGTGCCGGAGCCGCCGCCGAGCACCGGCAGCGGGCCCGTCGCCGGCGGCGGAGGGGTGTCGTCCCGCGCCGTGTCCAGCGGCAGCGGATGACGGTTCGGGTCCGGCTCGTCCAGCGACAGGCCGAAGCCGTAGGGGAACAGCGGCTCGTGCTCGCCCTCCGGGGCCTGTTCCTCCGGCGGCACCCGGTAGCCGGGGATGTGCGGCGGGATCCGGTTGGCGGCCGACGCGGTACGGCTGCGCGGCCAGCTCGCCGGGAGCCGGCCCCGGAAGTCGTACCGCGGCGCGCCGTCCGGGCCGCCGAAGAGCACATCGGTGATGCCCGCGCCCTCGGTGCCGGGCAGCCAGGCGACCGCGAACGCGTCGGAGAGGTTGATCTCCTCGGTGGTGTAGAGCGGACGGCCCGTCAGCATGACCGTCACCACCCGCATCCCCGCCTCCCGCAGCCTGCGCAGCGTCTCCAGGTCCCGGGCGTAGGAGCGCTTGAGGTCCGCGTAGCCGATGGAACGCCAGGGCTTGATGGTGCCGCGCATCTCCGCGTACGAGTCCTCGCCGATGACCACCAGCGCGACATCGTGGCGCTCCGGTTCGATCCGCTCCGGGAAGGGGTCCACCGTGCAGCGCGCGTCGCCGGTGATCCCGCGGACCGCGCCCGCGACGGTCGTCGCTCCCGGCAGGTCCGCCAGGTCCACGTCGTTGCCCTGCCAGGTGAGGGTCCAGCCGCCGGTCTGCTTCTGGATGTCGTCCGCGCCGCTGCCGGTGACCAGGACCCGCCCGCCCGGGTCCAGCGGCAGCACACCGCCGGTGTTCTTCAGCAGCACCACGGACTTGCGGGCGGCCTCCCGGGACAGCGCCCGGTGCTCGGCGCAGCCCAGCACCCCCGTCTCCCGGGCCGTGGAGCGGTCCCGGGGCCGGGGCTTCTCCCACAGCCCGGCGCGCATCTTCACCCGCAGCACCCGCCGTACGGCGTCGTCGATCCGGGACTCGGGGATCACCCCGGAACGGACTCCGGCGAGGGCCCGCTCGATCACCGAGCGCCAGGCGTCGCGGCCCGCCACCATCAGCACGTCGACGCCCGCGTTGATCACATAGCCCGCGTCACCGATCGAGCAGTCCGAGACCTCGGCGTGCGCGTCCCAGTCGCTGATGACGATCCCGTCGAAGCCCATCCGCTCCTTGAGCACGTCGGTGATCAGGTAACGGCTGCCGTGCACCTTGAGGTTGTACGGCTCGCCGGTGCCGGGGGAGTGGTCGTAGTTGGCCGGGTCGTCCCAGCTGCTGAAGGACACCATCACCGACTGGGCGCCCGCCTCGAGCCCGGAGAAGTACCCCGCGGCGTGGATGTTGCGCACCAGGTCCTCGGGGCTCCGGCAGGTGCCGCGGTCGCCGCCGTCCGCGGTGCCGCCGTCCGCGACCCAGTGCTTGACGCAGGAGACGACGTGCCGGTCGGTGCGCAGGCCCTCCGCGCCGCCCTGGAGGCCGTGCACCATCTCGCCGGCGTACGCCCGGACGACCTCGGCCTCCTCCGACCAGCCCTCGTAGTAGCGGCCCCAGCGGCGGTCGCGCGGGGTGGTGACGGTGGGCGCGAACGTCCAGTCCATGCCGGTGGCGGTGATCTCCCGGGCGGTGGCCGCCCCGATCCGGCGCAGCAGCTCCGGGTCACGTGCCGCGCCCAGGCCGATGTTGTGCGGGAAGATCGTCGCACCGAAGACGTTGTTGTGGCCGTGCACCGCGTCCGTCGCCCACATGAAGGGGATCCGGAACGGCCGGTCCGCGTACGCCGCCTCGGCCGCCTCCCAGTAGGCGTCAGTGGTCTTCACCCAGTCCGAGGGATCGGCGTGCCGGGCGCCGCCGGGCCAGATGCCGGCGCCGTTGAGCGCCGAGCCCAGCTTGTACGCGGTGACGTCCTCCGGGGTCAGCTCGGCCAGCTCCGGCTGGAGCATCTGGCCGATCTTCTCCTCCAGGGTGAGCTGCGCCAGGACGGCGCCGACGCGCTCCTCCACGGCGGGGTCGGCGGGCACGGCCGAGGTGACGCGGGGCCAGTCGGGAAGGTGTTCGAGAGGGTGCACAACTGCTCCTCGGTGCGAGTGGTGGCGAACGCGGAGGGGGAGTCCCGGCGGGGTGTGCGGATCAGCCGCCGTCGGTCCAGAACTGCTCGGTCTCCCGCCCCCGGACCCGGGCGGCGAACACCTCCGGCACCACCGGCCGGTTCTGTGCGGGCGAGTAGAGGTCCACCTGGGTCCGGTGCTCCGCCAGCGCCGCCCGCTTGCGCGGCAGCTGGTCCCGGACCGGCACGGTGACCAGGCGCTCGCCGGGCGCCGGTGCGCGGCCGGGCTCGTTGCGGTTGACGAAGGCGAACTCCGCCTCCGTCTGCTCGTCCCACACGACGAACTTCCGCACCCGCGGGGTGAGCCCCAGCTCGGCCAGGCAGTCCAGTACGGTCTCGCCGGTCAGCCGGTGGTCGGCGTTCAGCTCCCGCACCTCGTGCGGCAGGTACACCTCGGCGACACCGCCGTCCCTCTGCTGCTCCCGCAGCACCTCCAGCACCCGCGCCCGGAACTCCGGCAGCGACTCCGCCAGGGCGGTGTCCCGGAAGCCGAGGAACGTCACGTCGTCGGGGCCCAGGCCGAGCACCCGGGCCGCCGCGCCGGCCTCCTTCTCCCGGACGGCCGTCAGCTCCTCCGGGGTGGGGTCGCGGTCGATGCCGAGAACGGCCTCGTGCGACTGGGAGCCGTCGGTGGAGAACACCACCCGGACCCTGGCGCCCTGCGCGGCCCGGCGGGCGATCGTCCCGCCGCAGGCGATCACGTCGTCGTCGGGGTGCGGCGAGAAGACCAGCACCGGCCCGGGCGGGTCACCGGCCGCCGCGGTGTCCTCGCGGTCGGCGGCGGCCAGGAAGTCGGCGCAGGCGGGCAGGTCGCGCTCGCGGATCAGGTCGTTGATCGCGAAGAAGTGGTGGTCCACCACCAGCGAGGCGATGGGAGTGCCGTACTTGGAGGCGAAGTACCGGTAGTTGCCCGCCACCGAGCGCATGTTGGCGTGGTAGCTCTTGTCGTGCGGGACGTGGACGGCCGCCGCCTCCCGGTTGAGCAGGAAGCGGGCGCCGTCGCGGTGCAGCCGGTAGGACATGTCGATGTCCTCGGCGCCCCAGGAGCGGTACGCGTCGTCGAACATGCCGGTGGAGCGCAGCTGCTCGGTGCGGGCGGAGACGTTGCAGGTCCACCAGACGAGCCAGGGCGCGGGGAGGTCCGCGAAGTCGTCCGTGTACTTCTCGTAGAACTCCTCGCGGATGTCCAGCCAGCGGCCCTCTTCGGTCAGACCCGCCATGAAGCCGTCCGGGTCCGCGAAGTCGATGGCCCGCTGGATCTCGGCGCCGTCCTCGTTGTCCTCGTTGAAGCAGTAGACATAGCCGCAGACGGCCACCGGGCCCTCGTGCGCCGCGTGGCTGTCCAGATGGGCCCGCAGGGCGCCGCTGTGCAGCAGCACCCCGGAGTCGACCAGGACGCATATCTCGCCGCGGGCGTGCTCGATGCCGGTGTTGCGGGCCCGGGCGACGCGGTAGCCGTCGTCCTCGTGGAAGAAGTAGCGCAGCGCGAGCCGGTCCTCGTACGAGGCCGCGACGGCGGCCGTGTCGTCCCGGGAACCATCGTCCACGACGATCACCTCGAAGCGGGAGGCCGGCAGGGTCTGCCGGACCAGCGAGTCGAGGGTGTGCCGCAGCAGGTCCGAGCGGTTGTACGTGGGGACGACGACGCTGCACAGCGTGGGTTCACTCATCGGTTCCTCCGGTGACGAGCAGGACGGCGGCCACGGCGCTGATCGCGGCGCAGACCCAGAAGACGTTGGTGTAGCCCAGCCCCTGGGCGACGACGCCGGCGATCATGCCGCCGAGGAAGTTGCCGGCCTTGAAGGAGGCGCCGTAGAGGGCGGACGCGGCGCCGATCCGGTCGGACATGGCGTTCTGCAGGATGACCACGGGGATGCTGAGGACGATGGCCACGTACAGGGCGTTCGGCACCTGGAGCAGCAGCAGGGCGACGGGGGAGTCGGCGAACGGCAGAGCGCCGAAGAAGACCACCGCGCACACCGCGGCGACGGTGACGAGCCGCCACTTCCCGATCCGCTCGGCCTTCGCCCCGGTCCAGATCATCAGCGGGATCTCGAGCGCGGCGGACAGCCCCAGCAGGATGCCGGTGAAGCCCGCGCCGAGACCGAGGTCCTTGGTGACGAAGAGGGCGATGTTGATCTGGTACATGCTGTTGACCGTCAGCATGAGGACGATCACCGCCAGCATGGCGCGGACCTTGGGGGTCAGTCCGCGGAAGGCACTGCGGGGCGCGGGCGCCGCCTCCTCGCCCGCCTTCTCCCCGGTCCCCTCGCCTCCGGCCTCCTCCGCCGCGGCCCCGCCCCGGGTGTCCGGCAGACCGAGCACGCACAGGGCGGCCGAGAGCAGGTAGAAGACCGCGGCGACCAGGAACAGGGAACCGAAGCCGCGCGAGGCGATCAGATAGAAGCCGAACGGCGGGCCCACGATCCAGGCCACCGAGGTCACCGAACGCAGCGCCGAGTTGAAGAACGCCGCGTCGACGCCCCGCCGGTCGGCGAACTCCCGGGTGTAGGCGAACAGCTGGGAGAACACCGCCCCGCCGATGCCGAAGAAGACCGCGCCGGTGACCAGCAGCGCGTAGTAGTTCCGCATCAGCAGATAGCAGATCGCGCCCAGCCCGGAGAAGACGGCGCAGATGACGAGCAGCGAACGGCGGCTGGACAGCCGGTCGGACAGGGCGCCGACCACCAGGTCGCAGAAGATCTCGGAGCCGGCCCGGGTGGCGAAGAACAGGCCGATCATCAACGGTGAGACCCGCACCTCGTCGGAGAGGAACAGGCTCACCGAGGTGACGACCATGGCACCGGCGATGCCGATCAGGCCGGTGACCCCGACCAGGCTGTTGAGCGCGCCGTCCTTGAGGACGCCGACGACACGCGTCTTGGTGGTGGTGGTGTTCAAGCTTCTCCCTCGCGGACAGCGTGGTCACGGTTACGGGCACGGGCACGGGCACGGGCACGACGGGCACGGGTGGAGCCGCGAGCCAAGGCGGCGGTGTTCAGCCCGGAACGGGCGCCCCGGCCGTGCTCTCCCGCTGCCGGTACGGCAGCCAGGGCTGAAGCTCCCGGCCCTCCCGGACCAGCAGCGCGGCCTCGTAGTCCGCCCGCCCGATGCGCCCGCCGGCCAGCAGCGCGTCCCGGTCGGCCAGCGGCAGGGACGCCAGGACCCGGTGCCGGAGCGCGTCCATGTCGAAGAGCTGGTCGAACGCGGCCGGCCGGGTCGCGGCCGGCCCGCCGGGACGCAGCCGGGAGGGCGCCACCGTGCCCGACACCAGCTGCCAGTACGCGCCGAAGTCCGTGCGCGGGTCCGGAAGGTTGCCGGCGGCCAGACCGATCCGGATGGTCTCCAGCCAGCAGTCGAAGTACCGCCGCTGGTCCAGCCGGCTCATGTGCCGCTCGCACCAGTCGGTCATCGCCTCCGGCGACGGCAGCCCGGCCCGGCCCGCGAGCACCGCCAGGGCCCAGCCGGCGATCGCCTCGAAGTACGGGCACGCGGTGCCGAACGCCTCCGTGTCGACCGGGGTGTTGATCACCATCAGGGTGGGATCGTGCCGCCAGAAGTGGTGCTCGTACAGGTCCTCCTGCCGGAAGTCCGCCAGGAAGCCGTAGTCCGGCATGCCGTAGCCCAGGCACAGCACCACGTCGTCGTACGAGCGGGTGGTGCCGTCGGCGAAGGTGACGCAGCCGTCCGGGCCGAAGCTCTCGAAGGCGGGGCGTACGGCGATCTGGCCGCGGTAGACGCGGGGGATCACCTTCTCGTTGATGTGCACCGCCCCGTGGTAGCCCTCGGTGGGCAGCAGCCCGGTCGCCCGGTACATGGCCATGTAGTCCGGCAGCAGCTCGCCCAGCCACTTCAGATAGCGGTCGTAGGGGAACTCCTCCAGGCCGATCCGGCCGATGTAGGAGAACAGCGCGTCGTTGTAGATCCCCGCGCAGTCGCGCGGCAGGAAGAGCGCCGGGCGGCGGACCGACCAGTCCACGCGCGAGGCGGTGCCCGCCAGTTCGGAGGCGATGTCGGCCCCGCTCACCCCGCCGCCGACCACCAGCACCCGGCGCCCCGCGTGCTCCCGCGGCCCGCGGTACCCCTTGGCGGTCAGGACCCGGACCGGGGCGGAGGCGTCCGGCAGCCGCTCCGGGCGGCGCGGCTCCCACAGCTCACCGCTGGCCACCATCACCGCGTCGAAGACCTCCCGGTCCTCCTCCCCGCCGTGCCGCGCCGTGACCTCCCAGCCCCCGGAGCCGCGCCGCACGACCCGGCTCACCCGGTGGCCGAAGCGGCAGACCGGCAGCACACCGAAGGACTCGGCGTACGACCGCAGATAGGCGTGCACCTGCTCCAGGGTGGGGAAGTCGTCGACCCGGACCGGCGGGTGGTCGGAGAACGGGAAGCTCATCCGGGAACTCTGCATGCGGACGCCGGGATAGGCCCCGCCCGACGCCGGGTCCCAGATGCCGCCGACGTCCGCGTTCTTCTCGTACAGCACCACCTCGTGGCCCTCGGCCAGTGCCTGCTTGGCGCTGGTGAGTCCGGCCGGCCCGGCGCCGATGACAGCGATCCGTAACCGTCCCCCGGCGCGGAGGAGGGGCACGGACCGGCGCTGGGCCGGCCGGGGTTCGGGGGAAGGTGACATGGGCGGGTCCTGTCCGGATGTGCCGTCAGATGAAGGGATCGAAGTCATCGGTCAGTTCGACGGGTCCGGTGCGCTCCCGGAGCGCGCCGATCTCGACGTTCGTGGGATGCCGTGCGCAGTGGAACCGGCAGTCGGACCGCGGGTCGACGGCGGTGGTGTCGGCGTTCTCCCACATCTCGGCGAACGTCGTGCCGGTGAGGTCGCCCAGCTTCCCCTTCGGGTTGCCGCGGTGGTACGGGCAGATGTAGACGCCGTTCGGGGTGACCGTGGTGCGCAGCTCGGCGACCGGGCAGGCCGCGTAGTCCTTGTGCTGCACCGGGTCGGAGCCGGAGCGGACGGCCATCCAGTTGGACGACCGCAGCAGCCGGAACGATTCGTCTTCGATGGTTCCGAGGGCCTTCCACTGCTTCTCGACCAGTTCGGTGTCCTCGGCCGCCTGGTTCACGGTGAAGTGGTCGGCGTCGAGCATCGCCTTCAGCTCGAAGTAGTCGCAGCCGATGTCCTTGGCCAGCTCACCGGCGAGTTGTACCTCGTGGTAGTTGCTCTCGGTGACCCGGCCCTCCGCGTCGCGGCGCTGCATCAGCAGGAAGGAATAGCCCAGCCGCCCGGCCTTGCGCTCGGCGAGCCGGCGCATGTCGCCCACGATCTGCGGGAAGACACTGGTCTTGCGGCGGCTGGGCCGGAAGATGTCGTACGTCTCCCGGGTGGCCGCGTCCATGGAGACGCGGACCCAGGAGACCATGTCCGCCAGCTCGTCGAGGTAGCGCCCGATGAGCGTGCCGTTGGTGACGAGTCCTAATCGGATCCCCGCCCCGTGCAGCACCTCGATCACCTTGCCGATGGAGCGGTGCATCAGCGGCTCGCCGCCGCCGATCAGGATGACAGCGCGCACACCCGAATCCGCCATCTCGTGCGCCAGTTCCAGGATCCGGTCACCGGAGAACTGGCCGCTGTGCAGCACCCCGGAGCTGATGCACTCGGGACAGGCCAGATCGCACAGGGTGGTCGGGTCGAGGTCGACGACCAGCGGCCACTTGAGCCGCCGGCCGTCCGCCACCTCGCGCACCGCGGGGTAGACCGACCGCTGGTAGAGCTTGCCCACCAGGTCGAGGTTGTCCGCCACCCGGGGGGTTCCCAGTGGTCTGTCGGCTTCCGTCATGACGTTCCTCTTTCACAGCTGTGCGGATGCGGTGCGGAGATGTGAGAGGTCAGGCCTCCCGGTCGGCG
Source organism: Streptomyces lycii (assembly GCF_009735685.1). Taxonomy (GTDB): domain Bacteria; phylum Actinomycetota; class Actinomycetes; order Streptomycetales; family Streptomycetaceae; genus Streptomyces; species Streptomyces lycii. The sequence continues at coordinate 20,479 of NZ_WHPN01000327.1, read as the reverse complement.
GGAAGACCGTTGCGCAGGGCGACGGCACCGTACCAGCGCGCGCTGTCCTTCAGGGTGCGTTGCTGGTTTTCGAAGTCGACATGGACGATGCCGAAGCGCTTGGCGTAGCCCTCGGCCCACTCGAAGTTGTCCAGCAGCGACCAGAGGAAGTAGCCGCGTACGTCGACACCGCGGGCGATCGCCTCATGGGTGGCGCGCAGGTGCGCGTCGATGTAGGCGATGCGGTCGGCGTCGTGGACCTGGCCGTCCGGCGTGATGGTGTCGTCGAAGGCGGCACCGTTCTCGGTGATGAGGATCTTGATGCCGGGGTAGTCCGCGTTGATCCGCTCCAGCTGGGTGAGCAGGCCGTCGGAGTCGATCTCCCAGCCGATGCCCGTCTCGGGGCGGCCGCAGTGCAGGAACCGCACGTCCTCGGCACCGGGCCAGGGGGAGGCGCTGCCGTCGCTCTCGCCGCCGCCGGCCACGTGGTACGAGGTGTAGTAGTTGACGCCGAGGAAGTCGATCGGCGCGCCGATCGCGGCCTCGTCGCCGTCGTGGATGTGATCGGTGCCGGTGACCTTCTCGACGTGCGCCAGGATGTCGGCGGGGTAGCGGCTCTGCATCACCGGGTCGAGGAAGATCCGGTTCTGCAGGATGTCGATGCGGTGCGCGGCGTCCTGGTCCGCGGGGTCCTCGGACGCGGCGGAGACCGGGTAGAAGTTGAGCGTGGTGCCGATCTCGATCGGCCCCGGGGCGGCCGAGCGCAGCGCCGGGACGGCCAAGCCGTGCGCGAGCAGCAGGTGGTGGGCGGCCTTGAGCGAGCCCTTGGTGTCCTGCACGCCCGGGGCGTGCTTGCCCTCGCCGTAGCCGAGGAAGGCGGCGCACCAGGGCTCGTTGAGGGTGGTCCACAGGCGGACGCGGTCGCCGAGGCCCTCGCGGACGTGCGCGGCGTACTCGGCGAAGCGGTAGGCGGTGTCGCGGTTCAGCCAGCCGCCCTCGTCCTCCAGGGCCTGCGGCAGGTCCCAGTGGTAGAGGGTGACGGCCGGCTCGATGTTCCGCTCCAGCAGGGAGTCGACCAGCCGCTTGTAGAAGTCGAGTCCGCGCTGGTTGGCGGGGCCGGTGCCGTCGGCCTGGATCCGGGGCCAGGAGACGGAGAACCGGTAGCCACCGAGGCCCAGCTCGGACATCAGCGCGACGTCCTCCGGGTAGCGGTGGTAATGGTCGGCCGCCACATCACCGGTGTCACCGCCGACGACGCGTCCGGGCGTGTGGGCGAACGTGTCCCAGACCGAGGCGCCGCGGCCGTCCGCCTGGACCGCGCCCTCGATCTGGTAGGCGGAAGTGGCGACACCCCAGAGAAAGCCGTTGGGGAAGGCGGCATCCTGGGACCTGCTGGAAGCCGGTGCCACAGCGGTCTGTTCGTCGTGCATTGTCACGTCGGGACCTCGTCATCAAAAACTGTCGAATACGGTCTCGCGGCGTCGCGAGTGATGGGAGCGCTCCCAAATCCAGTCGGAATGTGCTCACCAGGTCAGCTGACATTTCTACTATCCAAAACAGAGGGAACTGGGAGCGCTCCCACAAATGTGGCGGAGCCAACTGCCGGTGTCAAGATTTCAACGCTGTACGCTGCCGCGGAACCCCGCCGAAGATTTCCGCGCGCGCCGTGTCCAGCGCCAGTTGCAGAGCCCCTTCCAGCACCGCTCCGGGGCCCCCGGCGGCGGGCCGGACCTCGGTCGGCACCGGCGACATCCCGGCGAGCCGGGACCGGACGAGCCCGGCCAGATACTCCCCGCCGGCCCGCCCGGCCTCCCCGCCCAGCACGATGCACCCGGGATCGAGCACGGCCGCCAGTACCGCGGCCCCCGCGGCCGCCCGCTGCGCCAGCTCCGCCCAGAACGCCGCGCCCCGGCTGCCGCCCGCCGCGGCCGGCCCGGCGAGCCCGTGCCGCCGGGCCAGGGCCCGTACGGAGGGCCCGCCCAGCAGGGACTGGAAGTCCGACTCGCCCCCGGGCAGCCGCAGTCCGCCGATCGCCCCCGCCCCGCCGGAGGCCCCCCGGCGCAGCCTGCCGTCGAGCACCAGGGCCGCGTCCGTCCGCGCACCGAGCCACAGCAGGGCGAAGTCCCGCCGGTCCCGGGCGGCTCCCCGCCGGTGCTCCGCGAGCCCCGCGAGGTTGGCCTCGCTCTCCACGACCACCGTCGAGGCCCGCCGGGCGAACGCCCGCCGCACCTCGGGGTCCGGGCCCGCGAGGGCCGCCGTGTGCAGCACCGGCACACCGGCCGCGTGCAGGGCCGCGTCCAGCTCGCCCGGCGAGCCCACCGAGACCACCGTCCGGCCCCCGAGATCGGCCACCCGGATCTCGCCCCCGCGCCCCCGCGCGGCGACGTGTGCGCGCCCTGCCGCGAGGGCGTACACCCGGGCGTTGGGACCGCGCCGGTGGTCCCCGGTGCGCCCGGTCACCTCGATCAGCCCGGCGTCCCCGAGCCGCTTCACGATCTCGGCGACGGTCGGCCGGGAGAGCCCGGTGATCCCCTGCAACTGCGGCGCGGTCAGCGGTCCCCGCTCAACGAGGAGCTCCAGCGCGATCCGGTCGTTGATGGCCCGCGCCGTACGCGGAGTGGCGGTCCGGTAGGCCACGGCCTCACCTGGACGAAACCGATCATTCAAGAGTTGAACACCTCCCCGGGGTGCGTTCCTGGCCTGCACGAATGCCGCCTCCGGCGCGGTACACCGCCGAGCAGGCGCCCGTGGCGGCCCGTCCGGCCGGACGACGAGCCGCGGGACGGCGGATCCCATCCCGGCCCCGTCCCGCGGCTGCGGGGCACGGCCGAGGCCCGGTGGCGGCCCGGCCGACGGGGTGACGGGCCGCAGTCGCGGGGTGGCGGTTCCCATCCCGGCCCCATTCCGCGGCTGCGGGGCACGGCCGAGGCCCGGTGGCGGCCCGGCCGACGGGGTGACGGGCCGCAGTCGCGGGGTGGCGGGAGGGGACGGGGCCGCAGGGAGGGTGTCCTCCACGCTTACGTGTATTTGTGGCCGCCACCACGGGTTCAGACCTCCGGTACCGATTCAGGCGGCCGCACATGTGCGGTGGAGGCCCCCACTCCCGGAGGGCCCGTCCCCGGCACCCGAACACACCCCCGCTCCCCCCGGCCCCGACCACCCCGCCCGAACCGGCCGGGCGACGTGGCCCGAGCGCGCGACCCGGTCCGAGGGCACGAACCGGCCGCGCCCCGGCGCCCCCATGAGCACCGCCCAGCGCGAGCGCCCTACGTCGAGGCACGGTGCACAAGCCGCGTCCCCAGCACCACATGCCGCTTCGCCGTGGACCGCGAGGTGATCTCCTCCATGAGCACCCGCGCCATGGCCCGTCCCATCTCCTCGATGGGCTGCCGCACGCTGGAGAGCGGCGGATCGGTGTGCCGGGCGATCGCCGAGTCGTCGAAGCCGATGAGGGCCACGTCGTCCGGGACCTGCCGCCCCGCCTCACGCAGGGTGTAGAGCGCTCCGGCCGCCATGACGTCGGACGCCGCGAACACCGCGTCCAGCTTCGGCTCCCGGATGAGCAGCTCGGCCATGGCCCGGCGGCCGCCCTGTTCGGTGAAGTCGGCCCGGGCGACCAGCGGTTCCTGCCCGTCCGGCCCGGTGCCCGCGGCCTCCAGGGCCTGGCGGTACCCGTCGAGCCGGCACTGCGCCACGTACATGTCGGCGGGGCCGGTGATGGTGGCGATCCGCCGACGCCCGCCGGCGATGAGGTGGGCGACGGCGGAACGGGCCCCTCCGACGTTGTCCGAGTCCACGTACGAGACGGACTCCAGGTCGGACCGCCGCCCGCTGAGCACGGCGGGCAGGCCGAGGTCCTCGAGCAGGTCGGGCAGCGGGTCGTCCTCGTGCACGGAGACGACGAGGACGCCGTCGACCCGCTGGGCGCGCAGATAGTGCGCGAAGCGCTGCCGTTCCTTGCTGGTGCGGATCAGGGTCAGCAGCAGCTGCATGTCGGTGTCGGCGAGTTCGGCTCCGACGCCCCGCACGATGTCGGAGAAGTACGGCTCGGCGAACAGCTTGGTCTCGGCCTCGGGGATCACCAGGGCGATGGCGTCCGTGCGGTGGCCCGCCAGGGCCCGGGCCGCCCGGTTCGGGACGTAGCCGAGTTCGGCGACGGCCTGTTCGACCGCCGCCTTGGTGTGGTCGCTGACCCGCATCGAGCCGTTGATCACCCGGGACACGGTGCCCCGGCCGACCCCGGCCCGGGCGGCGACCTCCTCCAGCGTCGGCTGTCGGCTGCGCCGTCCGTTCACCGCCATTCAGGCCTCCATGCCGTCGGCCTGCCCGCCCGGCAGCTGAGTGGCTGAGTGTTGGAGGGCGGAAGCCGGGTTCAGGCCGTCGCCGGCCAGTGGTCGTACGTTCGTACGGATTGCTGTCGTGTGCTCACCCGGGCGCGGGTGCCGGCGCGGGTGGCGGGCCGGCGGTCGTGCGGAACTGATCGCCCCGGTTCCGCTTCCCGCTCCCCGAATCGGCGCATGACCTGGGAGCGCTCCCATGCTAGCCGAGGGTTCCGGGGGCGGTCCTGTGCCCCCGGGCAGTGGTCTTCGCTGCTCCGGCCGGCCCCGGGGCCGCCGGGCCCGCTCCGGCGCCCGCCGGCGGTGGTCGTGCGGGCCAACGCCCCGGGCTCCCGCAGGGGTTGCTTGCTGGAGGGGGGACCGGGTCGACGGGGTCCGCCGGGCTTGGTCGGAAGCGGCGGTTGAGCTGCGGCCGGGGTGTGTCCGGGTGTGTTGTCGAGGGGCGGGGTGGGGCGGCCCGGTTCGGTGGGGGTGCCGGGGCCGGCCCCCCGGGAGGGGGTCATCCATGGCGTATTCACGGCCGCGTGGACCGGTACCGGCAGGCTGCACCCGTGGTGGCGGGCGCACATGCACGTAAGCGTGAAGACCCCTCCCTGCGGACCCGTCCCGCCCGCCGTCCCGCACCCGCCGCCCGTCAACGAGCACCCCGACGCCCCGCCCCGCAGGGTCGGCATCCGGCCACGGACACGGGCAACCGCTCCACCCGGCCCGCCGCAACCCCCGCCCCCAGCCGCGCACCGCGCCGGCCGGACTGCCACCCCACGGCGACGGCATCCAGCCGCCGACACGGGAAGGGCCGACTCCTCCCGCCGAGGGCCGCACTCGCCGCTTCCCGCCCGGTCGGACGGGCTGCCACCCGGAAACTTCAGCAGCCGCGACCACGGAGGAGGACCGGGTCCTTCCACCGTGCCCCGCCTGGGGCCCTCCGGCCTCGCCGCCGGACTGCCGGTCACAGGCGGCGGCATCCGGCCGCAGCCACGGCCCGGCGCCCGGTTCTGCGACGGGCGCCGGTCCGAACGGCTCCGGCGGAGGCGTCCCGCGCCCTGGATCCGAAGGGTTTCCGGGCGTCCGCGCGTGAAATTCCGGCGCCTTCTCCGGTCCGGGAGCGCCGGGCGGCCGGAAGCGGCAGGATGTGCTGAACCCTCAGAAGGAGCAGGCGTACGCCGGTGGGCGGGGCGGTGCCGGGGCCCGGCGCCGGGAAAGGGTGGCGGGTGGCGCCTCGTGGTCGGTGGTGGCCCGGGCCGGTGCGCGGCGCGACGGGCCCGCGGGAGGGCCGGCTCCGGTCCTCCCTTCGAAAAGTGATGGGCGTTCTGGTTCGGCGCGCCCCCTTGCCGGACCTGCGCCGGAAGCTCTCCGGTGCCGCTCCGGCCCGTCCCGCCTGCGCCGGACCTGCCTCCGCAGGCATGTCCACATGGCCGTTGGGACACATACGCGCAACGAATCCGCATTCACGTCTTGACACTTTCCCCCTGGAGGGGCGAGCCTTCCGGCATGGCGCGAGTGGGAGCGCTCCCACATCCTGCCAGGCGGAGCGGGGCCTTCCGGGGGGAGGGCCACCGCTCGTCACCCCCACAGCACCGAGCACTGCCTTCGCCGGCCCGGCCAACCGGGGCCGGCCCCGTCTGCTCCCCGTGATCCGGGTGCGGCCGCTGCCGAGCCGCCGTCGCCGTCCCCGGACCGCCGTGGGAACCGCCCAGAGAATCACCTGGACAAGGAGAGTGGAATGCGCACTTCCAGCAGGATCCGCGGCCGTGGCCGCAGAACCGCGATCGCCGCGGTTGCGGGGCTCGCGACCTGCGCGGCCTTGATCACCGGTTGCAGCGCCGACTCCGGCGGCGGGGCCGGCGGTGACGGCAAGATCGAGCTGCGCATCGGCACGTTCGGGTCGTTCGGTTACGACAACAAGACCGGCGCCAAGCTCTACGCCGAGTACGAGAAGCTGAACCCCGACATCAAGATCGTCGAGAACAACGTCTCCGACGGTCAGAAGTACTGGGACACGCTGAAGCTGCGGCTCTCCCAGGGCAGCGGGCTCTCCGACATCCAGGCCATCGAGGTCGGTTACATCGCGGAGGCCACCAGCCCCACCCTGGCCGGCAAGTTCCTCGACCTCACCTCGGCCGAGGGCGTCTCCACCGCCAACTTCCTGGACTGGAAGGTCAAGCAGGCCAGCACGCCCGACGGCAAGGTCGTGGGGCTGGGCACCGACATCGGCCCGATGGCGATCTGCTACCGCAAGGACCTCTTCGAGAAGGCCGGACTGCCGACGGACCGCGATGAAGTCGCCAAGCTCTGGGAGGGCGACTGGTCGAAGTTCGTCGAGCAGGGCAAGGAGTACCAGAAGAACGCGCCCAAGGGTGCCGCCTTCCACGACTCCGCGAGCGGACTGTTCAACGCGGTGATCTCCAGTGAGCCGGAGCAGTACTCCAACTCCCGCGGCCAGCTGGACTACGAGAACAGCAGCGGTGTGAAGAAGGCCTGGGAGATCGCTTCCGAGGCGGCCGAGTCCGGACTGACCGCCAAGCTGCGGCAGTTCGACGAGAAGGGCACCTGGAACGCGGGCTTCAAGAACTCCAAGTTCGCCACCGTCGCCTGCCCGAGCTGGATGACCAACATCATCAAGGACCAGGCGGGCCCGGACAACCAGGGCAAGTGGGACATCGCCGCGGCGCCGGTCCCGGCCAACTGGGGCGGTTCCTTCCTCTCGGTGCCCAAGGCGGGCAAGCACACCAAGGAGGCCGCGAAGCTGGCCGCCTGGCTGACCGCGCCCGAGCAGCAGGCCAAGGTGTTCGCCAAGGCCGGTCTGATGCCGTCGACGACCGACGCGATCGCCTCTCCCGAGGTGCAGAACGCCAAGATCGACTACTTCGGGGACACCCCGATCGGTGAGATCTACTCCGCCGCCGCCGAGAACGTGGAGCCCGCCCCGATCGGCCGCTACGACGGCCAGGTGAAGACCTTCATCACCGACAACGGAATCCTCGACATCGAGCAGCGCGGCACCGACCCGGACAAGGCCTGGGAGAACGTGCAGAACCTGATCGACGAGAAGATCGACCAGTAACGGGACGCGACGGGCCGCCCGCCGGCGCAAGCTGCCGGGCGGCCCGTCCGCCTGAGTCACCGTCACACGAGACCTGGAAGGACGCCACCCGTGGCTACCTCCGTACGGGCGGCCGCCGACGGCAGTCAGCCGTCCGCGCCGCCCGGCCCCCGACCCCCACAGCGCCGCAAGGCGGGGAGTCCGTGGCGCAGCCGGCTCTACCGCCTTGACATGAAGGCAACGCCGTACGCCTATATCGCCCCCTTTTTCCTCACCTTCGCTGCCTTCGGACTTTTCCCCCTCATCTACACCGGATGGCTCTCGCTGCACCGCGTGGAACTCGGCGGATCGGCCGAGTGGCGCGGGCTGGAGAACTACACCGGACTGTGGGACAGCTCTTTCTTCTGGAACGCGCTGGCGAACACCTTCACCATCGGCGTCATTTCCACCGTTCCGCAGCTGATGATGGCGCTCGGACTCGCGCATCTGCTGAACTACAAGCTCCGTGGACGGGGTTTCTACCGGGTCGCCATTCTCGCGCCCTATGCCACTTCCATCGCCGCGGCGACGCTGGTCTTCGCCCAGCTGTTCAACACCGACTACGGGATGATCAACGGGCTCCTCGGGGTCTTCGGTGTCGACCCGGTCAACTGGGACACGGACAAGTGGCCCGCGCAGATCGCCATCTCGGTCATCGTCACCTGGCGGTGGACCGGCTACAACGCCCTGATCTACCTGGCCGCGATGCAGGCGGTCCCGAACGACCTCTACGAGGCGGCGGCGCTCGACGGGGCCTCCCGCTGGCGGCAGTTCATCAGCGTCACGATCCCGTCCATCCGGCCGACCATCCTCTTCACCATCGTGGTCTCGACCATCGGCGCGACCCAGCTCTTCGGTGAACCCATGCTGTTCGGCGGCAGCCTCGGCATCGGCGGCGGTTCGTCCAACCAGTACCAGACGCTGAGCCTGCTGATGTACGAGAACGGATGGGTCACCGGTTCGCTGGGCCAGGCCTCGGCCATCGCCTGGGTGATGCTGCTGCTCCTGCTGTTCATCGGCGCGGTGCAGGCGCTGTTCGCCCGCTGGAACCGCAAGAAGCTGGGGGCCTGACCTCATGACACACGCCCTGACCAAGGCGCCGGCCAAGCGGCAGCAGCCCAGGCACCAGCAGCCGCCGACGCGGCACCGGAAGAAGGCGAACCGCGCGGGGCGCCAGCACCACGCCGGGCCCGTCACGTACATCGTCCTGGCGATCGCCGCGTTCCTGTCCCTGTTCCCGCTGTACTGGAACGTGGTCGCCGCCTCCCACACCGGCGAGCGCGTCGTCCAGGCCCCGTCCCCGCTGCTCCCCGGCGACCAGCTCTTCACCAACCTGGAGATCGCCTGGAACCAGGTCAACATGGGTACGGCGCTGATCAACACCACCGTCGTGGCGGGCACGGTGGCCGCCAGCACGGTGCTCTTCGCCACCCTGGCCGGGTTCGCCTTCGCCAAGCTGCGCTTCCGGGGCCGCAACGCCCTGCTCGCGGTCGTCGTCGCGACGATGACCATTCCGCCGCAGCTCAGCGTGATCCCGCTCTACCAGATCATCACCGAGCTGGGCTGGGTCGACCAGCTCCAGTCGGTGATGCTGCCCATGCTGGTGGCGGCGTTCGGCGTGTTCTTCATGCGCCAGTACCTGCTGGAGGCGCTGCCGGTGGAGCTTGTCGAGGCCGCCCGGATGGACGGGGCCAACAGCCTCCGCGTCATCTGGCACGTGGTCTTCCCGGTGGCCCGGCCCGCGATGGCCGTGCTCGGTATGCTGATCTTCGTGCAGGCATGGAACGACTTCTTCTGGCCGTTCATCGCCCTGACCCCGGACGGCCAGCCCACCCTCCAAGTCGCCCTCGCTGGTCTGGGATCCGGCAACCACACCGTCAACCAGGCCATCGTCCTCACCGGTGCCCTCATCGCGACCGTGCCGCTGCTCCTGGTCTTCGCGCTGCTGGGCAAGCACGTCGTCGGCGGCATCACCCAGGGTGCCGTCAAGAGCTGACGGCACCGCACCCGCCGGCACCGTGACGCCGGAGTCCGCGCGACCGCGAGGTCCGGGCTCCGGCGCCGCCTGCCGCCGGGACCACCCCACCCCCCATCGGTACCCACCCGAAGGAGCGCACCCCCCATGACCGCGCACGACGTCCGGCCCGGAACCACGGCTCGCTCCTTCCCGCCGGGCTTCGTGTGGGGGGCGGCCACCGCCGCGTACCAGGTCGAGGGCGCCGCGACCGAGGACGGCCGCACACCCTCGATCTGGGACACGTTCAGCCACACCCCGGGCAAGGTCTTCCGCGGCCACACCGGCGACGTGGCCGCCGACCACTACCACCGGATGCCGGAAGACGTGCGGCTGATGGCGGAGATGGGCCTGACCGCGTACCGCTTCTCCGTCTCCTGGCCGCGGGTCCAGCCCACCGGGCGCGGCCCCGCCGTCCAGCGCGGCCTCGACTTCTACCGCCGGCTCTGCGACGAACTGCTGGCGCACGGCATCCAGCCCGCGGTCACCCTCTACCACTGGGACCTGCCGCAGGACCTGGAGAACGTCGGCGGCTGGCCGCGGCGGGCCACGGCCGAGCGCTTCGGCGACTACGCGGCCCTGGTCGCCGAGGGCCTCGGCGACCGGGTCTCGCTGTGGACGACCCTCAACGAGCCGTGGTGCAGCGCCTTTCTCGGCTACGGTTCCGGGGCGCACGCGCCGGGGCGCGCCGACCCGGTGGCCGCGCTGCGCGCCGCCCACCATCTCAACCTCGCCCACGGCCGGGCCGCGGCCGTGCTCCGGGAGACCCTGCCGCCGCGCGCCCAGATCTCCGTGACCCTCAACCCGCACCTGGTCAGGCCGCTGTCCGAGGCGCCGGAGGACGTGGAGGCGGCCCGCCGCATCGACGCGGTCGGCAACCGGATCTTCACCGGGCCCATGCTGGCCGGCGCCTATCCGGACGATCTGCTCCAGGACACGGCGCGGCTGACCGACTGGTCCTTCGTGCGCGAAGGGGACCTGGAGGCGGTGCACCAGCCGCTGGACTCGCTCGGGATCAACTACTACACGTCCCGTGTGGTGTCCGCGGCCCCGCCGCCGGAACGCGTCCGCGGCACCGCCGGCCGCCCCGTGTCGCCCTGGCCGGGCGCGGAGGGCGTCGACTTCCACCAGCCGTCGGGCGAGCACACCGCGATGGGCTGGCCCGTCGACCCGACCGGCCTCTACCACCTGCTGACGCAGTTCACCCGGGACTTCCCCGGCCTGCCGCTGGTGATCGCGGAGAACGGCGCGGCGTACGACGACAAGCCCGGTCCGGACGGTTCGGTGCACGACCCGGAGCGCATCGCGTATCTGCACCGCCACCTCGACGCGGTGCTCCGCGCGGTGCAGGACGGCGCCGACGTGCGCGGCTACTTCCTCTGGTCGCTGCTCGACAACTTCGAGTGGACCTACGGGTACGGCAAGCGCGTGGGGGCGATCTACATCGACTACGAGACCCAGGCCCGGATCCCCAAATCCAGCGCCCGGTGGTACGGCGGCGTCGCCCGCACCGGGATGCTCCCGGACGCCGTACCCGAGGAAGAGCCGTACCCGCACGACTGAGAGGAACTCATGACCACGACCACCCCGCGGCCCCGCACCTTCCCCCGGTTCCCCGCCGGCTTCCGGTTCGGCGCGGCCACCGCCGCGTACCAGATCGAGGGTGCCCACGCCGAGGACGGCCGCGGCCCGTCGATCTGGGACACGTACTGCCGCACCCCCGGGAAGGTCGCCGAGGGCGCGACGGGAGACGTGGCCTGCGATCACTACCACCGCTGGCCGGAGGACATCGGGCTGCTGCGCGACCTGGGCGTGGACAGCTACCGGTTCTCCATCGCCTGGCCCCGGGTCCGCCCGCTGGGCGACGGCCCGCTGAACCCGGCCGGCCTGGACTTCTACGAGCGGCTGGTCGACGCGCTGCTCGAAGCGGGCGTCTCGCCGTCCGCGACGCTCTACCACTGGGACCTGCCGCAGGCCCTGGAGGACCGGGGCGGCTGGCGGGTGCGGGAGACCGCGGAGCGGTTCGCCGAGTACGCCGGGACCGTCGCCGAGCGGCTCGGCGACCGGGTCGAGCGCTGGATGACGCTGAACGAGCCGTACTGCAGCGCCTTCCTCGGCTACGGGCTGGGCCGGCACGCCCCGGGCGTCCGCGAGGGCCGGGGAGCCCTGGCCGCCGCGCACCACCTGCTGGTCGGCCACGGTCTCGCCGTCCGGGCGCTGCGGGCCGCGGGGGCGCGGGAGATCGGCATCACCCTCAACCCGGACCTGCTGCTGCCGGCGACGGACTCCCCGGCGGACATCGCCGCCGTGCGGCGCGCGCGGACCGTGCACAACGACGTCTGGCTGGACCCGCTGTTCGCCGGCCGCTACCCGCTCCACGAGCGGGAGACCTGGGAGACGCTGGCCGAGGACCCCCCGTACCGGCTGGACGGGGACCTGGAGCTGATCGGCGCGCCGCTGGACTTCGTCGGCATCAACTACTACCGGCCGGTCACCGTGCGGGACGCGCCCCGGAACGAGCCGGACCCGGCCGCCCGCACCGCCGTGGACATCGGCGCCGCGGAGTCCTGGCGGACCGACGTCCGGCACACCACGATGGGCTGGCCCGTGGTCCCCGGCGCGCTCACCGACCTGCTGACCGGGCTCAGCCGCGACTACCCGGGGCTGCCGCCGATCTTCATCACCGAGAACGGCTCCTCGGAGGCCGACGAGGTCTCCGCGGACGGCGCCGTGCACGACGAGGAACGCGTCGCCTATCTGCACGACCACCTGCACACGCTGGCCGACACCATCGCCGCCGGGGTGGACGTGCGGGGCTACTTCGTCTGGTCCCTGCTGGACAACTTCGAATGGGCGTTCGGCTACGACCGCCGCTTCGGCGTCGTCCGCGTCGACTACGACACCCTGGAGCGCACCCCGAAGGACAGCTACCACTGGTACCGGAAACTGATCGCCGAGCACCGGGCCGCCCACGGCTCGGCCCGGTGATCACCCCGGCTCCTCAGGGCCGCGGGCCGCTGCCGTAGGGCCCGTACAGGTCGAGCAGCCGGGTCCTGGCCGTCGTCAGCCGTTCGCCCACCACCGCGGCGACGGCGACGGCCAGGTCCCGGCCCAGCGCCGGTTCCCTCTCGCACAGCTCCAGCACGGCCGCCACGTCGAACTCGTACGCGTGCACCCGGCTGACCGTCTCGGCCCCGAAGTGCCACCGCCGGGGCGGGAACAGCCAGGACCAGCCGAGCAGGTCCCCGCTGCCGAGGGTCTCCACGACGGGGGAGCGGCGCCCCGGCACCCTGAGGTCCAGGGCGACGCTCCCGGTGTGCAGCAGCCAGAACCGGTCGGCCCGCCGGCCCTCCTCGAAGATCCGGGTGCCCGCCGGGATCGACACCTCCCGGCCCAGCTCCATCAGCCGCCGGCGCTGCTCCGGCGCCAGCGAGTGCAGCACACCCGTTCTGGTGATCATCATCGTTCTCGCCCCTTCCCGCGCGCCGGTCCACCGGTGTCCTGTTCCCATGGTGATACGGAACGCTCCGCGATGCCCCGGGCCGGACAGCCGCGCCCGTGAGAGGCCGGACGCCCTCCCGGCGGGCCCGCTCAGGTGCGACCGTGGAAGGTGAGCACGCAGGGCCGGTCATCCGACGAGGAGGATGAACGATGGAACTGCCCGTTGTTGTGGGCGCCGACGGCTCGGAACACAGCCTGCCGGCGATCGACTGGGCCGTGGACGCGGCCGCCCGGCACCAGGTGCCGCTGAAAATCGTGCACGCCTCGCTGTGGGGGCCCTACGAGGGCACCGAGTCACCGGCCGGGGACGAGCGCTTCGCGGACCCGCCGACCGCCGCGGAGATCCTCGGCCACGCCGAGGACCGTGCGCGCTCCCGGCAGCCCGGAGTGCGCACCAGCACGGAACTGATGCCGGACGACCCCGTTTACGCCCTGCTGCGCCAGGGCCGCAACGCCTCCGCGGTGGTCACCGGCTCCCGCGGCCGGGGGACCCTGCGGGGACTGCTCCTCGGCTCGGTGAGCCTGGCCGTGGCCGCCCGCGCCGACTGCCCCGTCGTCGTGGCCCGGGGCACGGAGCCCTCGCCCGGCACCGGCCGGATCGTCCTCGGCGCGGGCGACGAGACCGACGGAAGCTCCGCCGCCGAGTTCGCCTTCCGGGAGGCCGAGGCACGCGGCGCCGAGGTGCGCGCCGTACGGGCCTGGCGCTGTCCCGCCCACGAGGTCCCCGACCACCCGCTGATCGGCGGCGAGCCCGCCCAGGCGCACTCCGACCGGGCCTCGGAGTACCTGGACGACCTGCTGCGCGAACCGCGGCGCGCCCACCCCGGGGTGCAGGTCACCCGCCGCACCCCGGAGGGGCCGGCCCGCCGGGTCCTCCTGGAGGAGTCGGCGTCGGCCGACCTCCTCGTCGTCGGGGCCCAGCGGCGGCACGGCCACCACCTCGGTCTCCAGCTCGGCGTGGTCAACCACGCCGTGCTGCACCACGCCCCGTGCCCGGTGGCCGTCGTACCGCAGCAGACCTGACGGCCCGCGCCAGGTGTGATCGCCCGGCGCCCGGGCACCCGGGCGCGGTGGCGGTGCAGGAGGGAGCCGACGATGGCGGCGTCAGCCGAGCCCCGAGCGGGCTCCGGAACAACGGCCCCGGCGGGCGGAACCGCGCCCCGGGAGCGCCCGTCCCGGGTACTGGGCGGCGTACGGGCGCTGGTCCTCGACACCGACGGGGTGATCACCGACTCGGCGCGGGTGCACGCCGCCGCCTGGAAAGAGGCCTTCGACGCCGCGCTGCGCGACCACCCGCCGGCCGACCCGGCGCAGCGCCGCCCCTTCGACGCGGCGGAGGACTACCGCCGGCACGTGGACGGGAAGTCGCGGCTGGACGGTGCCGCCGCGTTTCTGGCCTCCCGCGCCGTGGGACTGCCGGAGGGTGACCCGGAGGACCCGCCCGGCACGGACACCGTGCGGGCCGTCGCCGCGCTGAAGGACCGGCTGTTCACCGAGCGGCTGCGGGCCGGGGGCATCGAGGCGTATCCCGGCACCGTGCGGCTGCTGCGCGCGATGAACCTCTCCGGGACGCCCTGCGCCGCCGCCTCCGCGTCGCGGCACGCCCCCGAGCTGCTGGAGAGCGCCGGAGTGCGGGAGATGGTCGACGCGGTCGTGGACGGCGCCGAGTCCGCCCGGCTGGGGCTGCCCGGCAAGCCCGACCCGGCGCTGTTCCTGGAGGCCGCCCGGCGGCTGGACGCCGATCCGGGGGAGGCCGCCGTCGTCGAGGACGCGCTCGCCGGTGTCGAGGCGGGCCGGCGCGGCGGCTTCGGGCTGGTGATCGGCGTCGACCGGGCGGCGGACGCCCCCGGGGCGGACCCCGCTGCCGAGGCCACCGCGGCCCGCGACCTGCATCTGCACGGCGCGGACGTCGTGGTCCGCGATCTCGCCGAGCTGCTGGAACCGCCCGGACCCGAGCCCGCGGGAGGCCCGCCGTGACCGAACCCGAGACGACCGCGTGGAGCTGGGGATACACGGGTTACGACCCGTCCGCCGAGCGGCTGCGCGAGGCGCTGTGCACCCTCGGCAACGGCTACTTCGCGACCCGCGGCGCCGCCCCCGAGGCCACCGACGACGGACTGCACTACCCGGGCACCTACGCCGCGGGCTGCTACAACCGGCTCTCCTCGACGGTCCACGGCGAGCAGACCAGGACCGTGGAGAACGAGGACATGGTCAATCTGCCCAACTGGCTCCCGCTGCGCTTCCGCGGCCAGGAGGGCGAGCCGGGCAGCGGCGGGCCGGACACCGCCTGGTTCTCGCCGGACGCCGACCGGCTGCTCGACCACCGGCAGACCCTGGACCTGAGCTGCGGCACCCTGGACCGGGACACCCGTTACGAGGACGCGCGGGGCCGCCGGATCCGGGTCCGGCAGACCCGGTTCCTGCACATGGCCGACCCGCACCTGGCGGTCCTGCGCACCGTGCTGCAGGCGGAGAACTGGTCGGGCGCCTTCGAGGTCGAGTCCGGGCTCGACGGCGAGATCACCAACTCCGGCGTCCCCCGCTACCGCGACCTGGCGGGCCGCCACCTCACCGGGGTCACCACCGGCACGGCCGCCCCCGACACGGTCTGGCTGCGCTGCCGTACCAGCGAGTCCGCCGTGCGGATCGCGTTCGCCGCGCGCACCACCGCCGACCCGCGGCCCGCCGCGGACCGGCTGGAGCCGGGCACCGCCCAGGCCCACCGGACGCTGTATCTGCCGGCCAGGCCCGGCCGGCCGGTCACCGTCGACAAGACCGTCGCCCTGCACACCTCCCGGGACCCGGCCATCGCCGGGCCGCTCGACGCGGCGCTGGACCGGGCGGGGGCGGCACCCGGCTTCGAGGAGCTGCTGGAGTCGCACCGCACGGCGTGGCGCGAGCTGTGGGAGCGTGCCGAACTGGACGTGCCCGGCGAGGCGGGGCAGATCCTGCGGCTGCACCTCTTCCACGTCCTGCAGACCCTGTCGCCGCACACCGCGGAACTCGACGTGGGCGTGCCCGCCCGGGGCCTGCACGGCGAGGCGTACCGGGGCCACGTCTTCTGGGACGAGCTGTTCGTGCTGCCGTATCTGAACCTGCACTTCCCGGAGGTGTCGCGGGCCCTGCTGGACTACCGGCACCGGCGGCTGCCGCGGGCCTGCCAGTCGGCGCGGGAGGCGGGCCGGGACGGGGCGATGTTCCCCTGGCAGAGCGGCAGCGACGGCCGGGAGGAGACCCAGGAGCTGCACCTCAACCCGCGTTCCGGCCGCTGGCTGCCCGACCACTCCCGGCTCCAGCACCACGTCGGCTCGGCGGTGGCGTACAACGTGCTCCGGTACTGCGAGGCCACCGGGGACACCGAGTACCTGCACACCAAGGGCGTGGAGACGCTGGTGCAGATCTCCCGGTTCTGGGCGAGCAGCGCGGTGTACGACCCGCGGCCCGGGCGCTTCCGGATCCGCGGTGTCGTGGGCCCCGACGAATACCACGAGGGCTACCCGGGCGCGGAGTCCCCGGGCCTGGACGACAACGCGTACACGAACGTCACCGCGGCCTGGGTGCTGGCGCGCACCCTGGACGTGGTGCGCGCCCTGCCCGAGCCGCGCCGCCGGGAGCTGTTCGAGGCCACCGGCACCGAGGAGGACGAACCGGAGCGCTGGGAGGAGGTCTCCCGTGCCCTGCACATCCCCTTCCACGACGGCGTCATCAGCCAGTTCGAGGGCTACGGCCGGCTGGCCGAGCTGGACTGGGAGGGGCTGCGGCGGCGGCACGGCGACATCCGGCGGCTGGACCGGATCCTGGAGGCCGAGGGCGACACCGTCAACCGCTACCGGGCCTCCAAACAGGCCGACGTGCTGATGCTCGGCTACCTCTTCCCGCCCGCCGAACTCGCCGCGCTGTTCCGCCGGCTGGGGCACACCCTCGACGACACCGTGTGGCGGCGCACCGTCGACTACTACCTGAACCGCACCTCGCACGGCTCCACCCTGAGCGGCCTGGTGCACGGCTGGGTCCTCGCCCGGGCCCGGCGCGCCGAGGCGTGGAAGTTCTGCCGGGAGGCGCTGGAGAGCGACGTCGCCGACCTCCAGGGCGGCACCACGGAGGAAGGCATCCACCTGGGCGCCATGGCCGGCACGCTCGACCTGGTCCAGCGGGGCCTGACCGGCATGGAGCCGCGGACCGGTGAGCTGATGCTCGACCCGGCGCCGCTGCCCGAGCTGTCCGAATACGGCTTCTCGGTGCGGTACCACGGGCACTGGGGGGTACGGATGCAGCTGACCCGCGGCCGGCTGCGGATCGACGTACCGGAGTCCGACGAGCCGCCGATCCGGCTGGTGCTGCCCGACCGGGCCGTCACCGTCGAACCCGGCGAGTCCTGCGTGCTGGAGACCCCGGAGCACTGACGGGGAGCCGGCGCCCCGGCCCACTGCCACGGGCTCCGGCCGTCACGACGAAAGGTGGAACCCATGCCCGAGCCCATGCCCGAGCCCACGCCCGACGCCGTGCCCGGGCCGGGACGGCTGCCCGGTCCCGTCGTCGCCGGTGTCGACGGCAGCCGCGCGGGCGGGGCCGCCGCCGAGTGGGCCGCGCACGAGGCCTCGGCGCGGAGGCTGCCGCTGCTGTTGCTGCACGCCTGGAGCTGGGAACCGGTCGACATGCCCGTCACCCAGGACGAGGAAACCCACCGGCGGCTGGCGGAGGACATGCTGCGGAGCACGGAACGGGGGCTGCGGGAGCGCCATCCGGGTCTGGAGATCACCGCCGAGCGGGTGCCGCAGCCCGCCGTGGACTCCCTGGTGGAGGGGGCCGAGGGAGCGGAGATGCTGGTGCTCGGCTCCCGCCGGTACGGTCCCGTGCTGGGCTTTCTGCTCGGTTCCGTGGGGCTTCGGGTGCTGGGGCGGGCCGGCTGCCCGGTGGTGATGGTGCGCGGCGACGAGAGCCCGCGGCCGGAGCGCGACGAGGTCGTCGCCGGACTGCGGGGGACCTCCGCACAGAGCGGTCCGGTGCTGGCCTTCGCCTTCGCGGCGGCGGCGGCGCACGGACTGCGGGTGCGCGCGGTACGCGCCTGGAGCCCGCCGACGGTGTTCAGCTACAGCCCGTCCGCGATGCGGCTCGCCGACGAGCACGGCGGCATCGAGGCGCACGAGGAGAAGCTGCTGGAGGACGCGCTGGCGCCGTGGCGGGAGCGGTTTCCGCAGGTGCCCGTCACCACCCGGGTGGAGATCGGCAGCGGCACGGAGGTGCTGCTCACCTCCTCGGCCCGGGCCCGGCTTCTCGTCATCGGCCGCCGGGCCGCCTCCGGCGGCCGGCACCTCGGCCCAGCGGCGCACGCGACGCTCCACCACGCCGACTGCCCGGTCGCGGTGGTGGCGCATCCCTGACCCGGCCGCGGCTGCTCGCGCGGCGCTTGCGCGGGGGCTGCCCGCGCGGGCCACGGTGCTCCCGGACCCTGCCGCGGCCCTCCGGCGTCGGCACGCACGGTGTCTCGCGCACCGCCGGGTGCGGCCCCCTCCGCACGGTGGGGGACCGCCGCGCGGTGCACGGTGTGGGACCGCCGCGCGGTGCACGGGTGTGGGGCTGACGCACGGTGCCCGGTGCCGGGCGCCGCGGGGCGTCGGGCACCGCACGGCGCGCGGCATCGGGTATCCGGTCTCACGCGCCGTCACCGTCCGGCGGACCGCGCGCTGTCACCGTCCGGGCGGGCCGCCGGACGGTGGGTGCGTACGCCGCGCCCCGCGCCCCGTACGTCCTGGCGCCACCGCCACCGCCACCGCCACCGCCACCTCCACCGGCACCGCCACCGCCAACTGGCACCGGCACCGTCGCGCCGTTACGGCAGCGGGCTGCCGCCGGTCGCGTTGAGGATCTCCGCGGTGATGTAGCTCGCCTCCTGCGAGGCCAGGAAGACGTACGCCGGCGCCATCTCGGCGGGCTGCGCCGGACGCTGGAGCGGGGCCTGCTTCCCGAACTGCTCGGTGTCCGGCAGAGTGGCCGGGATCAGCGGAGTCCAGACCGGCCCGGGCGCGACCGCGTTGACGCGGATGCCGCGCTCGGCCAGCTGCGCGGCCAGTCCCTGGGTGAACGTGACGATGCCGCCCTTGGTCATCGCGTAGTCCAGCAGGTGCGGCTTGGGGTTGTACGCCTGTACGGACGTGGTGTTGATGATGCTGCCGCCCTCCGGAATGTGCGGGAGGGCCGCCTTGCACAGCCAGAACATGCCGTAGAGGTTGGTGTGCACCACCCGGTCGAACTGCTCGGTGCTGATGCCCTCGATCCCGTCCGGCTGCCCCATCTGGAACGCCGCGTTGTTGACCAGGACGTCGATCCGCCCGAACTCCGAGACCGCGCGCTCGATCAGATCCCGGCAGGCGCTCTCCTCGCGGATGTCACAGGGCACGGCCACCGCGCGCCGGCCCGCCTCCCGGACCAGCCGCTCGGTCTCCCGCGCGTCCTTGTCCTCCTCCGGCAGATGGGTGAACAGCACGTCCGCCCCCTCGCGCGCGTATGCCAGGGCGACGGCCCGCCCGATGCCCGAGTCCCCGCCCGTGATCACGGTGCGCCGGTCCGCCAGCCGCCCGCTGCCCCGGTAGGAGGACTCGCCGTGGTCGGGCTCGGGCCGCATGTCGCCCGGGTGGCCGGGGTGCGGCTGGTCCTGCTGGGGGAAGTCCGGCTGCGGGTGCTGGGTGACGGGATTCTGCTGGTCGTCGCTCATCTGCGCTTCCTGTTCGGGTCGGTCGGCTCGGAGCTGTCTACGGGTGCCCCTGCCGTCCGCGGCGGAAACCGTCCGCCCGCGGGGGCGCGAGCGGGGCGCGTGCTCCCCGCGGGGGCGCGCGCCTGAACACGCCGCTCCGCCGCCGCGTAATAGAGGGGCAGGCGGGTCCGCCGCCGGACGGGCTCGGGCTCGGGAGGTCCCTCGTATGACCGCGCATCGCACGGCCGTTCCGGCTGCCCTCGCCGGTGCCGCGGCGCTGCTGCTGCCGCTGCTGCCCCTGCCGGCGGCGGCGCACGGAGCGCCCGCGGACCCGCTGAGCCGGACCGCCGCCTGCGGTCCGCCCGGCGGGGAGTTCGCCCGCTCGCCCGGCTGCCGGGGCGTCGGAGCGTGGGACGACCTGCGGCTGCCGGACGTCCGCGGCCGGGACCGCGGGGCGGTGCCCGACGGCCGGCTGTGCGGCGCGGGACGGGACGCCTACCGGGCGCTGGACTCCACCCGCACCGACTGGCCCGTGACGCGGCTGCGGGCGGGGGACCGGCTGACGCTCCGTTACGCGTCGACGATCGAGCACCGGGGGACGTTCAGCGTTCATCTCACCCGGCCGGGTTACGACCCGTCACGCCCGCTGACGTGGTCGGACCTCGACCGCGAGCCCTTCCTGACGGCGACCGACCCGGAGTTCCGGGACGGTGCGTACCGGATGGCGGGACGGCTGCCCGGGGGCCGGACGGGACGGCATCTGCTCTACACGATCTGGCGGAACACCGACACGCCCGACACCTACTACGCGTGCTCCGACGTCGTCCTCGTCCCGGCAGGCGGCAGCCGCGACGGGGAGACGGCACCCCGGG
>NZ_WHPN01000326.1:10223-23045 GCF_009735685.1 Streptomyces lycii | reverse complement strand
TCCCCGGCGCCCCCGGCAACGGCGCGGCGGGCCCGGGGGCGCGCGCGGAGAACGCCGCCCGGGTGCCCGTCCAGGGGCGCACCTCGGTGCCGCGCCAGCGGCAGCAGCAGGACCAACTGCCGGGCCAGCGGGTCACCGCGGGCGACATCGCGGCCCTGCGCTCCGTGAGCGAGCTGTTCCGCTCGCTCGACCACGCCTACGGCGGCGGCCACGCCCGGCAGGCACTGGTGCGCTATCTGGAGCACGAGGCCGAACCGATGCTGCGCGGCACCTACGGCGAGACCACCGGCCGCAGGCTGTTCGCCGCCGTGGCCGATCTGACCCGGCTCGCGGGCTGGACCTCGTACGACATCGCGGCGCACGGCCTCGCCCAGCGCTATTTCGTGCAGGCCCTGCGGCTCTCCCAGGCCGCCGGGGACCGCTCGTACGGCGCCTACGTCCTGATCACCATGAGCCGGCAGGCGGTCTACCTCGGCCACGGCCGGGAGGCGGTGCAGCTGTCCAGGGTCGCCCAGCAGGGCGCCGGGCCGACCGCGCACCCCGCGGTCCAGGCCCTGCTGCACGCGGCCGAGGCGCGCGGGCACGGGGTGCTCGGCGACGCCCGGTCCTGCACGGCGTCGCTGGTGCGGGCCGAACGGGCGCTGGAGACGGTGCGGCCGGGGGAGGAGGCGCCGCACTGGGCGCGGTTCTTCGACGAGGCGCAGCTGGCGGACGAGTTCGCGCACTGCCACCGCGATCTGGGGCAGTACCGGCCGGCCGCCCAGCACGCGGAACGGTCGCTCCAGCTGCGCGGACCCGGGTACGCGCGCAGCAGGCTGTTCTGCCGCGTGGTGCTGGCCTCCGCACGGCTGGGGCTGGGAGACCTGGAACAGGCGTGCGCGCTCGGCGCGGAGGCGGCCCAGCAGGCCTCGGAGATGCGCTCGGTGCGGGCTCTGGAGTACGTACGGGATTTCGAGCGGCGGCTGGAGCCGTTCGCGGACGCCGCGCCCGTACGGGGTTATCGCGACCGGGTGGGGGTCCTCTGACGGGCCCGGGCGGGAAACCGGAGCTGAGGGCGGGACGGCCCGGGCAGGACCGTTCCGGGCAGGCCGCCCCGGGCGCAGCCGGCCCGCCGTCAGGCCGCCGCGCTCAGGGGCGGCAGGGCGGCCGGGGCCATGCCGAAGTCGCGCAGGACCGCGGCCGACGCCCGGCGGCCCGAGAGGTACGCGCCGTGGGCGGAACTCGTGTCGCGGTGGTCGCCGCACACGTAGAGCCCCGACAGCAGCCGCACCGGCCGCCGGTGGTCGTGCGGGGCGGGCATGGCGGGCACCGCCTCCGGGTCGTGGTGGGCGCCGATCAGCTCCCAGTCGTCGGCCGGGGCCCCGTACAGCTCGGTCAGTTGGGCGCGCGCCGCCTTGTCCAGCGTGCCCACCGGTTCCGCGGCGGCCCGGCCGAGGACCGTGGACGTGATCAGGGTGTGGCCCGACGGGGCCCGGGACGGGTCGGCCGCGCTGATCACGCAGGTGTGCGCGACCGGGCCGCGGCGGTCGCCGTCGAGCAGCAGCAGGGGCTCCGTGATCGGCGGGACCGGCGCCGTGTGGTGCAGGACGGTGACCGGGTGGAAGCCGGGCAGCCGGAGGCCGGGGAGCAGTTCGGCGGCGGCCCGGGCCCCGGTGGCGACGAGGACGGCGCGGCAGGAGATCTCGCCGTGCCGCTCGGTGACGACACCGGTGGTGGAGGCCGAGACGGCCCGCACCCCGGTCCGTACCGTGCCCGGCGGCAGCGCCTCCGCCAGCAGGGTGGGTATCGCACCGGCGCCACCCGCGGGTATGCCCAGCCGCCCCCGGGCCCAGCCGCGCAGGGCCAGATCGGCGCAGCGCCCGGAGGTGCCGAGGTCCGGGTCGCCCAGCAGGGCGGTGAGCAGCGGCCTGAGAAGGCCGTCCACCGTGCGGGCGGGCAGGCCGCGGGCCGCGAGCGCCTCGGCGGCGGGCTGCTCGGGGCGGGCGAGGATCCGCTCGGCGGGCGTGCCGGCGAGCCGGTTGAGGTAGGCGGCGAACCGCGCCTGGTCGAGCGTGTGCACCCGGGGCGCACGGGCGGCGCTGGCCAGGGCACGCGCGGAGAGCCGTGCGCCCCTTGCGCCCCGCGGTCCGGAGAAGCGGTGCCCGCGCCCGCCGCTGCGCACCACGAGTCCCGGGGCGAGCGGACGGAGCGTCAGCTTCTCCAGACCCGGGGCGCCGGCCAGCTCCCGCAGCGACGGATCGAGCCGGCGGCCGGCCCGGTCGAGCCGGAAGCCGTCGACCTCGTCGGTGGTCATCCGGCCGCCGACGACGGGGGCGGCCTCCAGGACGGTCACACCGAGTCCCGCCCGGGTCAGTTCCCGGGCCGCGGTCAGACCGGCGAGTCCGGCCCCGACCACGACGACGTCCGCCTGTTCCGCGCTGTGCCGTGCGGTGCTGAGCACGAGTCCTCCCCGAGGTCGGCTGGCTGTCCTCGCCGGGTGATTCCTGTGGACGAGCGCTGCCGTCGCTGGAGACCTCATGCCCTCATCCGGCCCAGGGGATGCCCGACTTCCGGATGAGCCTAGGGACGATTTCGTCCGTGCACAGTCGCGCACCGACCGTGCACGGGCGCACACCGGTGGTACGTCGCGCTCCCACGGAGGCGTACGCTCCGGCGGCGCCGTACGGGAGGTCTCCTGCGGGCGGCCGGGAGGTCCCTTGCGGGCGGCGGGTGGTGGCCGGCAGGTGGTGGTGGGCGGGCCGCGGGCGGCCGGATCGCGGGGCGGCGGCGCGGGTGGACGGTTCGCGGGCGGCGACGTGGGCGGGCGGGCCGGGTGCGTACCGGCCGGTGTGGTACGGGCCCCGCGGCGTGCCCCCGCCCCGTCGGCGTGCCCCCGGCCCAGCGGCGAGCCCTCGGGGCCGGAGCCGCCCGCCCGAGCCGCCCGCCTGAGCCGAGGGTCCGCCGGAAGCCCCCGTCCGGACGTCGGCCGCCCGCCCCAGGGGCGCCGGACGGCCCGGAAGTCCGGGAACGGCCGGGGCCCGCAGGTCAGAGTGCCGCCCGGATCGCGCTCTCCACGGTCGGGAAGGCGAACGAGAACCCGGAGCCGGTCAGCCGCTCCGGCAGCACCCGCTGGCTGCCCAGCACGTCGGCCGCGAACTCCCCGAGCGCCAGCCGCAGTACGGGAGCGGGCACGGCCAGCACCGCCGGCCGGTGCAGGACCCGGCCCATCGCAGCGGTCACCTCACGGTTGGTGGCCGGCTCGGGCGCGGTGAGATTGACCGGACCCGACAGCGACTCGGTGTCGACGATGTGCCGCAGCGCCGCGATGTGGTCGTGCAGCGCGATGAAGCTCCAGAACTGCCGGCCGTTGCCCAGCCGCCCACCGAGGCCCAGTTTGAACAGCGGGAACAGCCGGCCCCAGGCACCGCCGCCGGACGCCACGACGAGCCCGGTGCGGGCGAACACGGTGCGTACGCCCGCCGCCGCGGCGGGAGCGGCCGCGGCCTCCCAGTCCCGGACGAGGTCCGCCATGAAACCCTCGCCCGGGGGCGCGTCCTCGTCGACCGCGCGCTCCCCGGTGTCGCCGTACCAGCCGATCGCGCTGCCGGAGACCAGCACGCGCGGGGGCGTGTCCAGGGAGGCGATCGCCTCGGCGAGGGCCGCGGTGCCGAGCACCCGGCTGTCGCGGATCTCCCGCTTGTACGACTGCGTCCAGCGCCGGTCGCCGACGCCCGCGCCGGCGAGGTGCACGACCACGTCGCAGCCCGCCAGCCCCGCCGCGTCGACATAGCCGCGCCCGGGGTCCCAGCGGATCTCGCCGGCTCCCCGGGGCGGGCGGCGGACCAGGCGGACCGTCTCGTGACCGCCCTCCTCGTCCAGGGACCGGAGCAGTGCCGTGCCGATGAGACCGGCGGAGCCGGTGACCGCGATGCGCATGGCCGCCATCCTGCCCGGATTCCCGGGTGCGGACGCCGTTTTCCGGCGGCCGGTGGCACAGTGTCCCGCATGTCCGAGGCCCGTATCCCCGACGCGCCCGTGCGTCCCTGCGCCATCCGCCGCGCCGAGCGCGCCGACGACGTGGCGCTCGGCGCGCTGGACCGGCGCACCTGGTCGACCCTGCACGCCGTGCAGCCGCAGCCGCCCGGTCCGGAGGCGCCGTTCTTCGACGAACAGCACCGGCCGGAGGAGTTCCTCGTCGCGGAGGCCGAGGGGCGTATCGCGGGCTACATCCGCGTCGTACCGCCGAGTCCGATGCCCGCGCACGCGCACGTACGGCAGATCCAGGGACTCGCCGTCGACCGGTGGGCGCGCGGCCGGGGCCTCGCGCGGGCACTGCTCGACGCAGCGTGCAGGGAGGCGCGCAGCCAGGGCGCGCGCCGTCTGACCCTCCGGGTGCTGGGCCACAACACCCCGGCACGGCGGCTGTACGAGTCGGCCGGCTTCGAGGTGGAGGGAGTGCTGCCGGGCGAGTTCCGGATCGCCGGGGCCTATGTGGACGACGTGCTGATGGGGCGGGTCCTGTAGGAGCCGCCGGGCGGGGCGCACCGCTCCGGGCCACCGGCGGGGCGGCCGGACCGGGCGATCCGCCCCGGCCGGGGCGGCAAGGGCGTCGGCCTCGGGCCTCGGGAGAGAGGCCCGAGGCGACCGGTCCGAGGTCCGAGGCGACGGGCCCCGGGCGACCGGCCTCAGGCCCAAGGCGACCGGCCCCCGGCCGCGGGCGACCGGCCCCGGCCGCGGGCGACCGGCCCCGGCCCCGGGCGGCCGGCGTCAGGAGACCGTCGGCCGGGGCAGGAACGAGTCGGTGTTCGGGAGCGGGAACGCCGGGGTGCGCGGCACCGAGGAGACCGTGTTGTCGCCGTTGTCGCCGTTGTCGCCGTTGTCGCCGCTCGCGCCGCCCTCGCCGCTGCCGTCCGGGCACAGCGCCTGGAGCATGTGCTCCCCGAGCGCGTCGTCGACGGGGCTCGGCTCGATCGTCCCGTCCTCGTTGACCGTCTGGTACTTCATCAGGTTCATCGCGAGGGACATCTGCCGCTTGCCGTCCGGGCCGGACAGCGAGACGGTGCCCGCGCCGAAGACCCCGCCGTCGTGGCCCCAGAACCGGCCGCAGGGCAGGTCCAGGGCGTAGATCCCGAGGCCGTACCGCTCCATGGCGTCCACGGGGACGGTGCGCTGCATCTCGGCCAGCTCCGCCCGGCCGAGCAGCTTGCCGCCGAGCAGCGCGCGGTAGAAGCGGTTGAGGTCCTCCGGGGTGGAGACGACCGCGCCGGCCGTGCCGGCCCAGGACATGTCGTAGACGCTGTAGTCGCGGGGCGGGTCGATGAGGCCGTAGAACGACTCGTACATCTTCGAGTGCGGGGCCCTGATGCGCGGGCCGTCCGGGAAGTACGTGTCGCGCAGCCCGGCCGGGCGGATCACGTGCCGGGTGATCCAGCGCTGCGGGTCCTCGCCGGTGACGCGGCCCAGGATCTCGCCGGCGATGACGTAGTTGGTGTTCGAGTAGTGGCCGGGCACCTCGCCCGGCTTGCCGGTGGCCGGGGCGTCCAGGCCGAAGCCGATCAGCTCGGCCGGGGTGAACGTGCGGAAGCGGTTCTCGTCGAGGCTCGCCGTGGAGCCCTCGAGGAGCGACGGGAAGGCGCCGGGCATGTGGTCGGCGATGTGGCTGGTGTGGTTGAGCAGCATCCGGACCGTGACGGTCCGGCCCAGCTCCCCGGGCACCAGGTCGGGCACGTAGTCCGCGACCGGCGCGTCCAGCTCCAGCCGGCCCGCCTGCACCTGCTGGAGCAGGGCGACCGAGGTGAAGGTCTTGGTGATGCTGCCGACCCGGTGGTGCATGCCGGGCCGGACCGGACGGCCGGTCTCCACGTCGGCGACGCCCGAGGCGCCGCTCCACTGCCGCCGGCCGTCGCGGACCGACGAGAAGGTGCCGTACATCCCGGCCTCGTGGGCCGCGTCCAGTGACTGCTGGAGCGCCTCGCGGTCGATGCGGGGCGGGGCCCCGGCGCTCGCGCCGGGTGCCGTCAGGAGCCCTGTGGTCAGCAGAGCGCCCAGTCCGATGCCGATGATTGCGGTGCGCGGTCGGCGCATGCCGTTACTCCCCCGTGCGATGGGTCCTTTGTGCGGTGACCCTCCGATTGTCGTGGACACCGCACGGACTGATCCTCCGCCGTGAGGACGAGTGCGGGCCGTCCTCACGGAGGATGCCGGGGTCCGCGGCGGCCGTCGAGTACGCCGGGCGCGGGCGGGGGGAGGCCCCCGGGGCGCCGGGGCCCTGCCGGGCAGCCGGGCCGCGCGCGGGATACGCCGGGGCCTGTCGGCCTGTCGGCCTGTCGGCCTGTCGGGCAGCCGGGCAGCGTCGCGGCGCGGGTGTGAAGCCGAGGAGCCTCGGAGCGTGGCGGCGCGGGTGGCGGGCCGACGGGCTTCGGGGTGCGGCGGCCCGGGGCGGGAGGCCGACGGGCCACGGGACTTCGCTGTGCGGGAGGTGCGCGGGAGGTGCGCGGGAGGTGCGCGGGAGGTGCGCGGGAGGGGCGCGGGTGCCGGGTGGGCGGGCGCCTACTCCCAGAAGCGCTCCGTCAGCGCGGGGAACCGTTCCGCCAGGGCCTTCGGATCCTCGAAGTCGAGCGGTGTGCCCGCCGGCTCGTCCGGCTGGGCCGCAATCCCGAGGTCCGGCAGTTCCAGCCCGGTGAGCTGCTCGTACGCCTCGTAGGCCGCGTAACCCAGGTCCTCCGCGTCCCCGTCGGTCTCCTCGTCGAAATCCTCCAGCAGCTCCGCGAGGTCGTCCGGTTCGTGCAGCGCGCCTTCGAAGACCCGGCGGCCCTGGCCGATGAGCCAGCAGCGGAAGTTGTCGAAGGCGTCGTCGCTCGCGCCGTCCAGCAGCACCCAGGCGGCGCCCCACAGCTCCCAGCGGTAGGAACGCGCCAGCCGGGCCTCGAAGTGCCGGGCGAAGTCCAGAACGGAGTCGGGGTCCAGCATCACCAGCCGGTCCACGAGCGCGTCGGTCTGCTCCTCGGGGTCGCCGTCGGCGGCCTCGCGGGAGCTGTCGACGATCGCCCAGAACTCCGTCTCGTCCATCACGGGACCAGCATCGGTCCTCTCCTCCGGCTCCGCACGCGGAGCCGTCCGGATGCGGCCATGTCGTTACCGGGCGGAAAGACGAGCAGGACACCTGAAAATCAGACAGAAGGTGTCCGCATTGCCTGCCAGGGTCGGTCGCACGTACGGAACAGCACACCGAGAGGACTCATCCGTGAACGACCAGGGCACACCGGAGGACCGCCGCGTCGCACTCGTCGCGGGCGCCACCCGAGGCGCGGGACGCGCGATCGCCGTCCAGCTCGGAACCACCGGCGCGACGGTGTACGTCACCGGCCGCACCACCCGGGAGCGGCCCAGCGAGGTCGGCCGCCCCGAGACCATCGAGGAGACCGCCGAGCTGGTCACGGCCGCGGGCGGCACGGGCATCGCGGTGCCGACCGACCACCTCCGCCCCGAGCAGGTGGAGGCCCTGACCCGGCGGATCGACCGGGAGCAGGGCCGGCTGGACGTCCTGGTCAACGACATCTGGGGCGGCGAGCACCTGATCGACTTCCACACCAAGATGTGGGACATCGGCCTGGAGCGCGGCCTGCGCATGCTGCGGCTGGGCGTCGAGAGCCACATCGTCACCAGCCACTACGCCCTGCCGCTGCTGATCCGCCGGCCGGGAGGGCTGGTGGTCGAGGTGACGGACGGCACGGCGGAGTCGAACAAGAACTACCGCGAGAGCTTCTACTACGACCTCACCAAGTACGCCCCGATCCGGATGGCCCAGGCGATCGGCGAGGAGATCAAGGAGTTCGGCGGCACAGCGGTGAGCGTCACCCCCGGCTTCCTCCGCTCCGAGCAGATGCTCGAGCACTTCGGGGTCACCGAGGAGAACTGGCGCGACGGGGTGAAGACCGAGCCCGTCTTCGCGATCTCGGAGACCCCGGTCTTCGTCGGCCGTGCCGTCGCGGCCCTCGCCACCGACCCGGACGTGGCCCGCTGGAACGGCCGGTCCCTCTCCAGCGGGGAGCTGGCCCGGGTCTACGGCTTCACGGACACCGACGGCAGCAGGCCCGACGCCTGGGGCTACATCTCCGAGGTGGTCAACGGCGGGAAGGACGCCCCGGCCTCCGACTACCGGTAGCCACCGGTGGATGCCGGTATGACGGGCAGCTACCGGTAGCGCTCCGCCAGCCGCGCCGCGGCCTCCGCGAACCGGGCGCGCAGCGCGGCCGGCTCCAGCACCTCCGCCTCCGCCCCCAGCGACAGCAGCTGGGAGAAGGCGACGTCCTGCGACTCGACGGGCAGGGTCACGGTGATCCGCCCCTGCCCGTCCGGTTCCCCGGCCGCCGCCACCGCCTCCTGTCCCGCCACCCGGTCGGTGACGTACGGCAGCCGGCGCGCCCCGGCCTCCGAGAGCCGGACGACCACCGTCTCCCGGAGGATGGACCGGGCGAAGGCGGCGGCCCGTTCCTGCCAGAAGCGGGGCAGGTCGAAGTGCTCGTCCCGGGTGAAGCCCTCCTCGGCGACCTCGGCGGCGGCGAACCGGTCCACCCGGTAGACCCGTGGGCCCCCGGCCGTACCTCCTGAGGACGGGGCTTCGGACGGCTGGGCTCCGGACGACCGGGCCTCGACGGGCCGGGCTTCGGCGGACGGTGCTTCCGTGCATCGGGTCCTTGCGGACCGGGCCTCGGCGGACGGTGCTTCCGCGCATCGCGTCTTCGGTGACCGGGCTTCCGCGGACCGGGCTTCCGCGGACCGGGCTTCCGCGGACCGGGCCTCCGCGGAAGGGCGGCCGGGCGCCGGTCCATCGGGTGCCGGTCCGCCGGGCGTCGCCGGTCCGCCCGCCCGCGCGCCGTCCGGCGCCGCGGCCTCCACCGCACGCGCCGCCAGATACCAGACGCCCGCCTTCAGCACCAGGCCGTACGGCTCCAGGCGCCGCCGCACCTCACCGGCCCCGGCCCCGTCCTTGCGCCGGTAGACCGCCTCCAGCAGCCGGTCGCCCCACACCGCCTCGGCGACCACCGGCAGCAGCTCCGGCGTCGCGGGCTCCTGCCACCAGCCCGGCGCGTCCAGATGGAAGCGCTGCGCCGCCCCGGCCGGCGCGTCGCGCAGCTCCGGCAGCAGGGCCGCCGCGACCTTCAGCCGCGCGGCCGACCCCGCGTCGTGAAGCCCCATCTCGCGCAGCGCCGAGGGGACCCCGGACAGGAACAGCGCCTCGGCCTCCGTACGCCCGAGACCGGTGAGCCGGGTGCGGTAGCCGCCGACGAGCCGGTAGCCCCCGGCCCGGCCGCGGTCCGCGTACACCGGTACGCCCGCCTCGGACAGCGCGAGCACGTCCCGCGTCACCGTCCGTTCCGAGACCTCCAGCTCCCGCGCCAGCTCGGCCCCCGTCATCGACGGCCGGGACTGGAGCAGCAGCACCATTCTGATCAGCCGCGCCGCCCGCATCGCCCCATCATGCGACAGCCCCCGGCGCACCGTCCGCCCGGGTGAACAACCCGCCCCGCCGGTGGAATCGTCGCCTCCAGCCCGGTTGCGGCACCGCGGGGCGGGCACACGGGGACGACGACCCGGCAACCGCCGGGGCGGACGCCGTGCCCGCCGCCCGCTCCGGCCCCGTACGCCCGCACCGGCGGGGTGAGGGAGAGACAGCCCGTCATGAGCATCGAGGAGTCCGTCGACGTCGACGTGCCGGTCCGCGTCGCCTACAACCAGGGAACGCAGTTCGAGTGCTTCCCGCGTTTCCTGCCCGGCGTCCGGCGGGTCGACCGGCCCCAGCCCACCCTGACCCACTGGGTGACGACGTATCGCGGGATCACCCGGGAATTCGACACCGAGGTCGTGGACCAGCGCCCCGACGAGCGGCTGGCCTGGCGGGTGCGCGGCCGGAACCCGCGGACCGGCGCGGTGCTCTTCCGCGCCCTCGGCCCCGACCGCTGCCGGCTGACCCTGCGGGTGGACCACACGCCCGGCGGGCCGCTCCGGCGGGCCGCGTCGTCGCCGGCCCTGCTGCGCCGCCGGATCCGGCACGGGCTGGAGTGCTTCAAGGAGTTCATCGAGGGACAGGGACACGAGACGGGGACCTGGCGCGGCACGATCAGCGGCGGCCATGTCCTGCCCGGTTCCGGGCAGGACCGGCCACGGGTGCCGACCTGGCCCACCGGCTGAGGAACCCGGTCCGGCACGCGGCGCGGCCGCGCGACCGGATCCCGCGGGTCACGGGCGGCCGCCCCGGTCCCCCGCTCGCCCCGGTCGGCGACGGGGCCCGGCACAGTCCGACGCCCGCAGCGGCGTGCAGTGCAGATCTGGAGGTCGAAAGCGGTGCAGAAGCCACCGGCCGAGGAGCCGGACGACGACCGGGTGCGGATCACCCCGCCCAGGACATGGGCGGCCGGTGTACCCGCCGTCGCCAAGGCGCTCCAATACTCGCTGTCCCAGACGTCGGCCCGGCGCACCGGGCTGACGCTGCTGAACCTCAACCAGGACCGCGGCATCGACTGCCCCGGCTGCGCCTGGCCGGAACCCGAACCGAGGCACCGCTCCCGCAACGAGTACTGCGAGAACGGCGCCAAGCACGTCAACGACGACGCGACCACCCGGCGCGTCACCCGGGACTTCTTCCGCCGGCACCCGGTGAGCGAGCTGGCCGGGAAGTCCGACCGGTGGCTCAACCAGCAGGGCCGGCTCACCGAACCCATGGTGAAACGCCCCGGCTCCGACCACTACGAGCCCGTCAACTGGCACGAGGCGCTCGGGCTGCTGGCCGACGGACTGCGCGGCCTCGACTCGCCCGACGAGGCCGTCTTCTACACGTCCGGCCGGGCCGCGAACGAGCCGGCCTTCGTCCTCCAGCTCTTCGCCCGGGCCTTCGGCACCAACAACCTGCCGGACTGCTCCAACCTGTGCCACGAGTCCAGCGGCACCGCCCTCCACGAGACCCTGGGCGTCGGCAAGGGCGACGTGAGCCTGCTGGACTTCAACCACACCGACCTCGTCATCACGCTCGGCCAGAACCCGGGCAGCAACCACCCCCGGATGCTCTCGGCCCTGGAGTCCACGAAACGCGCGGGCGGCCGCATCGTCGCCGTGAACCCGCTGCCCGAGGCCGGGCTCATGCGCTTCAAGAACCCGCAGAAGCCCCGGGGCGTCATCGGCCGCGGCACCCGCATCGCCGACCGGTTCCTGCAGATCAGGCTGGGCGGCGACCTGGCCCTCTTCCAGGCGCTCAACCTGCTCCTGCTGGAGGCCGAGGAGGCCGCTCCGGGCACCGTGCTCGACCGGGCCTTCGTCGACGGCCACACCAACGGCTTCGAGGAGTTCGCCGAACACATCCGGCGCACCGTGTCCTGGCCGGACGTCCTCGCCGCCACCGGCCTCTCCCGCGAACAGATCGAGCAGCTGCGCGACGAGGTGCTGCGCAGCGAGCGCGTGATCGTGTGCTGGGCGATGGGGCTCACCCAGCACAAGCACGCCGTGCCCACCATCCGCGAGGTGGTGAACTTCCTGCTGCTGCGCGGCAACATCGGCAGGCCCGGCGCGGGAGCCTGCCCCGTGCGCGGCCACAGCAACGTGCAGGGTGACCGGACCATGGGCATCTGGGAGAAGATGCCGCAGGAGTTCCTCGACGCGCTGGAGAGGGAGTTCTCCTTCACCCCGCCCACCGCGCACGGCTGGGACACGGTCGACTCCATCAGGGCCATGCGCGACGGCCGCGCCAAGGTCTTCCTCGGCCTCGCGGGCAACTTCGTACGGGCCACCCCCGACAGCCGCGCCACCGAGGAGGCGCTGCGCCGGTGCCGGCTCACCGCGCACATCTCGACCAAGCTGAACCGCTCGCACACCGTCTGCGGCGAGACCGCGCTGATCCTGCCCACGCTCGGGCGCAGCGACAAGGACGTCCAGGACAGCGGGGAGCAGTTCCTCACCGTCGAGGACTCGATGAGCCAGGTGCACGGCTCGTACGGGCGGCTGGAGCCCGCCTCCCGGAAGCTGCTCAGCGAGGTGGCGATCCTCAGCAGGCTGGCCCGCCGGACGCTGGGGGACAAGGTCCCGGTGCGCTGGGAGCGGTTCGAGGCCGACTACAGCACCGTCCGCGACCACATCGCCCGGGTCGTCCCGGGCTTCGAGAACTACAACACCCGGGTCGCCGGACCGGGCGGCTTCGGGCTGCCGAACCCGGTGAACGAGGGGGTGTTCCCGACGCCGGGCGGCAAGGCGCTCTTCACCCGCAACGCCTTCGAGGCGCCGCGCGTGCCGGACGGGCACCTGCTGCTCCAGACGCTCCGCTCGCACGACCAGTGGAACACCGTGCCGTACACCGACGACGACCGCTACCGGGGCATCCACGGCTCCCGCCGTGTCGTCCTCGTCCACCCGGCGGATCTGCGCTCGCTCGGGCTGGCGGACGGCGGGCGGGTCGACCTGGTCGGGGTGTGGGAGGACGGCGTGGAGCGCCGCGCGGAGGACTTCCGGCTGGTCTCCTACCCGACCCCGCGGGGCTGTGCCGCCGCGTACTACCCGGAGACCAATGTGCTGGTGCCGCTGGACAGCGTCGCGGACGGCAGCAACACCCCGACGTCCAAGGGCGTCGTCGTACGCCTGGAGGAACGCGCCGGCGCCCGGGAGCCGTGAACTCCGCCGCCCGGCCACCGGGACCCGTGACCGAGGCCCGGGGGCCGGGGGCGGGAGCGAGGTCGAGTACGGGAACGGGACCGAGGACGGGAACGGGGCTGTGACCGGACCCCGTGACCGGGGGCCGTGACCGGCCCCGGGGTGCCGGGCGCACGGGCACCTGGAACGGGGCCCGCCCGGGCCCGGCGC
>NZ_WHPN01000326.1:0-10199 GCF_009735685.1 Streptomyces lycii | reverse complement strand
GGGCCCGAGACGCGTCCGGCCGGAAAGCGTCCGGCCGGAGAGCATCCGGCCCGAAACGCGGTCCGCCCCGCCGGAAGACCGGCGGGGCGGACCGCTTATCGGGCCGTGTACGGGACCGCTTACAGGCCCAGGTCGCCCTCGAACGCGCCCTCTTCCAGACGCGTCTTGAGCGTGCCCAGGAAGCGGGCGGCGTCGGCGCCGTCCACCAGGCGGTGGTCGTACGTCAGGGCCAGGTAGACCATGTCGCGGACCGCGATGGTCTCGCCCAGGTCCGGGTGGTTGACGACGACCGGACGCTTCACGGTGGCCCCGATGCCCAGCATGCCGACCTGCGGCTGGTTGAGGATCGGGGTGTCGAACAGCGCGCCGCGCGAGCCGGTGTTCGTCACCGTGAAGGTGCCGCCCGACAGCTCGTCCGGCTTGATGCCGCCGTTGCGGGTGCGGTTCGCCAGGTCGGCGGTCTTCTTGGCGATGCCGGCCAGGTTGAGGTCGCCCGCGTTGTGGATGACCGGGACGAAGAGACCCTTCTCGGTGTCCACCGCGATGCCGATGTTCTCGACGTCGTGGTAGGTGATGGTCTCGTCGTCGTTGACCTTGGCGTTGACGGCCGGGTGGACCTTCAGCGCCTCGGTGACGGCCTTCACGAAGAACGGCATCGGGGAGAGCTTGACGCCCTCACGGGCCAGGAACTGCTCCTTGGCCCGCGCCCGCAGCCGCATGACACGGGTGACGTCCACCTCGACGACGGTCGTCAGCTGCGCCGAGACCTTCAGCGACTCCACCATGTGCTTCGCGGTCGCCTTGCGCACCCGGGACATCTTCACCGTCTGGCCGCGCAGCGGCGACGGCTCCACCGGGGCGGCGGCCTTCGGCGCGGCGGCTGCCGGAGCCGCAGCCTTGGCGGCCTCGGCGGCGGCCACGACGTCCTGCTTGCGGATCCGGCCACCGACACCGGTGCCCTTGACCGAGGACAGGTCCACGCCGTGCTCCGCGGCCAGCTTGCGCACCAGCGGCGTGACGTACGCGCCGTCACCGCCCACGGGGGCGGTCGGGCGGCCGGCGGCGGAGGTCGCCGCCGGTGCCGGGGCGGGCGCCGGAGCCGAGGGGACCGGGGCCGGAGCCGGGGTCTCCTGCTGCTGCGGAGCCGGAGCCGTCGGGGCCTGCGGGGCCGGCGCGGGGGCCTCCTGCTTCGGGGCCTCCTGCTTGGGAGCCTCCTGCTTGGGAGCCTCCTGCTTGGGGGCCTCGGGGGCCGGGGCGGGCGCGGCGGCCTGGTCGGCCGAGCCGATGACGGCCAGCTTGGCGCCGACCTCGGCGGTCTCGTCCTCGCCGACCACGATCTCCAGCAGCGTGCCCGCCGCGGGCGACGGGATCTCGGTGTCGACCTTGTCCGTCGAGACCTCCAGCAGCGGCTCGTCGGCCTCGACCGACTCACCGACCTCCTTCAGCCAGCGGGTGACGGTGCCCTCGGTCACGGACTCGCCCAGCGCGGGCAGCGTGACCGGGGTGCCTTCGGCGCCTCCGCCGGACGGTGCCGGAGCGGCCGGGGCCGGGGCCTCGGCGGCCGGAGCCGGCTCGGGCTCGGGCTCGGGCTGGGCCTCGGGCTGCGGAGCGGACTCCGCGGCCGGGGCCGGGGCCTCCTCCGCGCCGCCCGTGCCGTCGTCGATGACCGCCAGTTCGGCGCCGACCTCGACGGTCTCGTCCTCGGCCACCTTGATGGAGGAGAGGACACCGGCCGCGGGAGCCGGGATCTCGGTGTCGACCTTGTCGGTCGAGACCTCGAGCAGCGGCTCGTCGGCCTCGACGCTTTCACCCTCGGCCTTGAGCCAGCGGGTGACGGTGCCCTCGGTCACGCTCTCGCCGAGCGCCGGGAGGGTTACGGAAACCGCCATGGTTTCTGTTGCTCCTATCGAATGGTGCGGATGTGGTCGCGCCCGGACTGTCAGTCGTGGGAGTGCAGGGGCTTGCCGGCCAGGGCCATGTGGGCCTCGCCGAGCGCCTCGTTCTGCGTGGGGTGGGCGTGGACGAGCTGGGCGACCTCGGCGGGCAGCGCCTCCCAGTTGTAGATCAGCTGTGCCTCGCCGACCTGCTCGCCCATACGGTCACCGACCATGTGGACGCCGACCACGGCGCCGTCCCGCACCTGGACGAGCTTGATCTCGCCCGCGGTCTTGAGGATCTTGCTCTTGCCGTTGCCGGCCAGGCTGTACTTCAGGGCGACGACCTTGTCCGCGCCGTACAGCTCCTTGGCCTTGGCCTCGGTGATGCCCACGGAGGCGACCTCCGGGTGGCAGTACGTGACGCGCGGCACACCGTCGTAGTCGACGGGCACGGTCTGCAGGCCGGCCAGCCGCTCGGCGACGAGGATGCCCTCGGCGAAGCCGACGTGCGCCAGCTGGAGGGTCGGGACCAGGTCACCGACGGCGGAGATCGTCGGGACGTTCGTCCGCATGTACTCGTCGACGAGGACGAAGCCGCGGTCCATGTTGACCCCGGCCTCCTCGTAGCCCAGGCCCTGCGAGACCGGGCCGCGGCCGATGGCGACGAGCAGGACCTCGGCCTCGAACTCCTTGCCGTCGGCCAGGGTGACCTTCACACCGTCCGCGGTGTACTCGGCCTTCTCGAAGAAGGTGCCCAGGTTGAACTTGATGCCGCGCTTGCGGAAGGCCCGCTCCAGCAGCTTGGAGCTGTTCTCGTCCTCGGCGGGGACGAGGTGCTTCAGGCCCTCGACGATCGTCACGTCGGTGCCGAAGGACTTCCACGCGGAGGCGAACTCGACGCCGATGACACCGCCGCCCAGCACGATCGCGGACTTCGGCACCCGGTCCAGCTGGAGCGCGTGGTCCGAGGAGATGATCCGGTCGCCGTCGATCTCCAGCCCCGGCAGCGACTTCGGCACGGAGCCGGTCGCCAGCAGGATGTGCCGGCCCTCGTACCGCTCGCCGTTCACGTCCACCGAGGTCGGCGAGGAGAGACGGCCCTCACCGGTCACGTAGGTGATCTTCCGGGAGGCCACCAGGCCCTGCAGGCCCTTGTACAGGCCGGAGACCACGCCGTCCTTGTACTTGTGGACGCCCGGCATGTCGATGCCCTCGAGGGTGGTCTTGACGCCGAATTCGGCGCCCTCCCGGGCCTGGTCGGCGATCTCACCGGCGTGCAGCAGAGCCTTCGTGGGGATGCAGCCTCGGTGCAGGCAGGTGCCGCCCAGCTTGTCCTTCTCGATCAGTGCGACGTCCAGGCCCAGCTGCGCCCCGCGCAGGGCAGCGGCATAGCCGCCGCTACCGCCTCCGAGGATCACTAGGTCGAAAACGGTGCTGGCGTCGTTCGCCACGTCACGTCCTCCATGCATGGGTACGCCGGAGCCGGTCTGCGGTGACCGGGCGGCGGCTGTTGTTCGGCCTCCCCCCGGCTACCGCCGGGGGGTGCCCCCAGTTCTTGGCCCGTCCGCAACGGCCCGCTTGGTTGGCGAGCCCGGGCACTGTCCTGCCGGGACAACATCTTCGCATTTGTTGGCGGCGGACGAGACGCCGGGCCGCTCAGCGAGACGCTCCGGCGGCCCGCGCGGAGGGTTACTCGCGCGTATGCCCGTGCGGGGCCGGGCCACCGCACGGGCACACGTGTGCAATTTCGTTCTGCGCGAACGCGCTCGGAACGGGACCGGGGGCCGGTGTCCGGACCGAAGCCGGCCGGCGTCCGGCACCGGCACTCCGGTGGGACCGCGGCCGGCACCGGCACCCGCACCGGCCGGGACCGCGGCCCCGGCCGGTCAGCCCAGGTCGCCCGCCGCCGTCCGCTCGGCCAGCCGGACCAGCGTGCGGACCGCCGAGCCCGTGCCGCCCTTCGGGGTGTAGCCGTACGGGGCGCCCTCGTGGAAGGCCGGGCCCGCGATGTCGAGGTGGGCCCAGGTGACGCCCTCGTCCAGGAACTCCTTCAGGAACAGCCCGGCCACCAGGCCGCCGCCCATCCGCTCGCCCATGTTGGCGATGTCCGCCACCGAGGAGTCCATGCCCTTGCGGAGCTCGGCCGGCATCGGCATCGGCCAGGACTGCTCGCCCGCCTCCTCCGCGATCTCGTGCAGCGAGGCCCGGAAGGCGTCGTCGTTCGCCATGATGCCGAACGTGCGGTTGCCCAGCGCCAGCACCATCGCGCCGGTCAGGGTCGCGACGTCGACGACCGCGTCCGGCTTCTCCTCGCAGGCCCGGGCCAGCGCGTCGGCCAGCACCAGCCGGCCCTCCGCGTCGGTGTTGAGCACCTCGACGGTCTTGCCGCTGTACATCCGCAGCACGTCGCCGGGGCGGGTCGCCGAGCCCGACGGCATGTTCTCGGCCAGCGCCAGCCAGCCGGTGACGTTGACCTCCAGGCCCAGCCGCGCCGTCGCCACGACCGCGCCGAGCACGGCGGCCGCGCCGCTCATGTCGCACTTCATCGTCTCGTTGTGGCCGGCCGGCTTCAGGGAGATGCCCCCGGAGTCGTACGTGATGCCCTTGCCGACCAGCGCGATGCTCTTCTTGGCCTTGGCGCTGGTGTACGCGATCCTGACCAGCCGGGGCGGGTTCGCCGAGCCCTGGCCGACGCCCAGGATGCCGCCGTAGCCGCCCTTCGCGAGCGCCTTCTCGTCCAGCACCTCGATCTTGAGGCCGTGTTCCTTGGCGGCCGTCTGCGCGGCGGCGGCGAAGGACTTCGGGGCGAGGTCGTTGGGCGGGGTGTTGATCAGGTCGCGGGCGCGGTTGACCTCGGCGGCCACGGCGGTCGCCCGCTCGGCCGCCGCCTTGAACGCCTTGTCGCGCGGCTTGCCGCCCAGCACCACGACCTCGGCGAGCGGAGTGCTCTTGTCCTGCTTGCCGTGCTTCCCGGAGTCCTTCCCGGACTTGTCCGGCTGCGCCCGGTAGGTGTTGAACGCGTACGCGCCGAGCAGCGCGCCCTCGGCGATCGCGCCCGCGTCGGCCGCGTCCGCGACCGGCAGCGCGAACGCGCCCTTCTCCGCGCCCGCGAGGGCACGGGCCGCCGTGCCGGCCGCCCGGCGCAGCACCTCGCCGTCGAAGCCCTCGCCCTTCTCCGGGGCGCCGCCCAGCCCGACCGCCAGCACGACCGGCGCCTTGAGACCGGACGGCGCGGGCAGCTTGGTCACCTCGCCCTCGCCGCCGGTGGCGCCGAGGGTCTCCAGTACGGCGGCCAGCTTGCCGTCGAACGCCTTCACCACGGCCTCGGCGCCTACGGCCACCGCGGGGCCCTTGTCGCCCTTGGTCACGCCGACGACCAGGGCGTCCGCGCGCAGCGCGGCCGGGGACGAAGTGCTGAGAGTCAGTGCAGTCACGGTTGTGGGGTCCCTCTTCCGTTGAGTTTCCTCGGCCGATGGATGGGCCGGCCGCGCCCGAGGCATCGTATGCGCCGGGCGTCCGCCGGATTCCCACCGCCCGGCCGCGAGCCCCCGTGGGGCGAACCCTAGCCCGCTCCCGCCCGGCCGCATCAGCCGCCGGGAGACGGGGCTCAGCCGAGGGTCAGCACGACGAGGGCCACCGTGCCCGCGGTCTCCGCGAGTGCCCCGAACACGTCCCCCGTCACGCCGCCGAACCGCCGCCGGCAGTGCCGCAGCAGCAGTTCGGCCGCGCCGAGACCGGCGAGTGCGGCGGTCATGCCCAGCACCACGCCGTACAGCCCGCCGTACGCGGAGCCCACCGCGCACACCGCGACCGTCACCGCCGCGACCCCGAGCGCCACCCGTTCGGGTACGACCCCGGCGACCGCGGCGCCCAGCCCCTCCGGCCGGGCCGCCGGAACCCCGGAGCGCGCCGCGAGGGTGAGCGCGCAGCGGGCGGTGACCGCAGCGGCGGCCGCGCCGACGGCGCCGTACGGCCAGCCCGCCCCGTACAGGTCGGCCAGCGCCGCGGTCTGCGCGAGCAGCACGAGCAGCAGGGTGACGACCCCGAACGGCCCGATGTCCGACCGCTTCATGATCCGGAGGGCTTCCCCGGCCGGTTTGCCGCTGCCCAGGCCGTCGGCGACGTCCGCCAGCCCGTCCAGATGCAGCGCGCGGGTCAGCACGGCCGGGACGGCCACCGTGGCGACGGCCGCGAGCAGCGGGCCGGCGCCCAGCAGAAGCAGCACACCGCCGAGTACGGCGGCGCACAGCCCGGTCACCGCGCCGACGAGCGGCGCCCACACCATGCCGCCCCGGGCGGCCTCCCGGTCCCAGCGGGCGACCCGCACCGGGAGCACGGTGAGCGTGCCGAAGGCGAAGCGCAGCGCGTCGCCCGCGGAGGCGGGTGCGGGGCGGGGGGCGGCGGGTTCCGGGCCGCCGGTCGTGTCGGTCACGGGGCGCAGGGTATCGGGGGGCGGCCGCGGTGACAGCCCCCCCCGGGGCGGGACGGGAACGGGGCTGCCGGGGGCGGGCGGTCACGGCGGACGGCTCACGGGCGGAGGGAGCCGGTGGCTGCGGTCACGGGTGGCGGGTCACGGTCGGCGGGTCACCGGCGGTGGATCACGGGGCGGAGGGCCGGGGGGCGCCGGTTCCGGGACCGGTCCCGGCTGCGGGATCGGTCTCCGCCGCGGTTCCGGAGTCGGCCGGGGTTCCGGAGTCGGCCGGGGTTCCGGGGTCGGCCTGGCCGTCGGCTGTGCCGGCGGTTCCGTTCCGGTTCCGGTCGGGGGTCTCCGTACCGGTGTCGGTCCCGTTGGGGTCTTCGGCTGTGGTCTCCGTACCGGTGTCGGTCCCGTTGGGGTCTTCGGCTGTGGTCTCCGTACCGGTGTCGGTCCCGTTGGGGTCCTCGGCTGTGGTCTCCGTACCGGTGTCGGTCCCGTTCGGGTCCCCGGCTGCGGGCTCCGTACCGGCGGGGCTCTCCGTGGTGGTCCCGCCGGGTGCCGCGGCGGCGTCCTGCGGTTCCGGGCCCCGCGGCTCCTCCGCCCGCGGTTCCGGGTCCTGCGGTTCCGGGCTCGCCTGTTCCGGATTCTCCGGGGCGGGGCTTTCCGGGGCCGGGCTTTCCGAGACAGGGGCCTCCGGGGCCGAGGGGGCCTCGGGCTCCGGGCGTTCGCGCTCCGGGAGTTCGGCGAGCAGGGCCGCCGCGGCCTGCACCATCGGCAGCGCGAGCAGCGCGCCCGCGCCCTCTCCGACCGCGACGCCGTGGTCCAGCAGCGGCTCCATCGCCATCCGGTCCAGGGCCTTCTCCTGCGCCGGTTCACCGGTCCGCTGGCCGGCCAGCCACCAGTCGGGCGCCCGGAACGCCACCCGCTGGCCGACCAGCGCGCAGGCCGCGGAGACGACTCCGTCCAGAATCACCGGCGTACGGCGCACCGCGCACTGGAGCAGGAAACCGGTGATCGCGGCCAGATCCGCGCCGCCGGTCGTGGCGAGCAGTTCCAGCTGGTCGCCGAGCACCGGGCGGGCCCGGCGGAGCGCGTCGCGGATGGCCGCGCACTTGCGCATCCACGCCAGGTCGTCGATCCCGGCGGCGCCCCGGCCCGTCACCACGGAGGCGTCGGTGCCGCACAGCGCCGCGATCAGAGTGCTCGCGGCCGTGGTGCCGCCGACGCTCAGGTCGCCCAGTACGACGAGGTCGGTGCCGGAGTCGGCCTCCTCGTCGGCGACGGCCGTCCCGGCGCGGAACGCCTGCTCCGCCTCCTCGGCGGTGAGGGCGTCCTCGATGTCGATACGGCCCGACCCGCGCCGCACCCGGTGCCGTACGACGTCCTCGGGCAGGCTGCCGGGGTCACAGTCCAGCGCCATGTCGACCACGCGCAGAGCCGCCCCGAAGCGGCGGGCCAGGACGGCGGCGGCGCTCTCGCCGCGCAGCGTGGCGCGTACGAGTTCGTGCGCGCTCCCGGCGGGACGGCCGGAGACACCGAGCCCGGCCACGCCGTGGTCACCGGCGAACAGCACGACCTTGGGGCGCTCCACCGGACGGACCGGAACGGTGCTCTGCGCGGCGGACAGCCACTCGCCGAGGTCGTCGAGCCGCCCGAGCGATCCGGGCGGAAGGACCAGACGCTCCCGGCGCTCTTCGGCGTCACGCCGTACACCGGAGTCCGGGCGCTCGATCAGATTGCCGAAGTCATCGAGATTCAGACCGCTCATCCGCCGAACCCTATCCCTCGCCGGGCGGCCGCTCCGCGCCGAGTCCGTACGGGACCCCGGGGCACTGCCGCGCACGCCTCCCGGGCCCGCACGGAGCCGGGAGCACTGCCGCGCACGCCTCCAGGGGCCCGTACGGTCCCGGGGGCACCGCCGCGGACGGCCCTGGTGCCCCTCGGGGCGGTCCGCACCCCGGCCCACCGCCGGGGGCGCAGCGGCACCTCCGGGTCCCGCCGGGACTCCGGGGTGCCGCCCCACGCCTCTCAGCCTCCCGCGCCTCTCAGCCCTCCCGCGCCTCTCAGCCTTCCCGCGCCTCTCAGCCTTCCCGCGCCTCTCAGCCGCCCGCGCCCCTCTGCCGCCCCGCGCCTCTCAGCCGCGCAGCGTCCCTCTGCTTCCCCGCGCCTCTCTGCCGCGCAGCTCCTTCAGCCGCGCAGCGGGACCGCCTGGCCCGCGACCGTCAGCAGGACCTGTTCGCACTCCGCCGCCACCGCCGCGTTCAGCCGCCCCAGCGCGTCCCGGAAGCGGCGGCCGGAGGCCGTGGCCGGCACCACCCCCGAACCCACCTCGTTGGAGACGGCGACGACCGTGCGGCGGGTGGCCCGGAACGCCTGCGCCAGCGCCTCGGTCCGGTCCCGCAGGGCGCGTTCCGGGCCGCCCCCGGCCCACCGCTCGTCGTCCCACGCGCCGGCCGTGTCCATCGCGTCCGTGAGCCACAGCGAGAGGCAGTCGATCAGCAGCGGCGGCCCCGCCCCGGCCAGCAGCGGCTCCAGGTCGCAGGTCTCGGCGGTCCGCCAGCTCGCGGGCCGCCGCTCCCGGTGCAGCGCCACCCGGTCCGCCCAGTCCCGGTCGCCGTCGCGGGTCCCGCCCGTCGCGACGTACAGCACGTCCGGGAACGCCTCCAGCCGCCGTTCCGCCTCCACCGACTTGCCGGACCGGGCGCCGCCCAGCACCAGCGTCCGGCGGGGCAGGTCCGGCACCGCGTGGTACTCGCCGACGAGCAGCGTCGTCCCGTCCGGTACGGTCCGCGCGCCGGCCGAGGCGAGCCGCCGCCGGAGTTCCGGACCGGGCGGCACCCCGTGGTCGACGTGGACGCCGATCACGTCCGTCGTCGCCGTCACGGCACCAGCCGCGCGCAGCCTGGCGAGCGCGTCGGGGCGGCCGAGCACGTCG
The DNA here is from genome assembly GCF_009735685.1 of Streptomyces lycii. GTDB lineage: Bacteria > Actinomycetota > Actinomycetes > Streptomycetales > Streptomycetaceae > Streptomyces > Streptomyces lycii. Next base: position 970 of record NZ_WHPN01000326.1, on the reverse strand, counting down.
AGCAGCGCCATGTCGTACGGCGGCCGTCCCTCCGGAGGTCCCGCCGGCCCGGCGGGCCCGGCCCCCGGCGGCAGGTACAGCAGCTGCTCACCGCCGGGGCCGGTCACCGCGTATCCGGTGCCGGGCGAGTCGACCGCGACGGCTCGCACCCGGTGCCCGCCGAGCAGCGCCAGTTCGCGGCCGTCCGGAACCCGGCCGGGGGAGGGCAGCCCGGCGGGCACCTCCACGGCGGGGCCGTCGTGCGGATGGGACAGCAGCACCTGCCGCACCCCGCTGAGCGTGCGGTGGGCGCGGGCGGCAGCCAGGGCCGCCCCGGGGGTGAGGTCGAGCAGCAGTACGCCGTCCACGAAGAGCGCGGTCGCGGCCCGCGCCTGGTCGCCGACGGCGGTGGCGCAGGACGCGCAGGGGCAGCCGGGGCGGGGCAGCCCCTCGGGGGCACCGGTGCCGAGAAGAGTGAGTTCCACCCCCCGATCGTCTCGCGCCGCGGCACGGGTTGCGCGCGGGCATCGGCCGTCCCGTCCCCCCGGCCCGGCCACAGCCGCATAGGGTGAGGTCAGCACCTATTCGGAGCAGCCGGCAGCCGGGAGGCGTACATGGCGTGGACGTGGCGGTTCGAGAAGTCCGACGGGACGGAGACGGTGCCCGCGGTCGAGCCGGAGGAGTTCACCACCCAGGGGGACGCGGAGTCCTGGGTGGGCGAGGTGTGGAAGGAGCTGCTGGAGGGCGGCACCGAGCAGGTCACGCTCTTCGAGGACGGCACCAAGATCTACGGGCCGATGCCGCTGACCGCCGAGGACGCCTGACCGGCCGCGGCAGCGGCGTCACGCCGGCCGGTGTGCCGGACCGGCCGGGCTGCACCGGCCGGCTCGCACGCCGGCCGGCTCGTACACGCGTCGGTGTCGCGCCGGTCGGTGTCGCGCCCGTCGGTGTCGCGCCCGTCGGTGTCGCGCCCGTCGGTGTCGCGCCCGTC
>NZ_WHPN01000325.1 GCF_009735685.1 Streptomyces lycii | reverse complement strand
CGGGGCCGGGGGCCGGGGTCCCGGGGCGCCCTCCGCGTTAGGAGAGTCCTGCGGGTCCCGGAGGTCCTGCGGGTCCGGGGTGCCCTGCTGGTCGTCCTGCGGGTCCGGGGCGGCCTGCTGGTCGTCCTGCGGGTCCGGATTGCCCTGCTGGTTCGGGGGCATGGTGGTCACCGGCCCTTCGCCGGGGCCGCGGCCCCCGCCGGTTCCGGGGTGGTGTCCTCGCCGAGGTAGAGCCTGCGCACCTCGTCGGTGCGGGCCAGTTCGGCGGCGGGGCCGGAGAGCCGTACCTCGCCGACCTCCAGGACGTACGCGGAACTCGCCAGTTCCAGGGCCATGGCCGCGTTCTGCTCGACCAGCAGCACGGAGGTGCCCTGCCGGTTGATCTCCGCGACGACCTCGCCGATCCGGCGCACCAGCTGCGGGGCCAGGCCGAGCGAGGGCTCGTCGAGGAGGAGCAGCTTCGGTTCGGCCATCAGGGCGCGGCCGATGGCGAGCATCTGCTGTTCGCCGCCGGAGAGCAGCCCGGCGCGCTGCCCGGTGCGTTCGGCGAGCCGCGGGAAGAGGCTGAAGACGCGGTCCCGGGCGGTGCGGTCACGGTGGGCGCGGCGGTGCAGTCCCAGGCCCCCGGCCCGCAGGTTCTCCTCCACGGTGAGCCCGCCGAACACCCGGCGGCCCTCGGGGACCTGGACGACTCCGGCGCGTACGGCGGTGACCGGGTCGGCGCCGTTCAGCCGCTGCTCCCCGTAGCGGACGCCGCCCGCGGTGATCGCGCCGCGGTGCATCCGCAGGGTGCCGGACACGGTGCGCAGCAAGGTGCTCTTGCCCGCTCCGTTCGCGCCGAGGAGGGCGACGACGGCTCCGGGCGGGACCGTGAGGGAGACGCCGTGCAGGGCGCGGACGGCTTGTCCGTAGGACACGTCGAGGTCCTCGATGTGCAGGGCCTCGGGAGAGACGTCGGGCATGGGTTCTCCTCGGGTCCGCGCGGGGGCGGTTCGGGGGAAGTGACGGCTACGACAGCACGGCCCCCGCGGCCGGTACAGGTCAGTCGGCGAGGTCGGGTCGCCCTCCCAAGGGCCGCCCGTGCCGGTTGTGCGTCCGCCCAGCGCGGAACGGCGCGGGACGGTCCGGTTCCGGCCGCCGCCAGGCCGGGGCGCGGTCCGTTCCACCGCCCAAGGCCCGGCCGCCCGGCGCCGCCCCGCCCGCCGGACCAGGCGGTTCCGGGGACGGCCGGAGCACCCCGGAACCACCCGAGCCGTACGAGCCGTACGCGCCGTACGAGCCCCCGGGGCTGCCCGGGCCGACCGAGCCGCCGGAGCCGCCCGGGTCCTCGCGGGGGAGGCCCGGGCCGTGGGAGCCGCCGGGGCCTCCGGTGCCTTCGGGGCGGCGCGGTGCTTCCGGCGCCGACAGCACCGAGGCCAGCCAGCCGATCAGAAAGCCCGCGGGAATGGTGACGATCCCGGAGACCTGGAGCGGGAACCAGGCGAAGTCGCGGTCCGGCAACAGCGAGACGGGCAGCCCCGAGACGGCGGGCGAGAAGGCGGTCAGGAACAGCACGAGGGCGGGCGAGCCGTACAGCGTCCAGCGCATCCCCGTGGTGGTGAAGCCGCTCCAGCCGAACGCGTAGACCAGTGCGGGCAGCAGCGCGGACGCCGCGGCGTTGAAGGTGAAGACGATCAGCACCTGCGGGTTCCAGCCGTGTCCGGGGACGGCCAGCGCGACGGCGACGAGGCCTACGGCGAGGACGGCCCAGCGGGCGTACCGGACCTCCCGTCCCGCGGTGAGCCGGCCGCGCAGCACACCGCGGGCGATCAGGTCGTGGGCGACGGTCGTCGCGGCGGCGAGGGTGATCCCGGCGACGGCGGCGAGCACGGTCACGAACACCGCGCAGGCGACGAACGCGAACAGCATGCTCTCGTCGGCCGCCGACGCTCCGGTGTCGAGGGCCCGGGTGAGCGTGAGCAGCGCCGTGCCCCCGGTGCGGTCCTCCGCGGCCAGGGCCCGTCCGCCGACGACGGCGGCGGCGCCCAGACCGATCACGACGACGGTGCCGCAGAACAGGGCGACGGTGCCGACCGCCCAGCTCATGGCCTTCCGCGCGGCCCGCGCGCCGCCGCGGGTGTAGAGCCGCATCATCACGTGCGGCATGCAGGCGGCGCCGAGGAGCAGGGTGAGTTCGAGGCTGACCAGGTCGAGCCGGCCGGTCACCGAGTCGCCGAACTGGAGCCCGGTGCGCCAGTACAGCTCCCCCGCGCCGCTGCCCCGCGCCGCGGCCGCCACCAGCCGGGCCGGGTTCCAGCCGTAGCGGTCCAGTACGAGCGCGGCGAGCAGCGTGGTGGCGGCGAGCAGCAGCACCATCTTGGCGATCTGCACCAGCCCGGTGCCGCGCATGCCGCCGAAGGCGACGTACGCGATCATCAGCAGCCCGGTGACGACCGTGCTGAAGGTCGTCGCGCCCTGCCCGGGCAGGTCCAGCAGGACCGTCATCATCGTGCCCGCCGCGGCCAGTTGCACCAGCAGCAGCGGAAAGGTGACGACGAGCGTGACGAACGCCACGGCGGTGCGGGCGGGGCGCTCGCTCAGCCGCCGCGCCAGGATGTCGCCGAGGGTGTAGTGCCGCGGCCCGTCGGCGAGCGGCCCCGCCAGCCGCAGCTTGAGGAGCAGCAGGGACAGGACGGTGGCGCAGACGGTGAGCAGGCCCTCGGTGCCGGTCAGGGCGATGGCGCCGGTGGTGGAGACCACGGTGGCGGCGGAGATGTAGTCACCGGCGATGGCCAGGCCGTTCTGCGCCGGGCTCAGGGATCCGCTGCCCGTGTAGAACTGCGCCGGGTCGTCCGTGTCCGTGGCGGCGAGGATGCAGAGGAGGAAGGAGACGGCGACACAGGCCGAGAAGAGCACATAGGCGAGCGTTCCGGCATCAAGGAGGTCATCGTTCACCCGCGCACGACAACACGGTGGTCCGCGGCCGTACAGCGCCGCGGCGCAGGGCGCTGCCCGCGCCCAGGGGGGCGCCGTACGGGCTGTGCGGCACCACACCGGGACACGGCGACGGAGCACCGGCGCGGGGCCGGGGGCCGGAGCCGGCCGGGGCCCGCAGACCGCNGTCCGCGGGCCCCGGCCGCTCAGCCCCGCGGCAGCCGGCGGGCAGTGAGGGCGAGTGACAGCTCCACCATGTCCTTCGGGCTGCCGAGCGACCGGCCGGTCAACTGCTCGTAGCGGCGCAGCCGGTTGAGAACCGTGTTGCGGTGACAGAACAGCCGGGACCCGGCGCGCACCGCCGACCCGTCGGACTCCAGCCACACCGTCAGCGTGTCCAGCAGGATCTCCCGGTCGGCCGGCTCCAGGTCGAGCACGGGGCCGAGCACCCGCTCGGTGAGGGCCGCGCCGAGCTCCGGGGACGTGACCACCAGCGCGGCCGGCAACTGCTCCTCCAGCAGCACCACGTCACCGTCGCCGGAGCAGCAGCGCACCGCGGTCGCGGCGAGCCGCCGGGCGTCGCCGACGGCGGCGAGGCCGTCGACCACGGAGCTGACTCCGGCGCGGCCGCCGGGCGGCGGTTTCAGGGCCTCCGCGAGTTCGGCGAGGCTGCCGTCGCCGACCAGCACGATGCCGTGATCGGCGTCCGCCCCGGTGTGCCAGAGCACCCGCATCCCGCCGGGCACGTGCGGCGGCTCGGTCGCCCCGTACGCGGCCCGGTGCCCTCCGGAGACCTCCACGACGGCGTAGCGGCCGTCCTCCGGCAGTTCGAGCGCGGCGGCCACCTCGGGCAGGTCGGCGATGCGCGTCGTGCCGTCGAGGAGGGCCTCGGTCATCAGCCGGTGCCGGTTCTCGCGGCGCCAGGTGAGCTGCCGTTCGACCTGGCGGTACGCGTCGGAGACGAGGTTGCAGTGCTCGTCGACGAAGTTCCAGACGTCGGCGGCCACATGCACCAGCAGATGCACGTCGTCCGGGCCCTGTTCGGTGGCGGACTCGACCAGTCCCTGCCAGACGACGGCGCCGCCGAGCCGGAAGGCGTGCAGCAGGGCGTCCAGCGGCAGGCCCTGTTCGGCGCGGGCGGCACCGATCTTCCAGGAGCACAGCCGCGCGGACTCGCGGGACTCCTTGGGCCGCAGCAGCGAGCCGACGTTGTGCCGCAGCGAGCGGTGCACCTCCTGCCACAGCTCGTCCCGGTCCACGCCGGGTGAGCGGTAGGCGGGCTCCTGTTCCTGGAGCAGCACGACGAGACGGTCGGTGAGCTGCGGGAGTTCGTCCAGCAGCGGGCGGGCGGCGCGGTGCAGGACGGCGACGGCCTCGGCGCTCGCCCGGGATCTGGCGGGCTCCGTCGCGGCCGGGAGGCCGGGCAGGGCCCGCACGCGGGCGCGTACGACTGGATGCATCTCGGTCCTCCACGGGTGCGGGAGCCTGCGGGGCCTCCGGAGCCGGAGGCTACCCGGAGGTGTGTCCGGGGGTGGGGCGGGATTCAACCATGGGCATACCAACCGGTCGGTCATTTAGTCCATACCCGTTCCGGAAACTGTGTCCGGATCGTCGCCCTCGTCCCACTCGCGCGCCCGGCCCGGGCCCGGGCCCCGAAAGGATCCGCCCGCCCGTGAACGGAGGTCGTGGGCACCGCCCCGGGGCGGCGGAACCCGGCCCTCGCCTCCACGCGGCGAGGCGCACACCATCAACGCGGCCCGTGAACGGAGGACCCGGCGCCCCGCCCCGGTGCGGGATCACCCGCGCGGTCCCGCCCGCATCCGGGGACATCACCACGCACCCGGACGCGGCCGCTGACCGGGGATCACGGCGGCCCGCCCCGAAGTGGCGAGCCCCGGCCCGCGCAGTCCGGCCCGTACTCAGGGAAAACACCACACACCCCCTGAACGGGGATCACGGCGGCCCGCCCAGAGGTGGCGCGTCATGTTCCACGGGAGGCCGCCCCGGTGGCGCGTCATGTTCCGCGGGAGGCCGCCCGCGGACGGCAGGGCAATGTCCGCAAGTCCGAGCTGGGCTTCATGCTCCGGGACTCGCCCCGGCTTCCCCGCGGGAACGGCGCGGCCCCGCGGTGGCCCCCGGCGCTGTCGGCGCCCTCGCGGGCCCGCTCACCGCCCCCGGGCCCGGCCCCCGGAGCCGTCCTCCCCGTCCCCGGCGCGGGAATGCGTGAGCAGCCGCGCCAGCTCCACCCGGGACCGGATGCCGAGCGCCGAGAAGACGTTGCGCAGATGGTGGTCCACGGTACGGGGGCTCACCGACAGCCGGACCGCGACCTCCCGGTTGGTCGCCCCCTCCGCGACACACCGGGCGATCCGCAACTGCTGGGGCGTCAGCAGCCGTACCGCCTCCGGGTCGTCCGCCGCGCCGCTCGTCTCACCGGTGGCCCGCAGCTCCGCCCGGGTCTGCTCGACCCACGCCCCGGCCCGGCACCGTTCGAACGCCACCAGCGCGTCCCGCAGATGCTCCCGGGCCAGCCCCGGCCGCCGCTTCCGGCGCAGCGCCTTGCCGTACAGCAGCTGGGTGCGGGCCCGTTCGAAGTCGCCGTCGGCGATGTCGTGCAGTTCCAGCGCGTGATCGAACAGCGCCTCGGCGCCGCTTCCCGTGACGCCGCTTCCCGGGGCGCCGTTTTCCGTGACGCCGCTCCTCGCGGCCCCGCTGCCCGCGGTGCCGTCCGGCTGCGCGGATCCCTGCTCACCGGCCGCCGCCTCGTCGGCGACGGCCAGCAGGGCACGGCAGCGGGTGAGTTGCGGCAGGGCCTGCGGGTCGGCCGTGACCGCGGTCCACAGTTCGAACTCCGGCAGCACCGCCCGCGCGGTCTCCGGCTCCCCCGCCAGTACGGCGGCCTCCACCAGACACGGCATCGCGATCATGCGCAACGCGAAATGGCCGCACCCCGGGCCCGGCCCGATGAGCGGCCGCAGCCGGGCCAGCGCCTCCCGGGGCAGGCCCCGCCCGAGGTCGGCGCGGGCGAGGGCCCAGGTGGCGAGCCCGGCGGCCACACCGAGCCCGTGCGGGCTGGCGACCGCGGCGGCCGCACGGGCGTGCTCCTCGCACTCCGCCGTGTCGCCCCGGGTCGCGGCCGTCATCGCGAGCGCGGCGTGGTGGTGCGCGGCGCAGTTGCGCTGCCCGGCACCGCTCGCGGCCCGCAGTCCCTCCAGCGCGTGGGCGTGCGCCCGGGTGTGCCGGCCGGCCCGCAACTCCGCGTAGACCAGGTGTTCCAGGGCCTTCGGCACGAGGGTGGCGAGCCCCCGTACCCGGGCCGCGGCCAGGGCGCGGGTGTTCAGTTCGCAGGCCGCCGCGACCTCCCCGAGCACCAGCGCGGCGACTCCGGCGCGGATCAGCCGCCGCGGGTCGTCGTCCCGCGCGGCCTGCTCGATCACCCGCCGCAGCGGCTTCACACCGTCGTCGAACCGCCCGCTCATGACGGCGGTCATCCCGGCGCAGTAGCCCGCGAAGGGCCCGCCGGACCGTGCGCCGCCGTCCGTACGCTGCTCTCGGTCCGTACGCTGCTCTCGGTCCGTACGCTGCTCGCGCTCCGGACGCTGCTCTCGATCCGTACGCTCCCTGCCGTCCGTACGCCTCCTGCCGTCCGGGGCGATCGCGCCGTCGGTGCGCTCGCGGTCGTCCGCACACTCGCCGCAGTCCGTGCGGTCGCCGTCGTCCGCACACTCGCCGTCGTCCGCACACTCGCCGCAGTCCGTGCGCTCGCCGCCGTCCGTGCGCTCGCCGCCGTCCGGCCGGCCGCGGCGCCCCCGGCCGGCCGCGGCGGGCGCGTCCTCCGTGCAGCCCCGGACGCCCCGGAGGTCCCTGCCGTCCCCGGCGGGCACGTCCTCCGCAGCGGTCGCGTCGTGCGCAGCGGTCGCGTCTCCGGGAGCAGGCGCACGGTCCGCGGCCGCCGCGCCCTCCGCGTCCTCCGCGTCCCCGATCCCGGCGGCCCGTGCCGTGTCCGACAGGTAGCCGGTCACGTCACCGACGGTCCAGGTCGCCTCGGCGGCGTCCAGCAGGGCCTGCCGGGCGGCGGCCGGGTCGTGCCGCTCCAGCAGCCCGGCCGCGTGCAGCAGCACCTCCCGGGCGTCGGTCACCACGCCGTCGCGCAGTTCGAGGATGCCGCGCACCAGCTCGGCCCGGCCCCGTACGGCCTCCCCGGCGGGAAGGCGCCGCGCCGCGTCGAGGAGCGTGCGGGCCCGGTGCGGCCGCCCGGACAGCCAGGCGTGCTCGGCCGCCGCGGCGAGCCGCCGGACCCGGACGTCTGGGTCCGACGTCAGCTCGGCCGCGCGGGCGAGCGCGGCGGCGGAATCGGTGTGTGCCCGGGCGGCGTCCGGAACGGCCGCCACGGCGTCCTCCAGGGCGTCGGCCAGCTCCGCGTCCACCCCGTGCGCGGCGGCGGCCCGGTGCCGCAGCGCGGGCAGCCGCAGCGCCGGGCCGTGCGCGTCGAACTCGTCGGCGAGTAGGGCGTGCGCCGCCCGGCGGCGGGCCAGCGGCTCCGCGCCGTACGCCGCCCGGCGCAGCACCGGGTGCGCGAAGCGGACGGTGTCGCCCTCGGTCAGCACGACGCGGGCCGTCTCGGCGGGCTCCAGTCCGGCGGCCGGCAGCCCGGCCCGGCGGGCGGCGCCCAGCAGGATGTCCGCGCCGACCGCCGTCGCCGGACCGGCACACTCGTGGGCGGCGGCGGCCAGCAGGAGCAGCAGCCGGGTGTCGGCGGGGAGTTCACGGATCCGCTCGACGCCGTACCGCAGCAGCGGGCCGTGCGCCGGCAGTGGTTCCGGCAGCGGCGCGACACCGGTGAGCCGGTCGGTGTCGAGACCGGCGACCAGGTCGGTGAGCAGCTGCGGATTGCCGCGGCCCTCGTGCAGCAGCGCCTCCCGGACGGCGGGCGCGGCGTCCTCCGGGAGCAGCCCGTCGAGCAGTGCCCCGGCGTGGGCGTCGGCGAGCGGCGCGAGCCGGAGGGCCGGCACTCCGGCGAACTCGGGTGCGTCCGCGTGCTCCTGGGCCACAGCGAGCAGCAGGACCACGGGGCGCCGGCCGCCCAGTCTCCGGGCCGCGAAGCCGAGCGCCGCACGGGAGGCGGGGTCCAGCAGATGGGCGTCGTCGACACAGACGACCAGGGGCCGGCGGCGCGAGAGTTCGCACAGCCAGGCGAACAGCGCTT
>NZ_WHPN01000324.1:35483-74531 GCF_009735685.1 Streptomyces lycii | reverse complement strand
GCTGCGTCGGCGTCGTCGACCCGAACGAACCCGGCCACTACCCGGTCTGCCCGCTGCTGCACCACACCGGCATCCTGTGCCCCGGCTGCGGCGGGCTGCGCGGCGCCCACGCCCTGGCGCACGGCGACCCGGTGGCCGCCGCGCAGGCGAACCTGCTGCTCGTGGCCGCCCTGCTGGCCCTGTCCTGCCTCTGGGCCGGCTGGGCCGTCCGGTGCCTGCGGCGGCGTCCCGGGGCCCCCGCGTTCGTTCCGGCGCCCGTCGTCGCGGCGGCCCGGGCGTGCGGCCGGGCGCGGACGCGGTGGCGCCGGCCGGCGTGGGCGGCCGCCGCGCTGCTGGTCGTGGTCTTCACGGTGGTCCGCAATCTGCCCGCCGGCGGCTGGCTCGCCCCGTGACGCCGCAGCCGGCCGTCCGTAATGTCCAGCTGGTGGGACCGCCGCTGACCGGATGCGAGCACTCCGCCCTCGGCCGGATACCATCGCAGTGCCTCGCACGGTCACCGTCGGGGCGGCGCCCGCCCGGCGCCGACGCGCCGCAAGCTCCATCACCCGTCCCGGAAGGGGGCCGCTCGCGTGAGTGTGCTCGACGAGATCATCGACGGAGTCCGTGCTGACCTCGCGGAACGGCAGGCACGTGTCAGCCTCGAGGAGCTCAAGGACCGCGCCGCGAAGGCGCCGCAGGCCAAGGACGGCGCCGCCGCACTGCGCGGCGACAGCGTCAAGGTGATCTGCGAGGTCAAGCGTTCCAGCCCCTCGAAGGGCGCGCTCGCCGCGATCGCCGACCCCGCCGGACTCGCCGCGGACTACGAGGCGGGCGGCGCGGCCGTGATCAGCGTGCTGACCGAGGCCCGGAAGTTCGGCGGCTCGCTGGCCGACCTCGAGGCCGTACGCGCCAAGGTCGACATCCCGGTGCTGCGCAAGGACTTCATCGTCACCTCCTACCAGCTGTGGGAGGCCCGGGCGCACGGCGCGGACCTCGCGCTGCTGATCGTCGCGGCCCTGGACCAGGAGGCCCTGGTGTCGCTCATCGAGCGCGCCGAGTCGATCGGCCTGACGCCGCTGGTCGAGGTGCACGACGAGGAGGAGGCCGAGCGGGCCGTCGCCGCGGGCGCGCGGGTCATCGGCGTCAACGCGCGGAACCTCAAGACCCTGGAAGTGGACCGGGCGAACTTCGGCCGCATCGTGCCGGAGATCCCCGAGCACATCGTGAAGGTCGCCGAGTCCGGCGTGCGCGGCCCGCACGACCTGATCGCCTACGCCAACGAGGGCGCCGACGCGGTGCTGGTGGGGGAGTCGCTCGTCACCGGGCGCGACCCGAAGGCCGCGGTGGCCGACCTGGTGGCGGCGGGCGCGCACCCGGCGCTGCGGCACGGGCGGGCCTGACGCCGCCATGACTTCCGCCTCCCCGCACACCCCGCCGCACGCGCGCCTGGCGCGCGGTTGCCGGCCGAGGGGCTGCCGCGCGCCCGCGCGGCGGGTGCGGGGACGGCGGGTGCGCTATCACATCGGCTGTGAGCCGGGTCAGATCAACGGCATGCGATGGCAGGGCACCGCCGGGTGCCTCTCCGCCTGACCTGCTGACCGGCTGACCGTCAGCCGCCGCGGCCGTTGCCGCCGCGGCGTGCCGTGGGCCCGGAGGGCACCCGTACGGCGGGCCGAGCGGTTCCCCGGCGCGGGAACACGTCCACAGACCGATGAGATCTCACGGGGCGCGGGCCCCGTATCAGGAGTACGCAGATGCCTTCTGACTTCTTCATTCCGGACCCCGAGGGTCTGGTCCCGACCGCCGAGGGCTACTTCGGCGCGTTCGGCGGAAAGTTCATCCCCGAGGCCCTCGTCGCGGCCGTCGACGAGGTCGCCGAGGAGTACGCCAAGGCCAAGGGCGATCCGGCCTTCGCGGCCGAGCTCGAAGACCTGCTGGTCAACTACACGGGCCGGCCGAGCGCCCTGACCGAGGTGCCGCGGTTCGCGGAGTACGCGGGCGGCGCGCGGGTCTTCCTCAAGCGCGAGGACCTGAACCACACCGGCTCCCACAAGATCAACAATGTGCTCGGGCAGGCCCTGCTCACCAAGCGCATGGGCAAGACCCGGGTGATCGCCGAGACCGGCGCGGGCCAGCACGGTGTCGCGACGGCGACCGCCTGCGCGCTGTTCGGGCTCGAATGCACCATCTACATGGGCGAGATCGACACCGAGCGGCAGGCCCTCAACGTGGCCCGGATGCGGATGCTCGGTGCCGAGGTGATCGCCGTGAAGTCCGGCAGCCGGACGCTCAAGGACGCGATCAACGAGGCGTTCCGGGACTGGGTCGCCAATGTGGACCGGACGCACTACCTGTTCGGGACCGTGGCCGGGCCGCACCCGTTCCCGGCGCTGGTCCGCGACTTCCACCGGGTGATCGGCGTCGAGGCCCGCCGGCAGATCCTGGAGCGGGCCGGGCGGCTGCCGGACGCGGTGACGGCGTGTGTCGGCGGCGGCTCGAACGCCATCGGGCTGTTCCACGCGTTCATCCCCGACCTGTCCGTGCGGCTCGTCGGCTTCGAGCCGGCCGGGCACGGGGTCGAGACCGGGGAGCACGCGGCGACCCTCTCCGAGGGCACGTCCGGGATCCTGCACGGCTCCCGGTCGTACGTCCTCCAGGACGAGGACGGCCAGATCACCGAGCCGTACTCCATCTCAGCGGGACTGGACTACCCGGGGGTCGGCCCGGAGCACGCCTATCTGAAGGACTCCGGCCGCGGCGAGTACCGCGCGGTGACGGACGACGACGCCATGCAGGCCCTGCGCCTGCTCTCCGAGACCGAGGGCATCATCCCGGCGATCGAGAGCGCCCACGCGCTGGCGGGCACCCTGGAGCTGGGCCGCGAGCTGGGCTCCGAGGGGCTGCTGCTGGTCAATCTCTCGGGCCGCGGCGACAAGGACATGGACACGGCCGCCCGGTACTTCGGCCTGTACGACCCGAGCGACGAGATCGAGGCGGAGTGATGGCGGGGAACGCGGGGAACAGGGAGCTTCTCGGGACCGTACTGGCGAAGGCCAAGGCGGAGAACCGGGCCGCGCTGGTGGGCTATCTGCCGGCGGGCTTCCCGGACATCGAGGGCGGCATCCGTGCGGCCTGCGCGATGGTCGAGGGCGGCTGCGACGTCATCGAGATCGGGCTGCCGCACAGCGACCCGGTGCTGGACGGCCCGGTCATCCAGACCGCCGACGACATCGCGCTGCGCGGCGGGGTGCGGATCCGGGACGTGATCCGCACCGTGGGAGAGGTGCACGCGCGCACCGGGGCGCCGGTGCTGTGCATGACGTACTGGAACCCCGTCGACCAGTACGGCGCCGAGCGGTTCGCCGCCGATCTAGCCGATGCCGGGGGAGCGGGCTGCATCCTGCCCGACCTGCCGGTCGAGGAGTCCGAGGTGTGGCGGAAGGCCGGCGAGGAGCACGGCCTCGCGACGGTGTTCGTGGTCGCGCCGAGCAGCCGTGACGAGCGGCTGCGGAAGATCACGGCGGCGGGCAGCGGCTTCGTGTACGCCGCCTCGCTGATGGGCGTCACCGGCACGCGCGAGTCCGTGGGCGAGCAGGCCCAGGACCTGGTGCGCCGCACCCGGGCGACCACCGGGCTGCCGGTCTGCGTGGGGCTCGGGGTGTCGAACGCCGAGCAGGCCGCCGAGGTCGCGGCCTTCGCCGACGGGGTGATCGTCGGCTCCGCCTTCGTCAAGCGGCTGCTGGACGCACCCGGCCCGGAGGCCGGGCTCGCGGACGTCCGTACCCTCGCGGGCGAGCTGGCCCGCGGCACCGTGCGCACCGGCTGATCCGGGCGCCCGGCGGCCGGAACGGGACGGATTCCGTTCCGGCCCGCCGGGCGCGGCCGGTGGTTTAGGCTGGGATACCCCCACATGTGTTCGAGTGCGGTGCCGTCGCCCGGCGCCGCGGCACACCGCGACATGTGATCCGAGGAGAGCCGTGACCACCGCCGAGCCGCCCCCGTCCGGCAGGGACCCCGAGGACCGGCCGGCCCTGTCCGAGGAGGACTGGGCGGCCTTCCTGCGGGACCTCGACGGGGCCTCCCGCAAGGACGCCCCGAAGGAGCCCTCCGCCCGGGCCCGGATGGTCGCCGAGCGGCTGCGCCGGCTGGACGAGGAGGAGTCCCGGGGGAGCCGGGGCACCGGCGCCGCCAAGCGCCGCCCGAGGCCGCCGCGCCGCCGCACCGGCAGGCCGGGGCGGCGGCGGCAGGAGACCTGGCGCCCCGCGCCGGGCGGCCTGGCCGGGTGGTTCCGGGCGAACGGCACCGCCCGGGCGGTCGTCGTGTTCGCCGGCTTCCTGCTCGTGATGCTGGCGCTCTCCTGGCTTCTGGGGCCCGCCCGTTACTGAGCCGTTGCCGGGCGGGTTGTCCACCGTCCCGCCCGGCACGGTAGCGTCGTCCTCGCCATGGACCTCGCATACATTCCCAGCCCGTCGACCGGTGTGATCGAACTCGGACCGGTCCCGCTGCGCGGCTACGCCTTCTGCATCCTCATCGGTGTCTTCGTCGCCGTCTGGCTCGGCGGGAGGCGCTGGATCGCCCGCGGCGGCCTGCCCGGGACGGTGGCCGACATCGCCGTGTGGGCGGTGCCCTTCGGCCTCGTCGGCGGACGGCTCTACCACGTGTGCACCACCTACGAGCCCTACTTCGGCGAGAACGGCGACTGGGTCGACGCGTTCAAGATCTGGGAGGGCGGCCTCGGGATCTGGGGCGCCATCGCCCTCGGTGCCGTCGGCGCCTGGATCGGCGCACGCCGCCGGGGCGTCCCGCTGCCGGCGTACGCGGACGCCGTCGCCCCGGGCATCGCGTTCGCGCAGGCGATCGGCCGCTGGGGCAACTGGTTCAACCAGGAGCTCTACGGCAAGGCCACCGATCTGCCGTGGGCCCTGAAGATCGACGCCGAGCACACCGCCGACGGCCTTCCCGGCACCTTCCACCCGACGTTCCTGTACGAGTCGCTGTGGTGCGTGGGCGTCGCCCTGCTGGTCATCTGGGCGGACCGGCGCTTCAAGCTGGGTCACGGCCGGGCCTTCGCGCTGTACGTCGCCGCGTACACCGTGGGCCGGGGCTGGATCGAGTACATGCGGATCGACGAGGCCCACCACATCCTCGGTCTGCGGCTGAACGTCTGGACCTCGATCCTGGTGTTCCTCGCCGCGGTGGCCTACCTGATCGTCTCGGCCCGGGTGAGCCCCGGCCGGGAGGAGATCGTGGAGCCGGCGGCCGAGGAGGCCCGTGCGGCCGAAGCCGCCGGTGAGTCCGGTGAGTCCGGTGAGTCCGGTGAGTCCGGTCAGTCCGGTCAGTCCAAAGACCCCGACAGCGCCGCCGACCCGGGCAGCTCGGCAGGCTCCGGCGGAACCGGTGACGCCGGTGGCTCCGACGACGCGGACGGCGGGGCAGTTCCGGACGGCGGGGCGGCTCCGGGCGGCGGCGCCGCGCGGGCCGGCGGCTCGGCGGAATCCGGCGCGTCCGGGAAGTCCTGAGTCATAGCTCCCCGTAAAACCGCAGGTCAGGAAGGTAAGTTAGGCCTTCCTTGCTGGCGCGGGGGGCCTGCGCGTGCCTACCTTCGAAGGGACGGAAGGGCCATCGGGCCCTTCCGCGGGGAAGGGAGCACACGACCATGGCCGGCACGGCAGCCGCTGACAGGACGACCGCGGAGGACGCGCCGCACGGCGCGCACCGGGACAACCACACCCACCGCGACGTCAACGGCGGCTGGCTGCGCCCCGCGGTCTTCGGCGCCATGGACGGACTGGTGTCCAACCTCGCGCTGATCAGCGGTGTGGCGGGCGGCGCCGTCGCCCCGGGGACCATCGTCCTCACCGGGCTCGCCGGCCTCGCCGCCGGCGCGTTCTCCATGGCCGCGGGCGAGTACACCTCCGTCGCCTCGCAGCGCGAACTCGTCCTCGCCGAGCTGGAGGTGGAACGCCGCGAGCTGCGCCGCCATCCCAAGGACGAGCAGCAGGAGCTGGCCGAGCTGTACGAGTCGCGGGGTGTGGAGCCCCGGCTGGCAGCCGAGGTTGCCGAGCAGCTGTCGAAGGATCCCGAGCAGGCCCTGGAGATCCACGCCCGGGAGGAGCTGGGGGTGGACCCCACGGACCTTCCTTCGCCCGCCGTCGCGGCTGTATCATCGTTCGGCTCTTTCGCGGTGGGGGCGCTGCTCCCGGTGCTGCCGTATCTGCTCGGGGCCACGGAGCTGTGGCCCGCGGTGCTGCTGGCGCTGGCCGGTCTGTTCGCCTGCGGCGCGGTCGTGGCGAGAGTCACAGCCCGTTCCTGGTGGTTCAGCGGACTGCGTCAGCTGCTGCTCGGAGGCGCCGCGGCAGCCGTGACGTACGGCCTGGGCGTCCTCTTCGGAACGGCCGTCGGCTGAGGTGGCCGGGTGGTCCTCCCGCCCGGCCGGAGCAAGAACTGTTACCGATCGGTTTCGGCCCCGGGCTCCGTGGGCATGAGCCCGAAGCGCTACGGGCAGTGTCGCCCGACCGGCGCCGGAGCATGAAGGCAGGAACCCGGTTGGTAACGCCTCTGAGCTCCCCCAATCCACCCCATTGAGCAGTGTGGGTGTCCGAATGATGGAATGCCGCTTTCGATTTTCGAGACCCGGCCCATCATGTAACCTGCACGAAAAATCGCAGAGGGCCAACGTCGTCCCTCGGCACTGACACTGCCACGACGACGACGGGAGAGCCGATGCGTTTCGCGTCCACGCACTCCGAGACCGGTGGTTCCGCCGCCTGGTCCCCCATGGACGGACGCCCTGCCGCGCAGGGGATGTACGACCCGCGCAACGAGCACGACGCATGCGGCGTCGGCTTCGTGGCGACCCTCACCGGCGAGGCGAGCCATCAGCTGGTCGATCAGGCCCTGACCGTGCTCCGCAACCTCGAGCACCGCGGCGCCACCGGCTCCGAGCCCGACTCCGGTGACGGTGCGGGCATCCTGCTCCAGGTCCCGGACGCGTTTCTGCGCGAACACGTCTCCTTCACCCTGCCCGAGGCCGGCTCCTACGCCGTCGGCATCGCCTTCCTGCCCGCCGGGGAGGAGGACGCCGCCGCCGCTGCCGCGCGCATCGAGGCCGTCGCCGCCGAGGAGGGACTGAACGTCCTCGGCTGGCGCGACGTGCCCGTCGCCCCGCAGCTGCTCGGCAACGGCGCCCGCGCCACGATGCCCGCCTTCCGCCAGCTCTTCGTCTCCGGCACCGCGGACGAGAGCGGCCTGGCCCTGGACCGCAAGGCCTTCGTGCTGCGCAAGCGCGCCGAGCGCGAGGCCGGCGTCTACTTCCCGTCGCTGTCCGCCCGGACCATCGTCTACAAGGGCATGCTGACCACCGGCCAGCTGGAGCCCTTCTTCCCGGACCTCTCCGACCGCCGCTTCGCCACCGCGATCGCGCTGGTCCACTCCCGGTTCTCCACCAACACCTTCCCGAGCTGGCCGCTGGCACACCCGTACCGGTTCGTGGCCCACAACGGTGAGATCAACACCGTCCAGGGCAACCGCAACTGGATGCGGGCGCGGGAATCGCAGCTGGTCAGCGATCTCTTCGGGAACAGCGCCGAGGACAGGCGCGCCCTGGAGCGGATCTTCCCGGTCTGTACGCCCGGCGCCTCCGACTCCGCCTCCTTCGACGAGGTGCTGGAGCTGCTGCACCTCGGCGGGCGTTCGCTGCCGCACAGCGTCCTGATGATGATCCCCGAGGCCTGGGAGAACCACGCCTCGATGGACCCGGCCCGGCGCGCCTTCTACCAGTACCACTCCACGATGATGGAGCCCTGGGACGGCCCGGCCTGCGTCACCTTCACCGACGGCACCCAGGTCGGCGCGGTGCTCGACCGAAACGGTCTGCGCCCCGGCCGCTACTGGGTCACCGATGACGGCCTCGTCGTCCTCTCCTCCGAGGTCGGCGTCCTCGACATCGCGCCCGAGAAGGTCGTCCGCAAGGGCCGCCTCCAGCCGGGCCGGATGTTCCTCGTGGACACCGCCGAGCACCGGATCATCGAGGACGACGAGATCAAGGCCCAGCTCGCCGCGGAGCAGCCCTACCAGGAGTGGCTGGAGGCCGGACTGATCCGGCTGGCCGACCTGCCCGAGCGCGAGCACATCGTGCACACCCACGCCTCGGTCACCCGCCGGCAGCAGACCTTCGGCTACACCGAGGAGGAGCTGCGGATCCTGCTCGCGCCGATGGCCAAGGCCGGTGCCGAGCCGATCGGCTCGATGGGCACCGACTCGCCGATCGCCGCGCTCTCCGAGCGCCCCCGGCTGCTGTTCGACTACTTCACCCAGCTGTTCGCGCAGGTCACCAACCCGCCGCTGGACGCCATCCGCGAGGAACTCGTCACCTCGCTGGTCTCCTCCCTCGGCCCGCAGGGCAACCTGCTGGAGCCGACGGCCGCGTCCTGCCGCAGCGTCACGCTGCCGTTCCCGGTGATCGACAACGACGAGCTGGCCAAGCTCATCCACATCAACGCCGACGGCGACCTGCCCGGACTCGCGGCCGCGACCCTCTCCGGCCTCTACCGGGTGAGCGGCGGCGGCGAGTCGCTGGCCGCGCGGATCGCCGAGATCTGCGCCGAGGCCGACAACGCCATCGCCGGCGGCGCCCGGCTCATCGTGCTCTCCGACCGGCACTCCGACGCCGAGCACGCGCCGATCCCCTCGCTGCTGCTCACCTCGGCGGTCCACCACCACCTGATCCGCACCAAGCAGCGCACCCAGGTCGGGCTGCTCGTCGAGGCGGGCGACGTCCGCGAGGTGCACCACGTCGCGCTGCTCATCGGCTACGGTGCCGCGGCCGTCAACCCGTATCTCGCGATGGAGTCCGTGGAGGACCTCGTCCGGGCCGGGACCTTCCTGACCGACGTCGAGGCCGAGCAGGCCATCAGGAACCTCATCAAGGCGCTCGGCAAGGGCGTGCTCAAGGTGATGTCCAAGATGGGCATCTCCACCGTCGCCTCCTACCGCGGCGCGCAGGTCTTCGAGGCCGTCGGTCTGGACCCGGAGTTCGTCGAGCAGTTCTTCCACGGCACCGCCACCAAGATCGGCGGCGCCGGGCTGGACATCATCGCCCAGGAGGTCGCCGCCCGGCACGCCAAGGCCTACCCGGTCTCCGGCATCGCCCCGGCGCACCGCGCGCTGGAGATCGGCGGCGAGTACCAGTGGCGCCGCGAGGGCGAGCCGCACCTGTTCGACCCGGACACGGTCTTCCGGCTCCAGCACTCCACGCGCTCCCGCCGCTACGACATCTTCAAGCAGTACACGGAGCGGGTGAACGAGCAGTCCGAGCGGCTGATGACGCTCCGCGGCCTGTTCGCGCTGAAGGCCGGCGAACGCGAGCCGGTCTCCCTCGACGAGGTCGAGCCCGCCTCGGAGATCGTCAAGCGCTTCTCCACCGGCGCCATGTCGTACGGCTCCATCTCCAAGGAGGCGCACGAGACCCTCGCCATCGCCATGAACCAGCTGGGCGGCAAGTCCAACACCGGCGAGGGCGGCGAGGACCCGGACCGGCTTTACGACCCGGCCCGCCGCTCCTCCATCAAGCAGGTCGCCTCCGGCCGCTTCGGTGTCACCAGCGAGTACCTGGTCAACTCCGACGACATCCAGATCAAGATGGCCCAGGGCGCCAAGCCCGGCGAGGGCGGCCAGCTGCCCGGTCACAAGGTCTACCCGTGGGTGGCGAAGACCCGGCACTCGACGCCGGGCGTGGGGCTCATCTCCCCGCCGCCGCACCACGACATCTACTCCATCGAGGACCTCGCCCAGCTGATCCACGACCTGAAGAACGCCAACCCGCAGGCGCGCATTCACGTCAAGCTGGTCTCCGAGGTCGGCGTCGGCACCGTCGCCGCGGGCGTCTCCAAGGCGCACGCCGACGTGGTGCTGATCTCCGGCCACGACGGTGGCACCGGCGCCTCGCCGCTCACCTCGCTCAAGCACGCGGGCGGCCCCTGGGAGCTGGGCCTCGCCGAGACCCAGCAGACGCTGCTGCTCAACGGGCTGCGCGACCGGATCGTCGTGCAGACCGACGGCCAGCTCAAGACCGGCCGTGACGTCCTGATCGCCGCGCTGCTGGGCGCCGAGGAGTTCGGTTTCGCCACCGCGCCGCTGGTCGTCTCCGGCTGCGTCATGATGCGCGTCTGCCACCTGGACACCTGCCCGGTCGGCATCGCCACCCAGAACCCGGTGCTCCGTGAGCGGTTCAGCGGCAAGGCCGAGTACATCGTCAACTTCTTCCGGTTCATCGCGGAGGAGGTCCGGGAACTCCTCGCCGAGCTGGGCTTCCGCACCCTGGAGGAGGCGGTCGGCCACGCCGAGCTGCTGGACACCACCCGGGCCGTGGACCACTGGAAGGCCCAGGGCCTGGACCTGGAGCCGCTGCTGCACGTTCCGGAGCTGCCGGACGGCGCCGTACGGCACCGCGCCGTCGAGCAGGACCACGGGCTGGCAAAGGCCCTCGACAACGAGCTGATCAAGCTCGCCGAGGACGCCCTGGCCGCGGACAGCCCCGAGGCCGCTCAGCCGGTCCGGGCGCAGCTCGCGATCCGGAACATCAACCGGACCGTCGGCACCATGCTGGGCCACGAGGTGACCAAGAAGTTCGGCGGCGAAGGGCTGCCGGACGACACGATCGACATCACCTTCACCGGCTCCGCGGGCCAGTCCTTCGGCGCCTTCGTGCCGCGGGGCGTGACGCTGCGGCTGGAGGGCGACGCCAACGACTACGTCGGCAAGGGCCTGTCCGGCGGCCGGATCGTGGTCCGCCCGGACCGCGGCGCCGACCATCTCGCCGAGTATTCGACCATCGCGGGCAACACCATCGCGTACGGCGCGACGGGCGGCGAGATCCACCTCCGCGGCCGGGTCGGCGAGCGCTTCTGCGTCCGCAACTCCGGCGCCACCGTCGTCTCCGAGGGCGTGGGCGACCACGGCTGCGAGTACATGACCGGCGGCCAGGCCGTCGTCCTCGGCGAGACCGGGCGCAACTTCGCAGCCGGCATGTCCGGTGGTGTCGCGTACGTCATCGACCTCGACCCGGACAACGTCAACGCGGAGCTGGTGTCCGCCGTCGGCGCGCTCGACGCCGCCGACGCCGAGTGGCTGCACGGTGTGGTGCGCCGCCACCGGGAGGAGACCGGTTCGACCGTCGCCGAGGCCCTCCTCGCCGACTGGGACACGGCCGTGACCCGCTTCGCGAAGGTCATGCCCGCCACGTACAAGGCAGTGCTCGCCGCCAAGGACGCCGCCGAGCGAGCCGGGCTCTCCGAGCCCGAGACCCACGAGAAGATGATGGAGGCGGCGATCAATGGCTGACCCCAAGGGCTTCCTGACCACGGGCCGCGAGGTCGCCGAGACCCGTCCCGTCGAAGAGCGCGTCAAGGACTGGAACGAGGTCTACAAGCCCGGCTCCCTGCTGCCGATCATCAGCAAGCAGGCCGGCCGGTGCATGGACTGCGGCATTCCGTTCTGCCACAACGGCTGCCCGCTCGGGAACCTCATCCCGGAGTGGAACGACTACGCCTACCGGGACGACTGGGGCGCGGCCATCGAGCGGCTGCACGCCACGAACAACTTCCCGGAGTTCACGGGCCGGCTCTGCCCCGCCCCGTGCGAGTCGGCGTGTGTGCTGGGCATCAACCAGCCGGCGGTGACCATCAAGAACGTCGAGGTCACCATCATCGACAAGGCGTGGGCGGCCGGCGACGTGACCCCGCAGCCGCCGGAGCGGCTGTCCGGCAAGACGGTCGCGGTCATCGGCTCCGGCCCGGCCGGGCTGGCCGCGGCCCAGCAGCTCACCCGTGCCGGGCACACCGTCGCGGTCTACGAGCGCGCGGACCGGATCGGCGGCCTGCTGCGGTACGGCATCCCCGAGTTCAAGATGGAGAAGCGGCACATCAACCGCCGCATCGAGCAGATGCGCGCGGAGGGCACGAAGTTCCGTACCGAGATCGAGATCGGCCGGGACATCGACGCCGCGAAGCTCCGCAAGCGCTACGACGCGGTGGTCGTCGCCGCCGGCGCGACCACGGCCCGTGACCTGCCGGTGCCGGGCCGCGAGCTGAACGGCATCCACCAGGCGATGGAGTACCTGCCGCTGTCCAACAAGGTGCAGGAGGGCGACCTGACGGTCTCCCCGATCAGCGCCGAGGGCAAGCACGTCGTCGTCATCGGCGGCGGCGACACCGGTGCCGACTGCGTCGGCACCGCCCACCGGCAGGGCGCGCTCTCCGTCACCCAGCTGGAGATCATGCCGCGGCCGGGCGAGGAGCGGAACCCGAACCAGCCCTGGCCGACCTTCCCCATGCTCTACAAGGTCACCTCGGCGCACGAGGAGGGCGGTGAGCGGCTGTACTCGGTCTCCACCACCCACTTCGAGGGCGACGAGGAGGGGAACGTCCAGTGGCTGCACCTCATCGAGGTCGAGTTCACCGGCGGCAAGCTGGAGCAGAAGCCCGGCACCGAGCAGAAGATCCCGGCCCAGCTGGTCACCCTCGCCATGGGCTTCACCGGCACCGACCGGGAGAACGGCCTGGTCGAGCAGTTCGGCCTGGAGCTGGACGAGCGCGGCAACATCGCCCGCGACCAGGACTACGCGACCAACGTCGACGGCGTCTTCGTCGCCGGTGACGCGGGCCGCGGCCAGTCCCTGATCGTCTGGGCGATCGCTGAGGGCCGCTCGGCGGCCAAGGGCGTCGACCGCTACCTGACCGGAGCGGCCAGCGCGCTGCCCGCCCCGATCAGGCCGACGGACCGCGCCCTGACCGTCTGAACCCGCGCGGCCGGGGCCAAAGGGCCCCGGCCGCGGCACGGCTGTTCCCGTACAGCGACGTACGGAACACGCCACGGCGCCTGCCGTCCCCGACCGGATGCAGGCGCCGCGGCATGTTCTCCTGAAACCGGGACCGAGGCCAAGGCCGGGACCCGGACCGGGACCGGGTGCGCCGTGACCGGAACCGCCGCCTTCAAGGCAGGCACGAGCTGCTGCGTTTTCCTGGAGAAGCTTCCAGAACTCGATCAGCTGAAGATCGAACTCATCGATGGAAAGATCGTGACGCGGGCCTCCGCGGCACCTTCCACAACCGTATTCAGGCTCTTCTGCTCTCCCAGTTCACGGTGCGGGACTGGTGGGCGCTTCCGGGGCAGGCGCTCATCTCACCCATTTCCAGTACTGGCGTCCGCAGAAGCCCGGCTACGCGACTGTCGAGACGTACGAGTTCGGGCAGCCCGTCGAGCTGCCCGAACCCTTCTCTTTCCCTGTGGACACCTCAGCGTTCCGCGTCTGCCCGCCCAAGAGCTGCTGACCGGGGCATCGCGGACGGGCGCGGGTCGTCCGCGCAGTGATCAGCTGGGGGCGTAGACGTGCTCCACGAACTCCGCGAGCTGGTCGTCGGTGAGGTTCTTCGCCAGGTCGGTCTCGCTGATCATGCCGACCAGCCGGTGGTCGTCCTTGACGTCGATCACCGGGAGGCGCTTGATCTGGTGCGTCTCCATCAGGTTCAGGCACTCGGAGATGTCCGCGTCGGCGTCCACCCAGTGCAGCTCACCGGCCATCTCGCCGGCGTACACATCGGCCGGATCGCGGCCCTCCGCGCAACAGTCGACCACGATGTCACGGTCCGTGATCAGGCCCTTCAGCCTGTCGTCGTCCCCGCAGATGGGCACGGCACCCACTTCGAGGTCCCGCATCATTTTGCAGGCGTCGAGCAGCGTCTGCCGCTCCCCGACGCACTGGGCGCCCGCGGTCATGGCATCGCGGGCCGTCATGTTCTGCTGGGCAGCCATGTCGGCACTTCCTTCCGGCGTACGAAGACGTCTTGCTCCGTCCGGGTGCCACGAACGGAGGAGCGTAATCCGATTTCCGCCGGCCCGGTCCGGGCGGGTGCGGGCGAGTACGGGCGGGTCCGGGTGCGGGCGGGTCCGGGTGCGGGCGAGTACGGGCGGGTCCGGGTACGGGCGGGTACGGGCGGGTTCGGGGGCGGCCGGGCCCGGCCGGCCGAAATCGGGTACGCGCCGGTCGGGCCCCGGTTCCGCTTCCGGGCCGGACCGCGCCCGCCGCGGTCACGGGGCCCGGCGGGCTGCCCGCTTCCGGGCGGGGGCCCGGCCGGTCAGGTGTCGCACTCCAGGATCGTGCGGCACAGCGTGCAGCGGGCCCGTACCCGTCCGCGCACCGGCACACGGATCCGCTGGTGGCAGGTGGGGCAGGGGAACGACACGCGCAGCGGCGACCCGTACTCGAAGCTGTACGGCGTGCCGGGGAGGACGACGGGCGGCGGGGCTCCCGGGACCGGGGCGGCGGAGGCGGTGCGCCGGGCCCGGGCGTAACGGTGCCGGCCGAACCGGCCCGCGGCGGTGAGCGGCGGCTGCTCCCCGTCCCGCCGGGCCAGCGCCATGCCCGCGGTGTACGCGGTGTAGGCCTGCGGGCTGGTGAACCACGGCGACGGATCCTCGCCGAAGGCCAGCGCCCGCTTGGCGAGCACGTACCCGAACTCCTCCGGGGTGAGATAGCCCAGCCGCTGCGAGGTCAGCGCGTCCTCCCGGAAGGCGTCCAGGAGCAGCCAGCCGGCGCCCAGATAGGCGGTGGCGGTGTCGGTGAGGATCTCGTTGTCCCGGGTGCCGGGGAAGGACAGCCCGGCGCGGTGCAGATAGACGTGCATGACCTCGTGCGCCAGCGCGGCACCGATGTCGCGGCGGTGCTCGCGGAAGCGGGAGTTGAGCTCGACGGAATACTCCGGCCCGGCCGTGAGTTCGACGTTGGCCGCGTGGGCCATGTCCCGGAAGGCGACGATCACGCGGGCGTCGGGCAGTCCCAGGTGCGACACCATGGTGTGCGCGACGCGCTGCACGCCCAGCTGCAGGTCGTCGTGGTCCGCGAAGGCCACGTCGGCGGGGACCACGCTGGCGGCGAAGGAGCGGACGGTGTCGTGGGACAGATGGCGGTAGAGCGCCGTGATGGCGGACCGCACCGTGTCCAGATGCGGAAAGGCCTGTGCGGTCTCGTGGCTCGGCGGCGTCACCCGGACCACTGTACGGGCCCGGCCGCGCGCCCCGTTCCACGGCGTTGCGGGGCGGGCGGCGGCGCCCGGGTCCCGGGTGTTGAGGGGTGGGCGGCGGCCTCCCCGTCGGGGGCGTGCGAGGGCGGGCGGCGGCGGCCGGGTCCGGGGTGTTGAAGGGCGGGCGGTGGCGCTCCGGTCCGGGGCGTGCGAGGGCGGGCGGCGGCGGCCGGGTCCGCGGCGTGGACGGGGCGGGCGGCGGCGGCCCACAGCCTGTTACGGTGACGCCCTGTGCCCGTCCGTGACCAGCTACGGAGCCCCCGATGACCGACCAGAACCCGGAGCACGCCGCCATCGACGGGGCCGTGCGCGAGGAACTCGAGCGGCTTCGCGACAGCATCGACAACATCGACGCCGCCGTGGTCCACATGCTCGCCGAGCGCTTCAAGTGCACCCAGCAGGTCGGCCGGCTCAAGGCCGAGCACCGGCTGCCGCCCGCCGACCCCGAGCGCGAGGCCCGGCAGATCGCCCGGCTGCGGCAGCTCGCGGAGAGCGCGAAGCTCGACCCGGCGTTCGCCGAGAAGCTGCTCAACTTCATCATCGCCGAGGTCATCCGGCACCACGAGACGATGGCCCGCGCCTGACGGCTCCGGGCGCTCGGCGGCGTCCGCGGTGCACGGGGGCACGGGGGGCGCGGGGGTCACGGGGGCGCGGGGCCAGGGTGCCTGAGCGGCGGGGGGCCACGGTGCCGGAGCGGGGCGGGGCCAGGGTCCCGGAGCGGGGCGGGGCCGCCCGGCGCACGCGGGGCCCGCTCGGGGCTGTTCCGGGGCCCGGCCCCTTGGGTCCCGAGGTCCTGACCGGGTCCCTGAGCCTCCGGGGGTCCCTGAGCCTCCGGGGGTCCCTGAGCCTCCGGGGGTGCTTGAACCTCCGGGGGTGCTTGAGCCTCCGGGGGTGCTTGAACCTCCGGGGGTGCGTGCACCTTCGGGGGTGCGTGCACCTCCGAGTCCCTGAACCCCGGGGCCCCTGAGCCCCCGAGTTGCCTGAACCCCCGAGTTCCTGAATCCCCGGATCCCCGCCTCCCCCGGGTCCCGCATCACGGGTCTGCCGGACCGCGGGCTCCCGGCCGCCCGGGCCCCGGGGCGGGTCAGCCGGAGCGCAGCGCCCGGTAGTGCGCCCGGCGCTCCGGGTCCGCGGCGAGCGCCACACCGGCGTGGGCCATCGCCCGGGCCGCCGCCAGCACCGCGTCGTCCGCCGCCGCCGTCCCGGTCCAGTCCGCGAACTCCCGGGTGTGCGGCGAGCCCTGCGCGCCGAGGATGCCGATGCCCGGGTGGATCGCCGGCAGCGCCTGCGTGACGTTGCCCATGTCGGTGGAGGCGCCCAGCCGGCGCGGCTCCGCAGGACGCGCCGGGATCTCGCGCCCCACGGCGCGCAGCCCGTCCTCGTACGCCCCCATCAGCCACGCGTCGTTGCGCAGGTCCAGATAGTCCGGCTGGGTCGGCCGGAAGGACACCTCACAGCCCGTCGCGACCGCCGCGCCCCGGAAGCAGTCCAGCACCCGCTCCTTCAGCTCCGCCAGCTCCTCGCCGGTCGGGGTGCGCACCTCGAACTCCAGGACCGCCCGCTCCGGGACGATGTTCGAGCGCTCGCCGCCGTGCCGGACGAAGCCGGCGACCCGCCGCCCGTCCTGGATCTGCTGCCGGAGCTGGCCGACCGCCACCTGGGCGACGACCGTCGCGTCGGCCGCGTTGACGCCCAGATGCGGGGAGAGCCCGGCGTGCGCGGCCCGGCCGGTGAAGGTCACCTCGAACCGGGACACGGCCGTGGTGGAGGAACGCGGATCGGTGTCGTCGTGCTTGCCGGGGTGCGCCATCATCGCCACCGTCACGTCGTCGAAGGCGCCCCGCTCCAGCATCAGGACCTTGCCGCCGCCCTCCTCCTCGGCCGGCGTCCCCAGCAGCAGCACCCTGAAACCCAGCTCGTCGGCGGCGGCCGCCAGGCCGATCGCGGCTCCGGCACCCGCCGCGCAGATCACGTTGTGCCCGCACGCGTGGCCGATGCCGGGGAGCGCGTCGTACTCGGCGCAGACGGCCACGGTGAGGTCACCGCTGCCGTACGAGGCGCTGAGCGCGGTCTCCAGGCCGTACGCCCCGCGCGTGACATCGAAGCCCGCGCCCTCCATGAGCGCGGCCAGCCGCCCGGCCGCCCGGTGCTCGTCGAACGACACCTCCGGGTCGGCGTGCAGCGACCGGCTCAACTCCAGCAGCCGCCCGGCGAACTCACCGACACGGCTCTCGGCGCGCGCCCGCGCCACCGCGCCCGCCACCGCGCCCGCGCCCGTGTCCGGCTCGGCGCGGTGCCCTGCCGCCCCCGGGTTCCGCCCGGTGCTCTCCTGTGCGCTGCTCATCGCCCTCTCCCGGTCGGTCCCGCGGCGGTCTGCTCCGGACGACCACCTTGCCGTACGCGCGTCCGCGCCGCGCACCCGGGGAGCGCGGCGCGGAGTGCCGGGAGCGCGCCGCCGGGAGCGCGCCGGGCCGACCGCCCGGGCCGGGCAGCCGCGTCGTCCCGCTGGGATGCCGCGCCCGGGATGCCGCGCCCGGGACGCCCCGCCGGGCGCGCGCAAGGAACCGGCATGCGCGTCCGGCAGGCCGTACGGCAGCATGGGATCATGCCCGAACTGACGCGCGACGAAGCGCAGAGCCGAGCCGGACTGCTCCGTGTCCACCGGTACACCGTGGACCTCGACCTCACCCGGGGCGAGGATCTCTTCGGCTCCCGCGCGGTGATCGAGTTCTCCACCGCCGCGGCCGGGGACACCTTCGCCGAGATCCGGCCCGCCACGCTGCGCCGCGCCGTGCTCGACGGCCGGGAGCTCGACCCCGGAGCCCTGGAGGACAACCGGCTGCCGCTCACCGGGCTCGCCGCGGGCGACCACGAGCTGTGCGTCGAGGCCGACATGCGGTACTCCCGCACCGGCGAGGGCATGCACCGCTTCACCGACCCGGCCGACGGCGAGACGTACGTCTACTCCCAATGCTTCCTGAGCGACGTCCAGCGCGTGTTCGCCGCCTTCGACCAGCCCGACCTCAAGTCCGTCTTCGCCTGCTCGGTGCTCGCGCCGGAGGGCTGGACCGTGCTCGGCAACGGCATCGCCGAACGCCTCCCGGCCACCGAACGACTCCCGGCCACCGGGCGGGACAGCGGTGCCGGGCGGGACAGCGGTGCCGGGCCGGACAGCGGTGCCGGGCCGGACACCGGCGGCACCGGAGCGGACCCGGTGCGCTGGCGGATCGCCCCCACGCCCCTGATCAGCCCCTATCTCGTCGCCTTCGCCGCCGGCCGCTGGCACTCGGTGACCACCGAGCACGCCGGGCTGCCGTTCGGGCTGCACATCCGCCGTTCCCTGGGAGCCGAACTCGACCGGGACGCCGCGGAACTCCTCGGCATCACCCGCGCCTGCTTCGACCGCTACCACGAGATCTTCGACGAGCCGTACCCCTTCGACTCCTACGACCAGGCGTTCGTCCCCGAGTTCAACCCCGGGGCCATGGAGAATCCCGGACTCGTCACCTTCCGCGACGAGTTCGTGCCGCGCTCCGCCGTGACCGAGACCGAGCGGCAGACCCGAGCCGTGACCATCGCCCACGAGATGGCCCACATGTGGTTCGGCGACCTCGTCACCCTCCGCTGGTGGGACGACATCTGGCTGAACGAGTCCTTCGCCGAGTACATGGGCTATCAGACCGTCGTCGAGGCCACGGACTTCACCGGTGCCTGGACCGACTTCGCCGTCGCCCGCAAGTGCTGGGGATACGACGCGGACCAGCGCCCCAGCACCCACCCCGTCGCGCCCCGCCCGCGCGACGTGCCCGACACCGCCTCCGCGCTGCTCAACTTCGACGGCATCTCCTACTCCAAGGGCGCCGCCGCGCTGCGCCAGCTCGTCACCTGGCTCGGCGAGAAGGACTTCCTCGCGGGCATCAACGACCACTTCGCCCGCCACCGCTTCGGCAACGCGACACTCGCCGACTTCATCGACTCCCTCGCCCGCGCCTCCGGCCGCGACGTGCACGCCTGGGCCGACCGCTGGCTGCGCACGACCGGCGTCGACACCCTCACCGCGACCGTCACCGGCGCCGGTGCGGAAGCCCCGGGCACCGGGGCGGGCCCCGCCGCGGACGCCGGCACGGGCTCCGGACCGGCCGCACGTTCCGGTACGGGCACCGGACCGGCCGCCGGGTCCGCCGCCGCCGGCTCCGGACCCACCTGGCAGCTGACGGTCCGGCACACCGGCACCCGGCCGCACCGCCTCACCGTCCACGCCTACGACCGGGCGGACGACCCCGCCGCCGGTCCGGTCCTCCGCGACCGCTTCCCGGCGGAGGTCCCCGCCGACGGCGACGGCACCCCCCTGACCCTTCCCGGCACCCGCCCGGACCTGGTGCTCCTCAACGCGACCGACGACGCGTACGCCAAGGTCCGCCTCGACCCCGCCTCCCTCGACAGCGCCCTGACCGGCCTGTCCGGCCTTCCCGGCCCGCTCGCCCGCGCCACCGTCTGGACCACCCTCCGCGACATGGTGCGCGACGGCGACCTGCCGCCCGCCGCCTACCTCGACGCCGCCCGCGCCCATCTGCCGCACGAGCGGGACAACGCCGTCGTCCAGGGCGTCCTCGGCTTCGCCCGGCACCAGGTCGCCGACCGCTATCTGCCGCCGGACGCCCGCCCGGTCGCCCTCGCCACCCTCACCACCGTCTGCCGCGACCTGCTCCGGCTGACCGGCGACAGCAGCGCCGGGCTGCGCCTCAGCGCCGCCCGCACCTTCCTCGGCGCCGCGACCGACCCCGGTGAGCTGCACGCCCTGCTCGCCGACGGAACCTTCCCCGCGGGCCCCCGGCTGGACCCCGAGCTGCGCTGGCGGCTCCTGTACCGCCTCGCCGTCCTCGGTGCCACCGACACCGACGCCGTCGGCGCCGAACTGGAGCGGGACCCCAGCGCCACCGGCCGGGAGGGCGCGGCCCGCTGCCGTGCCGCCCTCCCGGACCCGGCGGCCAAGGAGGCGGCCTGGCGGGACCTCTTCGACGCCGACGAGCTGTCGACCCGGGTCGTCGCCGCCACCGCCGAGGGCTTCTGGCAGCCGGAGCAACAGGAACTGCTCGCCCGCCACACCGACCGCTACTTCCCGGCCGCCGTCGCCTCCGCGGCCCGCCGGGGCCCCGCCGTCGCGGCCGTCCTCGGCGGTCCCGGTTTCCCCTTCCACGCGGTCACCCCGGACACGCTGCGGAGGGGCGAGGAGTGCCTGCGCGACGCCGGGCCCGTCCCCGCGCTGCGCCGCAAGCTCGCCGACCAGCTGGCCGACCTGGCCCGCGCCCTGCGGGTCCGGGAGTCCCTCGCCGCCGGCTGACACAGCGGGGTAGGGCGGGCGCCCGGCCGGCGCAGTGGGTCGCGGCGGGCGCTGCCGGGCGCACGGGAACGCTAGGGGACCTGTACGACCAGCAGCGCGATGTCGTCCTCCGCGCCCGGCGGGCGGACCCGCTCGATGAGCCGGTCGCAGAAGTCGCCCAGGGGCAGCCCCGCCAGCTCCTCCGTGTGCTGCCGCAGCCGTTCCAGCCCGGTGTCCAGCGGCTCGTCGGGGGATTCCACCAGGCCGTCGGTGTAGCCGATGATCGTGGTCCTCGGGCTCAGCGGCGTCAGGACGTCGGAACGGGGCGGGGCCATGTCGGTGCCCAGCAGGGTGCCCTGGCCGTCCTCGAGGAAGGCCGCCGAGCCGTCGGCGCCGAGCAGGAGCAGCGGCGGATGCCCGGCGTTCGTCCATTGCAGGCGCCACGTCTCCTCGCCGGCGTCGGGCGGCTCCAGACGGCCCAGGATGAGGCTGGCCATCCGAGCGTCGCTGATGTGCACCAGCGCCTCGTCCAGCCGGTCGACGATCACGCTGGGCGGCTCCCGGCGGTCCCAGACGAAGGCCCGCAGCATGTTCCGCACCTGCGACATGTGCGCCGCCGCCTCCAGGTCGTGGCCCACCACGTCGCCGATCACCAGCATCGTCACCTCCTCGGGCAGCACGAAGGCGTCGTACCAGTCGCCGCCGACCTGCGAGCCGAGCGGCGCCGGCTGGTAGCGGGCCGCCATCTCCAGGCCCTCGACCCGGGGGAGCGGGGTGAGCAGATGGCGCTGCATCGTCTCCGACACGCGCCGCTGGCGGTCGTACAGCTGGGCGTTGTCCACCGCCAGGCCCGCCCGCCGGGCGATGTCGTCGACCAGGGCCAGTTCGTCGCGGCCGAACGCGTTCGGCTGGTCGGCGCGGCCCAGCGTCAGCGCGCCGAGCACCCCGTGCGACGCCCGCAGCGGCGCCATGATCGCGGAATGGATGCCGGTGACCCGGAACAGGTCCTGCTGGACCTTCTGGATGGCGGAGTCCGGCTGTCCCGCGTAGTTCTCCGGCCCCACCAGCGCGGCCGGCGCCCCGCGGAGCACCCGCTGGAGCGGCGAGCGGGACGCCCAGGAGAGCGGCGGGATCGGGCCCTCCAGCTCCGGCTTGCTGACGTGCCGGCCGCCCTCGTGGTGCACCACGGAGACCCGCAGCACCTCCTCGCCGTCCAGCAGGTCCACCACGGCCCAGTCCGCCAGCCGCGGCGCCACCAGCCGGTTCAGCCGGCGCAGCGCCTCCTGCACGTCCAGGGTCGAGGTGAGGACCGTGGTGACCTCGGCGACCAGGGAGAGCCGGTCCGCGAGGTTCTCCAGCGCCGCGAGGTGGGCCTCGCGGCGCAGCGAGTCCGCCTCCCGGCCGCTGAAGTCGAAGAAGGTCACCACGCCCCCGGCGTACTCACCGGCCGCCTCGTAGGGCGCCATGAGCCAGCCGACCGGCATCAGCGTGCCATCACCCCGCTCCGACCAGGTCTCCTGCGTCCGCGTGGGCTGCCGGTCGGCCAGCGCCCCGAGCAGCGGGCACTCCTCCCGCGGGCCCACGCCGCCGTCCGAGTCCCGGTGCAGCAGATCGTGCGCGTCGGCGCCGACGATGTCCTCCGGGGCACGCCTGATCAGCTCGGCGCCGCGCGGATTGACCACCCGGATCCGGCCGTCCAGGCCGACGACGTACACGCCGACGTCCAGGCCGTAGAACATGGCGTCCAGGAGCTCCGGACCGACGAGCGGACGGTGCTCGCCGTCGCCGGACAGCTGCCCTGGACCGGCCATGATCGGTTCTCCTCCGCTGTGGGGGCCCGAGGCGCTGGTACCCCGCCGTGTACGAGCCATGCGCTTCACCTACCGTACGCATGCGCCTACGATATGTGACCGGAGCCCGGCGGGTGACCTGCGGCCGGGGCGGCCGGCGGACGGCACGGACGGCGGCGGGCATGACCGGCGGGCGGGGGCGGCCGGCGGCGGAGAGCGATCAGAAGACGGGTTCACCGTCCCTGGTCAGCCGCCAGTCGGCCGACGCGAAGTCCGCGCCGTCGATCGAGCCGCGCTCCCGCACCCAGGTGATGATCGTGTTGCGGATCTCCTCGGAGTTCGCCCACAGCTGCTCGGCACCCGCGATGTGCGGGAAATTGCCGCCGCCACTGGCCCGGTAGTTGTTGACGGCCAGCACGAACCGGTCGTCGTCCGCGACCTCCGCGCCGCCGTGGCGCAGCCCGGTGACGCGGGACCCCGGGGCCTTGGCGATGTCGATGTCATAGCTGAGACCGCTGACCGCGTCGTAGTTGTAGTCGGGGATGCCGTCGGCGTTCGTCAGCCGCGCCGGGTCGGCCTCGGCGCCTGCCGGGGTCCGCACG
This sequence comes from Streptomyces lycii, assembly GCF_009735685.1. Lineage (GTDB taxonomy): Bacteria > Actinomycetota > Actinomycetes > Streptomycetales > Streptomycetaceae > Streptomyces > Streptomyces lycii. The sequence continues at coordinate 51,763 of NZ_WHPN01000324.1, read as the reverse complement.
TAGTAGCGCGCGGAGAACTCCAGGTACTCCCTGAGCTGCGCCCCGGTGAGCAGCCGCGCCTCCAGCGTGTTCTCGAACGGGTACAGACCCGCGACCTGGCGGATCGTCACGTCGCCGGCCGGGATCGCCGCCGTCCTGGAGAAGCACGACGCCTGCGAGAGCACGGGCAGCTCCGCGTGCTCACCGCCGGCGAGCGCCGCCCGGACCGTCTCGGCCTGGACGTGGTTGATGAAGTCGATGACCGGTACGTCCTTGTACGGGGCCTCGGTCGCGGCCATGGCGGCCGCCGACGTCCCGATGACCTGGTTGACGTACGCCACGACCTTCTCGTGCTCGTCGGCGAGCATGCCCGTCACGGCCGGGTCCTCGGCGACCGTGTTGGAGTTGAGGACGCCCGAGGAGACCGACTCGACCGTCCAGCGGCCCCGCTCCCACACCAGGGAGAAGTCGAACAGCGTCAGCCGCTGGCCCCACTTCAGCGGCTCGGACAGCACGACCTCCGCGCCGGTGACCCGGTTGGTGACGCGGCGCTCGGGGATCTCCTCGTGCGCGTGGCCGACGAGGATCGCGTCGATGCCGGGGACCTGTTCGGCGACGAGCGTGGCGGCGTTCTCCACGTGCGGCAGCTGGTCGCCGTAGGAGGAGGTGCCGCTGGTGCCCGAGTGGGCGGAGACGATGACGACGTCCGCGCCGAGGGAGCGCAGCCGGGGGACGTACTTCGCGGCCTGCTCGGTGAGCCCGGGGAAGGCCATCTCGCCCTGCACGTTGGCCCTGTCCCAGATCGCGATGCCGGGGTTGGTCAGGCCGAGGACGCCGACCCGCACGTCCGGCCCGTGCGGCACCCGCAGCCGCTTGATCACATACGGCGGGAAGGCCGGGAGCAGCGTCCTGGCGTCGACCGCGTTGGCGCCCAGCAGCGGGAAGTCGCACTGCTCCTCGAAGGCGCGCAGCACCGGTATGCCGTAGTTGAACTCGTGGTTGCCCAGGGCCGCCGCGTCATAGCCGATCGCGTTCATCGCCTGTGCCATCGGGTGGACCGGGCCGCCCTCGCCGGTGATCGGGTCGACCTTGGCGTAGTAGTACGACAGCTGGGTGCCCTGGATGGTGTCGCCCGCATCGATGAGCAGGGTGCTGCCGCGGCCCCGTTCCTCGCGGATCCGGTTCACCAGGGTGGAGATCTTGGCCAGGCCGACGTCGTTGTGGTCGGCGTCGTCGAACTCGGCGTCGGTGAAGTAGTCCCAGTTGAGCACGTTGCCGTGCAGGTCCGTGGTCCCCATGACGGTGAAGGAGTGGCGCCGCGGGGGCCGCCTGCCGCTGCGGCCCGCCGCCTCGGCGGGAGCTGCCGTGCCGCCGGCCAGGGCGGCGGCGGCCCCGGTCGCGGCGGTGCGGCCCAGGAATGTCCTTCGGTCGAGCGGCATGCAACTGCTCCGTTCACAGGTCAGGGTGCCAGGCGAAATCATGACGCGCGTAGATTCTGGCCCAGACCGGGTCCCGGCAACACCCTTGCCCGCGCTTCGGCGCCCCGGGGCCGCGCCCTCGCCCCGCTTTTCGCCGTAATGCGCTCCCGCTTCCGCCCCGATCCCTGTCACAGTGGTCCGTATGACCACTCCGGCCTCCCTGCCCTACGGCACCCCGGAAACGCCCCGCGTCGCCGTCCGCGGCGAGGCCCGGCTCGAAGTCGACCCGGAGACCGCCCGGATCGGCATCACCGTCAGCGCCCGCGGGACCGACCGCAAGGCGGCCCTCGCGGACCTGGGCCGGCGCAACACCGCCGTGCTCGAACTCGTCCGCTCCTACGGGGACGCGGTCGAGAAGACGGAGACCGGGTCCCTCGTCATCACGCCCCAGTGGTCCGACAAGGGCCGCGGGGAACGCATCCGCGCCTACCACGGCCGTGTGCACGTCCAGGTCGTGCTCGGCGACTTCACGGCCCTCGGCGAACTGGTCGCCCGGCTCGGCGGACTCGAACTCACCAGCGTCTCCGGCCCCTGGTGGGGCCTGCGCCCCGACTCGCCCACCCACGGCGAGGCCCGCAGACAGGCCGTACAGGAAGCGGTCGTACGGGCCCGGGAGTACGCGGGCGCGCTGGGGTCCGACCTCGTGGCCCTGGTCGAACTCGCCGACGAGGGAGCCGAGAACACCGCGCCGCCCGCGCCCGGCGGCCTGCGGGCGGGCGCGGCCCGGTTCGGCGGCGCGGCGGAGAGCGACACGCCGGCGCTGGACCTGGAGCCGCAGCGCCAGACGGTATTCGCGCACGTCAACGCGCGATTCACCATGTCACCCCCCGTACTCTGAAACCTCTTTGCCGCGCAGCCCGTCCAACAAGCCGACAGTGAAAGGTTTTTGAACCCGGACCCGGTGTGGCGCGTATTGATCAGGTGAGGCGTGCGGCAGAGCAAGTTAGGTATACCTTACTTACGGGCGGGCAGGCGTAACGAACCTGCCCGTACCCGCTCTTCACACCCTCAGCTCCTCGACCAAAGGGCACTCCCATGTCGCACGGCGCATCGCGCGCTCCGCATCAGCCGCACCCTGCGCACCCGCCCCGGCAGACGCAGGCGGAGCCCCCGGCCGGGCCGCCCGCCGGCGCCCCCGGCGGCCCCGGGGACGCCACCGCCCTCGCCGGCGGCACCGCCGGCCACCGGGCCCTGCGGCCCCTGATCGACACCGTCCTCGACTCCCTGGCCGAGGGAGCCGCCGCCCGCGGCGGGCCGCTGCCCTCCGGGGGCCCCGAGGCCGTCGCCGCCCGCGTACGCCACACCGTCGGGCCGGTCCTCCCCGAACAGGGCATCGGTGCCGAAGCCGCCCTCCGGGACGTCGTACGCGCCGTCGCCGAGGGCGCCGCCGACCCCGCAGACCCGCACTGCGCGGCGCATCTGCACTGCCCGCCGCTGGCCGTCGCCGCTGCCGCCGACCTCGCCGCGACCGCGCTCAACCCGTCCATGGACTCCTGGGACCAGGCCCCGGCCGCCACCGTGATCGAGAACGAGGTCACCACCGCCCTCGCCGCCCTCGTCTACCCGCACAGCCCCGGCCCCGACGCCGTCGTCACCAGCGGCGGCACCGAGTCCAACCTGGTCGCCCTGCTCCTCGCCCGCGAGCGCGCCCGCGACACCGGGGCCCGCCCCGTCCAGGTCCTCTGCGGCGCCAACGCCCACCACAGCGTCCACCGCGCCGCCTGGATCCTCGGCCTGCCCACCCCCGTCACCGTCGCCTGCCACGCCGGCCGCATGATCCCCGCCGCGCTCGACCACGCCCTCGCCGACACCGGCGGCCCCGCCCTCGTCGTCGCCACCGCCGGAACCACCGACGAAGGCCTCGTCGACCCGCTTCCCGAACTCGCCCGGGTCTGCGCCACCTACGGCGCCGAACTGCACGTCGACGCCGCCTACGGCGGGCCGCTGCTGTTCAGCGACACCCTCCGGCACCGCCTCGACGGCATCGAGAGCGCCACCTCCGTCACCTTCGACCTGCACAAACTCGGCTGGCAGCCGGTCGCCGCCGGACTCCTCGCCGTCCGCGACAGCGGCACCCTCGCGCCCATCGCCTTCCGCGCCGACTACCTCAACGCCGACGACGACACCGAGGCCGGGCTGCCCGACCTCCTCGGCCGCTCCATCCGCACCACCCGCCGCCCCGACGCGCTGAAGATCGCCGCGACCCTGCGCGCCCTCGGCCGCCGGGGGATCTCCGAACTCGTCGAGACGTGCGTCCGCTCCGCCGAGGAACTCACCGCACTCCTCGACCGGCACCCCTCCCTGCGCCGCCGCCCCGGGCCACCCGGCATCAGCACCGTCCTGTTCCGGCCCACCGCCGCAGACGAACTGCCAGACGCCGAAGGGGACGCCCTCGTCGCCGGCGTGCGCAGGCGTCTCCTCGCCGACGGCCGCACCGTCATCGGCCGCGCCCGGGCCGAGGACGCCGACGGCCGCGAACGCCTCTGGCTCAAGGCCACCCTGCTCCACCCCGCCGCCCGCACCACCGACCTCGAAAACCTCCTGAAGATCGTCGCGGACAGCACCCCGCGCACCGAGCCGCCGGGCAGGGGCGCACCGGGCACGGGCGCACCGGGTACGGAGCCCGCGCCCGCGGATTCCCCGCGCTCCGGAGCCGCGCGTACGGAGCCCGTGCCCGCGCAGCCCCGGCGCTCCGGCTCCGCGCACCCCGGCCCCGCGCACCCCGGCCCCGCGCACCCGGGCCCCACCCTCGGCACGGGCACGGGCACGGCCACGGGCACGGGCACGGGCACGGACACGGCCACGGGCTCAGCCGACGGCACCGGCACCGGCACCGCGTCCCGGACCACCCCCGCGAACGGAGCCACGCGATGAGCAGCACCGACGAGGACACCCCCCTCGATCTCGCCGGCATCGGCATCGGCCCCTTCAACCTCTCCCTCGCCGCCCTCGCCGACGGGGCCCCCGGCCTCAGCACCGCCTTCTACGAACAACGGCCCGCCTTCCACTGGCACCCCGGCCTGCTCATCGAAGGCGCCACCCTCCAAGTGCCGTTCCTCGCCGACCTCGTCACCCTCGCCGACCCCACCAGCCCCTGGTCCTTCCTCAACTACCTGCGCACCCGCGAACGGCTCTTCCCCTTCTACTTCGCCGAGAACTTCCACATCCACCGAGCCGAATACGACGCCTACTGCCGCTGGGCCAGCGAGAACATCCCCGGCCTCCACTTCGGCCACCAGATCGACGCCGTCCACTGGCGCCCCGACCGCCACGCCTACGAACTCGACTACACCCGCCTCGACGAACACGGCGACGCCCAGGCCGTCGGCCGCGTCTTCGCCCGCAACCTCGCCCTCGGCATCGGCACCGCCCCGCACGTCCCCGAACCCCTGCGCACCCTCGCCGACACCCCCGGCATCCCCGTACTGCACTCCGCCGACTACCTGCACCACCGGGACCGGCTCCTCGCGGCCGGCCACATCACCGTCATCGGCTCCGGCCAGTCCGGCGCCGAGGTCTTCCTCGACCTTCTCCGGCAACGCCCCGCCGGACACGAACAGCTCACCTGGCTCGCCCGCACCCCCGCCTTCGCCCCCATGGAGTACAGCAAACTCGGACTCGAACACTTCACCCCCGACTACACCCGCTACTTCCACTCCCTGCCCCAGGACACCCGCGATGCCCTCCTGCCCCGCCAGTGGCAGCTCCACAAAGGCATCGACCACGACACCATCGCCGCCGTCCACGACGAGCTCTACCGCCGCACCCTCCACGGCGGCTGGCCCGACGCCACCCTCACCCCCGGCACCACCGTCACCGCCGCCCACCGCCACAACGGCCGCATCCGGCTGGAACTGGAACACCGCGAACAGCGGACCGCCGGCCGGCTGACCACCGACGCCGTCGTCCTCGCCACCGGCTACCGCGAACGCCCCCTCGACGGCCTCCTGGCCCCCCTCGCGGACCACGTCGAACGCGACGACCGGGGCCGCCACCGCGTCGACGACCGCTACCGGCTCCGGCTCGCCCCCCACATCACCGGCGCGATCCACGTCCAGAACGCCGAACGCCACACCCACGGCGTCGGCGCCCCCGACCTCGGCCTCGCCGCCTGGCGCTCCGCCGTCATCCTCAACACCCTCACCGGCCGCGACCTCCACCCCCTCCCGCGCCGCACCGCCTTCACCACGTACGGACTCACGCCGGAACAAGGCGGCAGCCCGTCCGGCCCCCTCACCACCGCACGACCCGCCCATGACCGACCGGCCCGGCGCCCCGGCCACTGACCGGGCCCCGGCACCACCGGTCCAGCACAGCCGAAGGGCAGCGGCTGTCGGACAGAGAGAGAACCGATGAGTATGACGCTCCCGACCCGCACCGCACCCGAACCCCACCGGCCCGCCCCCGCCCCCGACGCCGTCGCCGACGCCGTCACCACGGAGAAACTCCTCCGCTGCTGGGTCCGCGAAACCGGCACCCCCCGCCCCGCCGACGGCCCCCTCAGAATCCACCTGCCCGCCTCCGGCACCACCCTCGAAGCACCCGTCATCCACTGGTCCCCCACCGGCCACCACCGCTTCGGCCGCGCCCGCCTCCGCACCGGGACCCGCGCCCCCGCGCCCCTCGTGGCCGCCCTCTTCGGCGTCGAGTTCGCCGCCGGCGACCCCACCGCCGTCACCGACCTCACCAGCCGCGTCACCGACTCCGCCCACCGCATCGAACACTTCCTGCGCACCCGCACCGGCATCCCCGAGAACCCCGCCGGCGACACCCCCTTCCTCGCCGCCGAACAAGCCCTCATCACCGGCCACCCCCTGCACCCCACCCCCAAGAGCCGCGAAGGACTCACCGACGCCGAGTCCGCCCGCTACTCCCCGGAGGTCCGCGGCTCCTTCCCGCTCCACTGGTTCGCAGCCGACCTCTCCCTGCTGCGCGCCGACTCCGCCCTGAGCCGCCCCACCGGCCACCTCCTCGCCGACCTCGCCGGCGGAGAACTCGCCCCGCCCCCCGGCACCGCCCTCGTCCCCGCCCACCCCTGGCAGGCCCAGGACGTCGTCACCCGGCCCGCCGTCCGGGCCCTCCTCGACGCCGGACTCCTCCACGACCTCGGCCCCGCGGGCCCCGCCTGGTCACCCACCTCCTCCGTACGCACCCTCTACCGGGCCGACGCCCCCGTCATGCTCAAGCTCTCCCTCGGCCTGCGCATCACCAATTCCCGCCGCGAGAACACCCGCACCGAACTCCGCCGCGGCATCGCCGTCCACCGCCTCCTCGAAGCCGGACTCGGCGACGCCCTGCACGCCGCCCACCCCCACTTCTCGATCGTCCGCGACCCCGCCTGGCTCGCCGTCGACACCCCCGGCGGCACCCCCACCGGCCTCGACGCCGTCATCCGCGACAACCCCTTCCGCGCCGCCCCCGGAACCGCCGGAACCCCCGGCCACACCGCCCCCCGCACCGGCTGCCTCGCCGGACTCCTCGCCGAACGCCCCGACCTCCCCGACAACCGCTCCCGCATCGGCGTCGTCCTCCACCGCCTCGCCGACCGCACCGGCCGGCCCGTGGCCCGCACCGCCCGCACCTGGTTCAGCCGCTACCTCGACACCGTGATCGACCCCGTCCTCCGGCTCTACGCCACCTACGGACTCGGCCTCGAAGCCCACCAGCAGAACACCCTCGTCACCCTCGACCACGACGGCTGGCCCACCGGCGGCCACTACCGCGACAACCAGGGCTACTACTTCTCCCCGGCCCGCAGCTCCGCCCTCCACCGGTGGATCCCCCGGGCCGGACAGGACCTCGGCACCTACGTCGAGGACACCGTCATCGACGAACGCCTCGGCTACTACATCGGCATCAACAACATCCTCGGCGTCATCGGCGCCCTCGGCTCCCAGGGCCTCGCCGACGAAACCGACCTCCTCGCCGAAGCCGACCGCGCCCTGGCCGGCCTCGCCCGCGAACACGGCGACCGGCTGCGCCTGGCCGCCATCCTCCGCGAAGAACCCACCCTGCGCTGCAAGGCCAACCTCCTCACCCGGATCCGCGGCATGGACGAACTCACCGGCCCCCTCGAAGCCCAGTCCGTATACGTCGACATCCCCAACCCCATCGCGGAGGCCCGGGGATGACCACCACCAGGAACACCACCACCCCCGGCCACGCCGCGGCCACCGGTACACACCTCCCCGCCGGACTCTTCACCCTCCGCCCCGTCGACCCCGGCACCGACACCCCGCTCGTCCACACCTGGATGAACGACCCCGAGGTCGCCCGCTTCTGGGAGATGCCCCACCCCGCCGACCGGATCGGCCGCTACCTCCGCGACCAGCACACGAGCAGCCATTCCGCCCCGTACCTCGGCTGCCTCGACGGCACCCCCATGAGCTACTGGGAGCTCTACCGCGCCGACCTCGACCCGCTCGCCCGCCACTACACCGCCCGGCCCCACGACGCCGGCGTCCACCTGCTGCTCGGACCCGCCCGGCACCGCGGCCGCGGACTCGGCGCACAACTGCTGCGCGCCGTCTCCGACTGGCAGCTGGCCGCCGACCCGCGCGCCGAACGCGTCGTCGCGGAACCCGACGTACGCAACACCCGCTCCGTACGAGCCTTCCGGCGCGCCGGATTCGGAATCGAGCAGGAGATCGAACTTCCCGACAAACGAGCGGTACTCATGGTGCGTGAGCGCTCATAAGAGCAGCCCGGTGCACCTTTCAACAATTGTCAACAACCTTTCGCTCAAAGGTTGTTCGTTCGTCACGTTCACCCAATTCCCTACCCACTGGTAAGTCATAGGCTCGCACCATGCGCCGAGCAAAAATCGTCTGCACCCTGGGCCCTGCCACCGACTCGTACGACCAGATCAAAGCGCTGGTCGACGCAGGCATGGACGTAGCCCGCTTCAACCTCAGCCACGGCAGCTACGCCGAGCACGAAGCCCGCTACCGCCACGTGCGCAAGGCAGCCGACGAAACCGGCCGCAGCGTCGGCATCCTCGCCGACCTTCAAGGCCCGAAGATCCGCCTCGGCCGCTTCCGCGAAGGCCCCGTACTCCTTGAACGCGGCGACGAATTCACCATCACTGTCGAACCCCTCGAAGGCGACCGCCACACCTGCGGCACCACCTACAAGGGCCTCGCCGCCGACGTCAGCCGCGGCGAACGCATCCTCGTCGACGACGGCCGCGTCACCCTCGAAGTCACCTCGGTCGACGGACCCCGCGTCCGCACCATCGTCATCGAGGGCGGCATGGTCTCCGACCACAAGGGCCTCAACCTCCCCGGCGTCGCCGTCTCCGTCCCGGCCCTCTCCGACAAGGACATCGAAGACCTCCGCTGGGCCCTGCGCACCGGCGCCGACGTCATCGCCCTCTCCTTCGTCCGCACCGCCCGCGACATCGACGACGTCCACCGCGTCATGACCGAGGAGAACCGCCGCCTCCCCGTCATCGCCAAAATCGAGAAACCCCAGGCCGTCGAGAACCTCGACGCCATCGTCGACGCCTTCGACGGCATCATGGTCGCCCGCGGCGACCTCGGCGTCGAAATGCCCCTCGAAACCGTACCCATCGTCCAGAAACGCGCCATCAAACTCGCCCGGCGCAACGCCAAACCGGTCATCGTCGCCACCCAGATGCTCGACTCCATGATCGACGCGTCCCGGCCCACCCGCGCCGAAGCCTCCGACGTCGCCAACGCCGTCATGGACGGCACCGACGCCGTCATGCTCTCCGGCGAGACCAGCGTCGGAAAATACCCCTTCCAGACCGTCAAAACCATGAGCCGCATCGTCACCGCCGCCGAGGAGGACCTCCTCGCCAAAGGCCTCCCGCCGCTCACCGAACGCAGCAAACCCCGCACCCAGGGCGGCGCCGTCGCCCGCGCCGCCGCCGAGATCGGCGACTTCCTCGGCGCCACATACCTCGTCGCCTGCACCCAGTCCGGCGACACCGTCCGCCGCCTCTCCCGCTACCGCTCACCCATCCCGCTGCTCGCCTTCACCCCGGACCCGGCCACCCGCTCCCAGCTCAACCTCACCTGGGGCGTCGAGACCTTCCACGGCCCCGCCGTCGAATCCACCGACGAAATGGTCCAGCAGGTCGACGACCAACTGCTGCGCAGCGGCCGCTGCCGCAAGGGCGACGTGGTCGTCATCACTGCGGGCTCCCCGCCCGGCGTCCCCGGCTCCACGAACCTGCTGCGCGTCCACCACATCGGCGAAGAGGGCACCCCGGGCTGAGCTGACGGCGAGTCGGCGGACAGCGAGCCTGAGCTGGGTGTGGGCGGTCTGACCAACCATGTCCAGCGGTCCGCCGCGTCCGGTTCCCGCAGTCGGAGCCGCGGCCGTCCGAGTGCCTGCTTGAACGCCCGTGTCCTCCAGACTGAACCTTGTCAGCCGGCAGACTCGCCCTCTCGCCCTCTCGGCCTTCGTCTCAGGGCGCCTGGTGAACCGTGGGCAGTCCCGTTCGCGGTGCGATGGGCCGGCGAATACGTGCTGGAGAGCATTGAGTCGGCAGTGGATCACCACACTTCCGGCGGTACCGCCGAGCCGTCGGCGGCTCTCACAATTCAGATCACCCAGCCGTACTCACCTCAAGGCCATAGGTCAAGAACACCCTTGACCCCACCAGGCGGCGCCGACGGGCGCAGTATCAGTGCTTGGGCCCGACGTACCGATCCATGAGCGCCACGGACGCACGCCGCGCCACGGAGATGTTGTACGGCTTCCCGTCGCGGGTGCAGTGCGTCCAGACGACGCCGAGACGGTCGAGGGTGTCGGTGTAGAGCTGCCGGATGTCGTCGGACTTGTTGGTGAAGAAATATCGCGGGTATTCGTACCGCTTCCGTTCGCCGGCGACCGTCCGCGTGGCCCAGTTGGTGATACGGCATCCGTCGGAGTGTACGAGCCCGCGGGCAAATTCCCAGGGATACTCGTCGACGATTTCCTGCTGCCAGAATTTGAGAACAATACGGCGATCGTGCTTCTTTCCGGGGCCGTGCTGCGGCAGCAGGCACGGCCAGTGCTTGCTGTAGCTGGTGACCATCACGCATCCCTGCTTCCGGACACAGCGGACCTCACGGCCGGGAAGCGTGGCGGCAACTGCTTCCCGGCAGATTGTGACGAGGCCCGGCCGGGCGTCGGCGCAGGCGATGCGGAGGTAGTAGCCGCCGCGACGTGGATGTGGGCTGATGCAGCCGTCACCGAGGTAGAGGCCGAGCAGATAGGCGTAAGCGGCATGGTCGTCCGGCCGGGACGCTTCCGGCCGGCAACGAGGGCAGGGGACTTCCCCGTGGAGGAGGAACGGATCGGGCTGTCTCTGCCATTTGCGGATGGTCCACCGCGAGATACCGGTCCGGTGGCTGACCGTGTTGAGGCTGTTTCCCTCGGCAGCAAGCTCAAGGGCACGTCTGCGGGCGTCGATGCCGTACATGAATGCGAGTTTGCCGGAGGGGCTGCTGCGACCGGTCGCACCCGCCTGTTTTCACCCAAATGGGTACAGTGCGCCTAACCGGCGATCCTTGCATTTGAAGGATGGTGCCCCGGGTCGGACTCGAACCGACACTGTATGGGTTTTGAATCCATTGCCTGCTGCCAAATTGGGCTACCGGGGCCAGCGAATCCAAGGTAGGTGACAACCCGCTGTGGTCCCACCTTACAGGAGGTCGATAGGCTCTTGGGGCACACCCTGCCTGGAACGAGGAGTCCCGTGAGCGCCGCCGAGCCCGAGCAGCCCGTCGCCGACGAGCAGTCGCACGTACCGCCGCAGACGACCCGTGTCGTGATCGCCGAGGACGAGGCCCTCATCCGCCTGGATCTCAAGGAGATGCTGGAGGAGGAGGGGTATTCCGTCGTGGGGGAGGCCGGGGACGGGCAGAAAGCCGTCGAGCTGGCCCGGGAGCACCGCCCGGACCTGGTGATCCTGGATGTGAAGATGCCGGTGCTGGACGGTATCTCGGCGGCGGAGGTGATCGCCGGGGAGAGTATCGCGCCGGTGCTGATGCTGACCGCGTTCTCGCAGCGTGAGCTGGTGGAGCGGGCGCGGGACGCGGGGGCGATGGCGTATCTGGTGAAGCCGTTCAGCAAGAGCGACGTGGTGCCGGCGATCGAGATGGCGGTGTCGCGGTTCACGCAGTTGCAGGCGCTGGAGAAGGAGGTCGCTGATCTCTCGCAGCGGCTGGAGACGCGGAAGCTGGTGGACCGGGCGAAGAGTGTGCTGCAGACGCAGTACGGCCTGACGGAGCCGGCGGCGTTCCGGTGGATCCAGAAGACGTCGATGGACCGGCGGCTGTCGATGCAGCAGGTCGCGGAGGCGGTCATCGAGGATGCCGAGGAGAAGAAGCAGCAGTCCGGCTGAGTCCGGGTGCGGGGGGCGGCTGAGGGCCCGCGGCGCTTGTGCGTCGCGGGCCCTCGGTGGTGCCGGGGTGGTTCAGTCCTCGCCGAGGTAGGCCTTGCGGACGGATTCGTCGTGGAGGAGGTCTTCGCCGGTGCCGGAGAGGACGATCTTGCCGATTTCCATGACGTGGCCCTGGTCGGCGAGGGAGAGGGCGGCCTGGGCGTTCTGTTCGACGAGCAGGATGGTGGTGCCCTGGGATTTCAGCTCGGTGATGGTTTCCATGATCTTCTGCATCATGATCGGTGAGAGGCCCATGGAGGGTTCGTCGAGCATGAGCAGTTTGGGCCGGGACATCAGGGCTCTGCCCATGGCGAGCATCTGCTGTTCGCCGCCGGAGAGGGTGCCGGCGGCCTGTTTGCGGCGTTCCCCGAGGATGGGGAAGAGTTCGTAGGCGCGCTGGAGGTCCTTGTCGACGCCGTCGGTGTCCTTGCGGAGGAAGGCGCCGAGCTGGAGGTTCTCGGCGATGGTCAGCCGGGGGAAGATGCGGCGGCCCTCGGGGGAGTGGGCGAGGCCCATGGCGACGATGCGGTGGGCGGGGGTTCCGTTGAGGGGCTGCCCGTCGAAGGTGATGCGGCCGCCGAGGGGTTTGAGGAGCCCGGAGAGGGTGCGCAGGGTGGTGGTCTTCCCGGCGCCGTTGGTGCCGATGAGAGTGACGACCTGGCCGGCCCGGACGCTGAACGAGATGCCTTTGACGGCTTCGATCTTGCCGTAGGCGACCCGGAGGTCCTCGACTTCGAGCAGTGCGGTCATGCGGTGTCGTCTCCCTCGGTGCGGGCCGTGCTGTGTGCCTCGGCCGCTTCGACCTCGGCGAGTTCCTCCTCGCCGGGTTCGCCTTCGAAGGGGGTGCCGAGGTAGGCGGCGATGACGCGTTCGTCGCCCTGGACGACCGCGGGGGTGCCTTCGACGAGTTTCCGGCCCTGTACGAGTACGGCGACGCGGTCGCAGAGGTTGAAGATGAACCGCATGTCGTGCTCGATGACCAGGACGGCGGTGCCCTGGTCGCGGATGGCGAAGACGAGGTCCTGGGTGGCCCTGGTCTCCTGGGGGTTCATGCCGGCGGTGGGTTCGTCGAGGAGGAGCAGGCCGGGGTCGCTGGCGAGGGCGCGGGCGATTTCCAGCTTGCGTTGTTCGCCGTAGGGGAGGTTGCGGGCGATGTGGTCGCGTTTGGCGGCGAGTCCGGTGAATTCGAGGAGTTCCATGGCGCGGTCCTCGGATTCGCGTTCGGCCTTTTTGAAGCGGGGGCCGCGGAGGAGGGCTGCGACGAGTCCTTCCTTGGTGCGGGTGTGGCGGCCGACGAGGACGTTTTCCAGAACGGTCATGTTGGGGAAGAGGCGGATGTTCTGGAAGGTCCGGGCGATTCCGGCCTGGGTGACGAGGTGGGAGCGGTGGGGGAGGACTTTCCCGCGGTAGGAGACGGTGCCTTCGGTGGGGATGTAGAGCCCGGTGAGGCAGTTGAAGAAGGTGGTTTTGCCGGCTCCGTTGGGTCCGATGAGGCCGACGATCTCGCCGCCGCCCACGGTGAGGTCGACGTCGCTGACGGCGGTGAGGCCGCCGAAGCGCATGGTGACGCCGGTGGCGTCGAGCACGGTGTCGCGGGCCGGGGCCTGTGAAGTCGTGGTGTCGGTGGTCATGTCGGTCACGCCTCCGCCTTGCTGAGGCCGGGTTTGCCGGGGGTGTCTCCGTCTGTGTCCGGCACGTCGAGTTGTCCGGTCTCGTGGAATTCCAGCTGCTTGCGGCGGTCGGCGACGAGTCCTTCGGGGCGGAAGCGCATGAGGAGGACGAGTGCGATGCCGAAGAGGAGGAGCTGGTATTCGCCGATGAACTGGAGTTTGGCCGGGATGAGGTAGAGCAGTGCGGCGCCGATGAGGGGGCCTCCGACGGTTCCCATGCCGCCGAGGATGACGGCGGCGAGGAGGAACGCGGAGTTGGGGGGTACGGCTTCGACGAATTTGTACTGCTCGGGGTCGATGGAGGAGACGGTGTGGGCCTGGACGGTGCCGGCGAGGCCGGCGAGTGTGGCGCCGAGGGCGAAGGCCATGAGTTTGAGCCGGAAGGCGTTGATGCCCATGGCGCGGGCCGCGGTTTCGTCCTCGCGGATGGCGACCCAGGCGCGGCCGATGCGGGAGGTGTCGGAGCGCCGGAACACGGAGACGACGACGACCGTGATGATCAGCATCAGCCAGAAGTAGTTGGCGGACCTGGTGAATTCGAAGCCGAGGAGGGTGTGGGGTTCCCCGAAGTTGTAGCCGAGGAGTTCCAGGTCGGGGATTTGCGGGACGCCGGTGGATCCGTTGGTGACGGAGGGGCCGGAGATCCCGTCGAGGTTCTGCATGCCGATGCGGAAGATCTCGCCGAAGCCGAGGGTGACGATGGCGAGGTAGTCGCCGCGCAGCCGCAGGGTGGGGGCGCCGATGAGGACGCCGAAGACGAGGGAAACGGCGGCTCCGGTGAGGACGGCGGCCCAGAAGGGGAAGTGGACGCCGATGGTGGAGAAGGGGGAGCCGGATACGAGGGCGGCGGTGTAGGCGCCGACGCCGAGGAAGGCAACGTATCCGAGGTCGAGGAGGCCGGCGAGTCCGACGACGACGTTCAGCCCGAGGGCGACCGTGGCGAAGATCAGGATGTTGACGGCGATGGAGGTGAATTCGTTGTCGCTCTGGAGGAAGGGGAAGGCCGCGGCGGCGACGAAGGCGGCGGTGATGGAGACGTTGCGGTGTTTCGCGGTGAGTGCGGTGACCCGGCGCAGCAGTCCGGCCTTGGCGAGGGCGGGGACGGCGAGGAGGGTCAGCAGCAGGAAGCCGACGAAGAGTTCGCCGTATTCGGTGGCGATGCCGTAGGTGAAGACGTAGAGGGCGACCGCGAAGGCGGCGGCGATGAGCAGGATCTCGGCCCAGGAGGGAAGGGTGCGGGCGCGTGCGGGCGCGGGGGCCCTGAGGGAGTGCCGCAGTCGCTGCCAGGGGTCGGTCGGGGGGTGTTCCGGGTCGGCGGGGGTGTCGGCGGGGAGGCCGAGTGCGGCGACGGCGGTGAGGAGTGAGGCGGCGGCGGCGAGCCAGCCGCCGGGTTCGAGGTTGACGAGGCCGCCGAGGGTGAAGGCGATGGCTCCGGCGGCGTACCAGGTGACGGCGGCGGTGCCGAGTGCGAGGAGGACGACGGGGCTGTTGGTGCCGCCGGGGGTGAGCCAGCGGAGTCCGCGGATGCCGTGTCCGGCGAGGAGGAACAGGGTGGTGAGGAGGGCGCCGGTGAGGGTGAGGACCTGGAGGCCGCCGGGGTAGCCGGTGACGGTGAGGTTGCCGGGGAAGGCGCCGGTCCAGGTCCAGGCGAGGAAGGTGCTGGCGAAGGTGAGGACGGCGCCGGCGGCGGTGGCGGCGCGTGCGGCGCCGGCGGGCAGCGGCAGGGCGCCGGGTGCGGTGGCGGGGGCGGTGGCCCGGGTGGTGTCTGTGGTGGTCATGGTCATCACGCCCGATCCGTGACGCGTTCGCCGAGCAGGCCCTGGGGCCGGAGCAGGAGGACGAGGATGAGGACGACGAAGGCCCACACGTCCTTCCAGGCGCCGCCGCCGAACAGTTCCATGCCGGGGACGTTTTCGATGTATGCGATGGCCATGGCTTCGGTGAGGCCGAGGACGAGGCCGCCGATCATGGCGCCGTAGATGTTGCCGATGCCGCCGAGGACCGCGGCGGTGAAGGCCTTGAGTCCGGCGATGAAGCCCATCTTGAAGTCGACCTGGCCGTATTTGAGGCCGTGGGCGATGGAGGCGATGGCTGCGAAGGCGGCGCCGATGGCGAAGGCGGTGACGATGATGCGGTCGGTGTTGATGCCCATGAGCTTGGCCGTGTCGGGGTCCTGCGAGGTGGCCTGCATGGCGCGGCCGGTGCGGGTCTTGGACACGAACAGGCCGAGGGCGACCATGCAGACCGGGGCGGCGATGATCAGGAAGATCTCGCCGCGTTGCACGGAGAACGGCCCGACGTCGATGCTGCCGCCGCTGAAGCGGGGGAAGGGGCGGGCCTTGGTGGCGTCCGGGTAGAACGCCCAGATGGCCTGCTGGAGGGCGATGGAGAGGCCGATGGCGGTGATCAGGGGGGCGAGCCGGGGCGCGCCGCGCAGGGGCCGGTAGGCGAAGCGTTCGGCGCCGACGCCGACGAGGACCGAGGAGGCCATCGCCATGAGGAGCATCAGGGGAAGGGCGAGCAGAAGTGACGTTCCGTCGGGCAGGAGGAGCCAGGCGGTGAGTGCTCCGAACCCGCCGATCATGAATATCTCGCCATGGGCGAAGTTGATGAGCTGGACTATGCCGTAGACCATCGTGTACCCGATCGCGATCAAGCCGTACATCGCGCCGAGTATCAGGCCGTTGGCTAGCTGCTGCGGCAGGTCGTGCACCGCTGGGCCTCCGGGAGTGGGTGTCGGATACGGCGGCGCGGGGG
>NZ_WHPN01000324.1:0-35477 GCF_009735685.1 Streptomyces lycii | reverse complement strand
CGCCCCCGCGCGGCTGTGGTGGGGCGGTGGGGCCGGTTCGGGATACGGCCCCGGTGGGTCAGCCCTTGTACTCGCCGGTCGCGACCGGCTCGTGGGCGCCGTCCTTGACCTCGTAGAGGGAGAGCTGCTTGTTGGTGGTGTCGCCGTACTCGTCGAACGCGACCTTGCCGCTGACGCCTTCGAAGCTGACGTCCTGGAGGGCCTTGACGACCGCGGCGCGGGCTTCCTTCATGTCCTCGGGAAGCTTGCCGTCGTTGTCCTCGACGACGGCCTTGACGGCCTGGATGACGGCCCAGGCGCTGTCGTAGGAGTAGCCGCCGTAGGCCTCGTAGGGGGTGTCGTATCCGGCCGCCTCGTAGTCCTTCATGAACTGCTTGGCGGTGTCGAGGGTTTCCAGGGGCGCGCCGACTGAGCTGGCGAAGTCGCCTTCGGAGTTGTCCTTGGCGAGCTTGATGTACTCGCCGCTGTAGAGGGCGTCGCCGCCGACGACGGGAATCTTGGCGCCGGCCTTCTTGATCTGGTCGGAGAGCGGGGCGCCGGCCGGGTATTCGCCGCCGTAGTAGACGAATTCGGCGTCGCTGTTGCTGACCTTGGTGGCGATCGCGGAGAAGTCGGTGTCGTCGGGGTTGACGTGGTCGGTGCCGACGATTTCGCCGCCGAGCTTTTCGAAGGCTTCCTTGAAGGTGCCCGCGAGGCCCGCTCCGTAGGTCTTCTTGTCGTCGATGACGAAGACCTTCTTGAGCTTCTTCTCCTCGTACATGTACTGCGCGGCGTACGGGCCCTGGATGGCGTCCGTGGTCGAGGTGCGGAAGTACGTGTCGAAGGGGCGCTTGAGGTCGCCGGTGCGCCAGTCCTTGCCCTGGGTGAGTTCGGGGGCGGTGTTGGCGGGGGAGACGAGGGCCATGCCGGCGTTGTCGAACGCCTTCTGCATGGGCGGGGCGACGTTGGAGTTCAGCGGGCCGATGCCGGCGATCGCGTCGTCGTTGTCGATGATCTTGTTGGCGTTCTGCTGGCCGGTGCCGGGCTGGGAGACGTCGTCGAGGGCCACCATCTTGAAGGTGACGCCTTCGACTTCCTTGTTCTTGTTGGCCGTCTTCATGGCCAGTTCGGCGGAGTTCTTGATGCCCTGGCCCAGCGCGGAGAGTTTGCCGGTGAGCGGGGCGTCCACGCCGATCACGACAGTGGTGTTGCCGTCGCCGCCGCCATTTCCGCTGTCGTCGCGCGATCCGCAGGCGGAGAGTGTGAGTGCCCCCGCGGTGACCGCGGTGGTGAGAACGAGCAAGGAACGGTGACGCACGATCTGTCCTTTCCCCTGGCGCGGCCTTCTCGCTTGAGTGGCCGTGTCGCGCGCCGGGCCGTACGGGGTGGTACTGGGTGACGTGCGGTGTTCACGCCCGGCGGCGCGGTAACTGGCGGTGAATATATGGCGATGAGCTGCGCCCGGGCAGAGGGGCAGACGATGATGTGACTGTCTTGTTATGACAGGTACCCCTGGGGGCGGGAATGCGGGGGCCGTCGTGACGGCGGGCGGGCGGCCGGCCGGGCAGCGGACGCGGCGGCGCGCGCAAACGCGCAGTTCCGCCCCGGGGCGGGCGGAGGGCCGGGCGGAGCGGGTTCGGATAGCGGACCCGGCACGGGTGCGGATCCAGGGCCGGGCGGTGCGCGGTGGTCACCCCGGGGTACGGCACGGCCCGTTTGTCACGCAGTGTTACGGCAGGGAAAACGATTCCGGCGTCCCGGGCGGAAAGGGGCGAACCGGGGCGAGGTGCGGCCCGGGACGCTCGGCGAATCGCTCCGCGGGTCAGCTCGCGGGGGCGTCCTTCAGCATGCAGGTCAGCCGGGCGGTGCACACCCGCCGCTCCTGCTCGTCGGTGATCACGATCTCGTACGTGGCGGTGGAGCGGCCCCGGTGGACGGGGGTGGCGGTGCCCTTGACGAGCCCCGAGCGGACACCGCGGTGGTGCGTGCAGTTGAGGTCCACACCGACGGCCAGCTTCCCCGGACCGCCGTGCAGCATGGCGCCGACCGAGCCGAGGGTCTCCGCGAGCACGGCGGAGGCACCGCCGTGCAGCAGTCCGTACGGCTGCGTGTTGCCCTCGACGGGGAGGGTGCCGACGACGCGTTCGGCGGAGGCCTCGATCATCTCCAGGCCCATCCGGGCGCCGAGGTGCCCGGCGGAGAACAGGGTGTCCAGGTCGATGCCGAGCCCGGCGTACAGGTCCAGGGTTTCCTGGGAGAACGTGGTGCTGTGCTGCTCACCCATGGGGCGCGGCTCCTGTCGGTTCGGTGGAACGTGATCAGCTCGATGTCGCTGTAGTGTGCACCGTTCATCGCCCGCGCGCAGTGCCGGGGGTCACGCGCGGCGGGCGCGGGCCCGTGGATCCGGCGCCGACGGCCGGGCCCGCGGCGGCAGGCCACGCGCGGGCGCGGGAGAGACGCCGCACCGTGCCGAGGCCGACATCCCTCAGGCGGCAGGCCACGCGGGCGCGGGAGGGACCGCGCTGCGCAGGGAGACAGACAGAGACGGGGAGAGCGGGCGGAGCACGGGCCGGCCCGCCGCGCGAGGCAGGGCAGCTCACGCGCGGGTTGGGCAGCTCACGCGCGGGCGCGGAAAGGCTCCCGCCGCGGGGGTCACCGCCCGTCGCGGCCGGAGGTGCCCCGCGCGGCCGGAGTGCCCCGCGCGGCCGGAGTGCCCCGCGCGGCGGAGGGGCCGCGGTGCGGCGGAGGTGCCCCGCGGTGCGGGGCGGTCGGTCAGGCGCCGGCGGGTTCGAGCCGCACGACCACGGACTTGCTGGCCGGGGTGTTGCTGGTGTCGGCGGTCGAGTCGAGCGGGACCAGGACGTTCGTCTCCGGGTAGTAGGCGGCGGCGCAGCCCCGGGCGGTGGGGTAGTGCACGACGCGGAAACCGGGGGCCCGCCGCTCGGTGCCGTCCCGCCATTCGCTCACCAGATCGGTGTAGGAGCCGTCGGGCAGGCCGAGCGCGGTGGCGTCGTCCGGGTGGACGAGGACGACGCGGCGGCCGCCCTTGATGCCGCGGTAGCGGTCGTCGAGGCCGTAGACCGTGGTGTTGTACTGGTCGTGCGAGCGCAGCGTCTGGAGCAGCAGCCGGCCCTCCGGCACCTCGGGATGCTCGACGGGGGCGGCGGTGAAGTTGGCCTTGCCGGTGGCGGTGGGGAAGCTGCGGCTGTCGCGGGGCGCGTGCGGCAGGGTGAAGCCGCCGGGGCGCGCGACCTTGGCCTCGAAGTCCTCGAATCCGGGCACGACCCGGGAGACGCGCTCCCGGATCAGGCGGTAGTCCCGCTCGAACTCCTCCCAGGGGGTGCGGCTCGCCGTGCCGAGGACGCGGCGCGCGAGACGGCAGACGATGGCGGTCTCCGAGAGCAGATGCGGGCTCGCGGGCTCCAGCCGTCCGCGGGAGGCGTGCACCATGCCCATCGAGTCCTCGACGGTGACGAACTGGTCCCCGGCGGCCTGGGTGTCCCGCTCGGTGCGGCCGAGCGTGGGGAGGATCAGGGCGCGGGCCCCGGTGACCACATGGGAGCGGTTGAGCTTGGTGGAGACGTGCACGGTCAGCCGGGCGCGGCGCACGGCGGCCTCGGTGACCGCGGTGTCGGGCGAGGCGGAGACGAAGTTGCCGCCCATGGCGAAGAAGACCTTGGCCCCGCCGTCGCGCAGGGCGCGGATGGACCGTACGACGTCCAGGCCGTGATGGCGCGGGGGCGCGAAGCCGAACTCGCGCTCCAGGGCGTCGAGGAAGGCGGGGGCGGGACGCTCGAAGATGCCCATGGTGCGGTCGCCCTGCACGTTGCTGTGCCCGCGGACCGGGCAGACACCGGCGCCGGGGCGGCCGATGTTGCCGCGCAGCAGCAGGAAGTTGACGACTTCGCGGATGGTGGGCACGGAGTGCTTGTGCTGGGTGAGGCCCATGGCCCAGCAGACCACGACGCGGCGGGAGCCGAGGACCATGCGCAGCGCCGCCTCGATCTCGGAGCGCCGCAGGCCGGTGGCGCGCAGCGTCTCGTCCCAGTCGGTGGCCCGGGCGGCTGCGGCGTACTCCTCGAAGCCGTGGGTGTGCCGGTCGATGAACTCCCGGTCGACGGCGTCCTCGTCCGTCGCGCCCGCTTCCAGGATCAGCCTGCCCAGGGCGCGGAACAGGGCCTGGTCCCCGCCGAGCCGGATCTGCAGGAAGAGGTCGGTGAGGGCGGTGCCCCGGCCGGCGAGGCCGCGCGGCGTCTGCGGGTTCTTGAACCGCTCCAGGCCGGCCTCGGGCAGCGGGTTGACGGTGATGATGCGGGCG
This sequence comes from Streptomyces lycii, assembly GCF_009735685.1. Taxonomy (GTDB): domain Bacteria; phylum Actinomycetota; class Actinomycetes; order Streptomycetales; family Streptomycetaceae; genus Streptomyces; species Streptomyces lycii. The sequence goes on along the minus strand of NZ_WHPN01000324.1, from coordinate 31,180 downwards.
CCGCCGGCCTTGGCCCGCTCCAGCGCGGACAGCATCCGGGGATGGTTGGTGCCCGGGTTCTGACCGGCGACGATGATCAGATCCGCCCGGTGCAGGTCCTCCAGCAGCACGCTGCCCTTGCCGACGCCGAGGGTCTCGGTGAGGGCCGAGCCGGACGACTCGTGGCACATGTTGGAACAATCGGGGAGGTTGTTGGTGCCGAACTCGCGGGCGAACAGCTGGTAGAGGAAGGCGGCCTCGTTGCTGGTGCGCCCGGAGGTGTAGAAGACGGCCTCGTCCGGGGACTCCAGGGCGCGCAGCTCGTCGGCGACGATGTCGAAGGCCCGCTCCCAGGACACCGGCTCGTACCTGTCGGCGCCCTCCGCGAGATACATCGGCCGGGTGAGGCGGCCCTGCTGGCCGAGCCAGTAGCCGCTGCGCTCCGCCAGGTCCGCGACGGGGTGGGCGGCGAAGAACTCGTCGGTGACGCGGCGGAGCGTGGCCTCCTCGGCGACGGCCTTGGCGCCGTTCTCGCAGAACTCGGCGGTGTGCCGCTCGTCGCCCTCGGGCCAGGCGCAGCCGGGGCAGTCGAAGCCCTCTTTCTGGTTGACCCGGAGCAGGGTGAGGGCGGTGCGGCGGACGCCCATCTGCCGGGTCGCCATGCGCAGGCTGTGGCCGACGGCGGAGAGACCGGCGGCGGCGTGCGGCGGAGGGGTGACCTCCGGCGCGTCCTGGACCGGGTCGCTTGCGGGCGGCTTGCCAGCCATGGCGCTCTCCCTCGGGTGGTGCGTACTGCCTGGCGGGATCATCGCACGGGGCACGGACAACGGGGGAGGGGCCGTGCGGCCCGCAGGGTGCGGGGCGAGGGGTGAGGGGTGCGGGGGGCCGGGGCTGCGGGGTGTGCGGGTGCGGGACGGGAGAGCCCGCCGGGGGTGTACGGGAGCACGCGGCCCGCCGGATGCGGCGGCGCGGCCCGCCGGGCGGCGGCGCGGGGCGCGGCGGTGCCGGCGGCGGATCGCGTGTCGTCCGGGAGTGTCAGTGGGGCGTGGCAGGATCGTGGGCGTGGCAGAGACAGCAGCATCGAAGAAGACCGCAGCGACCGCGACCGCCGGGAAGCAGGGGAGCGGGGGTGACGCCTCCCGTCCCCGGCTGATGCTCATGGACGGGCATTCCCTGGCGTACCGGGCGTTCTTCGCGCTGCCCGCCGAGAATTTCACCACCAGCTCCGGCCAGCCGACGAACGCCGTCTACGGCTTCGCCTCAATGCTGGCGAACACCCTGCGTGACGAGCAGCCGACGCATTTCGCCGTCGCCTTCGACGTCTCGCGGAAGACCTGGCGCTCCGAGGAGTTCCCGGAGTACAAGGCGAACCGCTCCAAGACCCCGGACGAGTTCAAGGGCCAGGTCGAGCTGATCGGCGAGCTGCTCGACACCATGAAGGTCACGCGCTTCGCGGTGGACGGCTTCGAGGCGGACGACGTCATCGCCACGCTCGCCACGCAGGCGGAGGCGGCGGGGTACGAGGTGCTGATCGTCACCGGCGACCGGGACTCGTTCCAGCTCGTCAGCGATCATGTGACGGTGCTCTACCCCACGAAGGGCGTCTCGGAGCTGACCCGCTTCACCCCCGCCAAGGTGCAGGAGAAGTACGGCCTGACCCCGGCGCAGTATCCGGACTTCGCGGCGCTGCGCGGGGACCCGTCGGACAATCTGCCGGGCATCCCCGGTGTCGGCGAGAAGACGGCCGCGAAGTGGATCAACCAGTTCGGTTCGTTCGAGGAGCTGGCGGCGCGGGCCGACGAGGTCAAGGGCAAGGCGGGGCAGAATCTCCGCGACCACCTGGAGTCCGTCAAGCTCAACCACCGGCTGACCGGGATGATAAAGGACGTCGAGCTGCCGACGGGCCCGGAGGGCCTGACCCGTCTGCCGTACGACCGCACGGCCATGGCCGTGCTGCTGGACGCCCTGGAGATCCGCAATCCGAGCCTGCGGGAGCGGCTGCTGGCCGTCGACCCGGGCGCGGAGGAGGAGGCCCCGGCCGCTCCCGCAGCGGGGGTGGAGGTGGACGGCACGGTCCTCGGCGCGGGACAGCTCGCGCCCTGGCTCGAGCGGCACGGCGGAGCGCCGCTCGGTGTCGCCTCGGTCGCCGGATGGGCGCTCGGCAGCGGCAGCGTCAGCGAGATCGCGCTGGCCGAGGCATCCGGCCCCGCCGCCTGGTTCGACCCCACGGAGCTGGACGAGGCCGACGAGCGGGCCTTCGCCGGGTGGATCGCGGACCCGGACCGGCCCAAGGTCATGCACAAGGCGAAGGAGTCCATGCGGGTCTTCGCCGAGCACGGCTGGACCGTCGCCGGCGTCACCATGGACACCGCCCTGGCCGCCTATCTGGTGAAGCCCGGCCGCCGCACCTTCGACCTGGACGCCCTGTCCCTGGAGTACCTCGGCCGCGAGCTGGCCCCGGCGGCCTCCGACAGCGGCCAGCTGGCCCTCGGCGCCGACGAGGAGGCCGAGCGGGACGCCCTGATGACGCAGGCCCGGACGATCCTCGACCTCGGCGAGACGCTGGACGGGCGGCTGGAGGACGTCGGCGCGGCCGGGCTGCTCCGCGACATGGAGCTGCCGGTCTCGGCCCTGCTGGCCCGCATGGAGCGGCACGGCATCGCCGCCGACCGCGGCTGGCTGGACCGGATGGAGCAGCAGTTCGCGGGCGCCGTGCAGCAGGCCGTGAAGGAGGCGCACGACGCGGTGGGCCACGAGTTCAACCTCGGCTCGCCCAAGCAGCTCCAGGAGGTCTTCTTCGGCGAACTCGGCCTGCCCAAGACCAAGAAGACCAAGACCGGCTACACCACCGACGCCGACGCCCTCGCCTGGCTCGCCGAGCAGACCGACCACGAACTGCCCGTGATCATGCTCCGGCATCGCGAGCAGGCCCGGCTGCGGTCCACCGTCGAGGGACTCGTCAAGACCATCGCCCCCGACGGCCGCATCCACACCAGCTTCAACCAGACGGTCGCCGCCACCGGCCGGCTCTCCTCCACCGACCCGAACCTGCAGAACATCCCGGTGCGCACCGACGAGGGCCGCGCCATCCGCCGCGGCTTCGTCGTCGGCGAGGGATTCGAGTCGCTCCTCACGGCCGACTACAGCCAGATCGAGCTGCGGGTGATGGCTCATCTCTCCGAGGACGAGGGGCTGATCGAGGCGTTCACCTCCGGGGAGGACCTGCACGACACGGTCGCCTCCCAGGTCTTCGGCGTCCCGAAGGCCCAGGTGGACCCGGAGATGCGCCGCAAGATCAAGGCCATGTCCTACGGCCTCGCCTACGGACTGTCCGCCTTCGGCCTCTCCCAGCAGCTGAACATCGAGGCGGCCGAGTCCCGCCGGCTGATGGACACCTACTTCGAGCGGTTCGGCGGGGTCCGCGACTATCTGCACCGAGTCGTCGAGGAGGCCCGGGCCACCGGCTACACCGAGACCATCCTCGGCCGCCGCCGCTATCTGCCGGACCTCAACAGCGACAACCGCCAGCGCCGCGAGGCCGCCGAGCGGATGGCGCTCAACGCGCCGATCCAGGGCACCGCCGCCGACATCGTGAAGATCGCAATGCTGCGGGTCGGCGAAGCCCTGGAGAAGGAGAAGCTGACCTCCCGGATGCTGCTCCAGGTGCACGACGAGATCGTGCTGGAGGTCGCGCCCGGCGAGCGGGCGCCGGTGGAGGAGCTGGTCCGCCGGGAGATGGCGGGCGCGGCGCAGTTGCGCGCCCCGCTGGACGTCTCGATCGGCTTCGGCAAGGACTGGGAGTCGGCCGCGCACTGACGTCCGGCCGTCGGCCCGGGCGTGCGGCCGGGACCTGCGGCCCGGGGCGGGCGCAGGCCCGGGGCGGTCGGGCGCCGGACGGGTGAGCCGGGTCCGGTCCCGGCCGGTGAGGCGGGTCCGGCGTCGGCCGGATCCCCGTCAGACGGCGGCCCGGCCGTCCCGTCGGTGCTCCTCCGTCGGCGTCGCTCCGGGGGCTCCGGCCGGCCGAGCCCCCGGGCCGCCGGAGCCGCCGGGGCCGTCCGTGGCTCCCGCTGCTCCGGCGCTGCCGGCGTGGTCAGGGTGCGCGGCACCGTCGTGGCCGGTCGAACGGGCCGCCCGCAGACGGAGCCACAGCGCGTACAGCCCCAGCCCAGTCGCCAGCCCGACCCCCGCCCCGAACATCGCGGGTGGCGTGTAGTTGACGAAATTGACGCGCCACCCGGTGGCCTCGTGGAGCCGGACACAGCGGTGCACGGCCCCGGCGGCGGCGCACATCCCGAGCAGCGCCCAGGCGGCCGTCCGGCCGCGGGGCGTCAGCCACGACACCGGGCGGGGCACGGCCGAGACGCCCGGCATCCGCCGCACGGCGGTGAACAGAAAGTGCGCGATCAGCAGCAACGCCAGCGCCGATCCGCCGTACTGGGCGTAGTAGTAGAGCGGGAAGCCCGCCACGAACTCGGTGAGCACGGGCAGCAGCCGCGTCCCCCAGCGGTCCAGATGTGTGAACGCGTCCCACAGGACGTGGGTCGTCGCCCCGATCGCCGCCGACACCCAGAACCACAGCACCAGCCCGGCCACCGGCCGCCCCCGCAGGCTCCCGCCGCGCAGCAACTCGTAGCACCGCGACCGCCGTTCCGCCCCCGGCACCAGTGCGATCAGCGGATCCCGCAGCAGCAGCCAGCAGCCCACGAGAGCGGCCGTGACGAGGACGTCCACGGTCAGCACCCCGTACGGGGAGTGGGTGACCGAGCCGAAGGCCATCGCGCCGGGCAGCACGGAGTCGGCGTAGTACGTCGCGTCGGGCGAGAACGATCCGGCGACCAGCGCCGACGGGACGAGACTGCCGCGGCCCCGCCCGTCCCGCCGGACAGCGGGCAGCACGGCGGCCGCGTGGCTCAGTGTGAACGGCATGATCCCCCGGTCCGGCTGCGGTCGACGCGGACCAGTATGCCGCTCCGTGCCGGGGACTCCCCGCCCCTCGGGCGCGGGGCGGGGAGTCCCCCGGCACGGAGCGGGACGCAGCGCGGCGGGGCGGCTGCCGGGCCGGTCCGTGGCAGACGAGTGGCAGACGAGTGGCAGGGCAGTGGCCGGCCCCGTGGCAGGTCAGCGGCAGATCCGCGGTGGTGGCGCAGGCGATGCGCAACCGGGTCCGCGCCCGGCCCGAGCCGGTCGGCGGCGGGTCGGCGGCGGGTTTGCAGCCGGTCCGCTGCCGGTTCGTGGCGGTCCGTGGCGCCCGTCCGTACCGGGGCCGTACTCGGTCGGCGGTGGGTCGGCGGCTGGTCCGCTGCCGGTTCGTGGCGGTCCGTGCCGCCCGTCCGTACGGGGGCCGTACTCGGTCGGCGACCGGTCCCGCGACTGCTCCGCGGCCGGTTGGCGGTCGCCCCGCGGCGCCGGTCCGCAGTCGTTCCGCCCCGCCGTGCGGTACGGCTGCCGCCGGGGCTCCCGCGGAAGCCCCGGCCCGGTGCCGTTTCCGGCCGCTCCGTAACAGAGCCGTGTGAATGCGGCCGAAAGCGGGGGCTGTCCGGTGACTGGAGGCCAGAAGTTGTCGTAGTGTCGCCGCAGTTGTCGCGCGGGCGACCGGGCGGCAGCGCACGGCGCGCGCGGACGATGTCAGGTGAGCGGCGGACCTCGCTCCTGGTCCAAGGGAGGAACGGACGTATGGCAGCGCAATTCGGCCGGAGGCTGCGACGGGGAGCCGCCACGACGGCTGTCGCGGCGGTCGCCATGGCGGCACTCACCGCCTCCCAGGCGCCGGATCTGCTGGTCGACGACCGGGGCCGGGCTGCCGGTTCGCCGTCCGACGACCATCCGATCGACGGAGGTTCGCCCTACCACACGGACCTGCCACCGCTGCAGACCCCGGGGGACCCGGACGCCTCCATAGACCTGCCCGGGCTCGGCGGTGATGTCGAATCTGGCATTCCGGCCACGGTCCTGGCCGCGTACAAGAAGGCGGAAGCCGCGCTCGCCGACAGCGACCCGGGCTGCAACCTGCCCTGGGAACTGCTCGCCGCGATCGGGAAGGTGGAGTCCGGACAGGCGCGCGGTGGAGCCGTCGACGCCGAGGGCACCACGCTCAAGCCGATCCTCGGCCCGCAGCTCAACGGCAACGGCTTCGCCAGCATCCGCGACACCGACGGCGGCCTGTACGACAACGACACCGCCTACGACCGTGCCGTCGGGCCGATGCAGTTCATCCCCTCCACCTGGGCACGGTGGGGCGCCGACGGCAACAACGACGGCGCGAAGGACCCGAACAACATCTACGACGCCGCGCTCGGAGCGGGCCGCTATCTGTGCGCGGGCGGCCGGGACCTGTCGAAGAAGGCGGACCTCGACGAGGCGATCCTCGGCTACAACCACTCGAGGGAGTATCTGAACACCGTTCTGTCCTGGCTGGAGTTCTACCGCAAGGGCACGCACGAGGTGCCCGACGGCACGGGCGTCCTGCCGAACACCCCGGGCGCGGGGGGCGACCCGTCGGGCGGCGGTGGCGAAAAGGGAAGCTCCGGCAAGGGCGGCTCCGGTCCGAAGGGCAAGGGCAAGGGGCCACAGGATGTGATCATGGACCCGGAGGGCCCGACGGCCAGCATCGGGGGCCAGATCGAGCCGACGTCCGGTTCCTCGTCCGGCCCCGGCAAGCCCCGGCCCACGAAGACCGGCGACAGGCCCACGGACGAGCCCACCGGCGGCGAGTCCGAGCCCGGCGACCCGTCGCCGACCGGGAGCGAGTGCCCGAGCGGATCGGCCTCCCCGAGCGAGAGCGCCGACGACAGCGCGTCGCCCACCCCCTCTCCCAGCGAATCCTCGGGCAGCCCCGACGACGGCGAGCCGACCGAGAGCCCCTGTGGCGAGGACGAGGACGGCGCGGGTGAGGACGGCGGTGCCGAGGCGGAGGAGCCGCAGCCCGAGCCGACCAGCAGCGGCACGGCGATCGGCGCCGCGGCGGCCCGGCTGACCTGACACCGGCTGACACCGGCTGACCTGGCACCGGCTGACCTGACACCGGCTGACACCGGCTGACCTGGCACCGGCTGTCACCGGCCGGCCTGTCACCGCGTCGACCCGCCCGGCGGTCCGCCTGTCCACCGGGTACGCCCATTGGGTCGTTCCACCGCGTCCGCTCACCGGTCGTTGCACCGTGTCCGTCCGTCCGGCGCCTCCGTCCGTCCGGCGCCTCCGTGCGCCTCCCGCGCCGGACGGACGCGTGAGGCCGGGGGCAGCCGCTCCGGCCGGCCGCCCGGGGGCCGCTGTTCCACGGCCCCCGGCACGGGCCTGCCGCTCCCGGTGCGGGCCTGCCGCTCCCGGTGCGGGCCCACCGCTCCCGGCACGGGCCCGCCGACTCAGGCCACAGCCTCAGGCCACAGCCTCAAGCCCGCCGTTTCAGGCCCGCGGCCTCAGGACCGCCGCTTGGTGTGCCGCGTCGGCGCGGCCGTCGCCGGGTCCTCCGGCCACGGGTGCTTCGGATAACGGCCGCGCAGCTCGGCCCGCACCGAGCGGTACCCCTCGCGCCAGAACGACGCCAGATCGGCCGTGACCGCCGCCGGGCGCCCGGCGGGGGAGAGCAGATGGACCAGCAGCGGGACCCTGCCGTCCGCGATGCGCGGGGTCTCCTGCCGGCCGAAGAGTTCCTGCAGCTTGGCGGCCAGCACGGGCTGCTCGCCGGAGTAGTCGATCCGGATCCGCGAACCGCTGGGCACCTCCATCCGCTCCGGTGCCAGCCGGTCGAGCCGGGCGGCGTCCCCCGTCGCCCAGGGCAGCAGCCGCGCGAGCGCCGTGCCCGCGTCGGCACGCTCCAGGTCCGCCCGCCGCCGGGCCCGGGCCAGCTCCGGCCCGAGCCACAGGTCCGTACAGCCGAGCAGTGCCGCGTCCGACACGTCCGGCCACGGGGCGCCCAGCACCCGGTGCAGGAAGGCCATCCGCTGCCGCAGCGCCACCGCGTCCCGCGACCAGCGCAGGAGCCCCGGACCCTCCTGCCGCAGGCCCTCCAGCAGCGCGGCCCGCACGGCCGCCGGATCGGGTTCCCGCAACGGCCGTACGGACAGCTCGACCGCGCCCAGCCGCTCCACCGCGCGCGCCAGCACGTCGCCGCGCCCGGCCGACCAGACGACTTCCTCACCGGACGTGCGCAGCGGCCCGGCCGCGAGCCGGGCGGTGTCCTCGTCGGTGACCGCGGCCAGGCGTATCCGCGCCGAGGCCGAGGTCGCCGGACGGTCGGCCACGGCCACCGCCAGCCACTCGGCGGTGCCGAGCCGGGAGCCGTCCGCCGGTTCCGCCCCCGTTCCGTTCACCATGACGAAGCTGTCCGTCCCGCGCCTCCGGGCCACCCGTTCGGGGAACGCCAGCGCGGCGACGAGCCCGGCGGCCCCGTCGTCGGACAGCTCCGTACGACGGCCGCGGTCCAGGTCCGTACGAGGGCTGTGGCCGAGGTCCGTGCGAGGGGCGCGGTCCGAATCCGTACGAGGGCCGGGGTCCAGCTCCGTACGACGGCCGCGGTCCAGGTCCGTACGAGGGCCGCGGTCCCGGCCGGGCGGGCGCCGGGCCTCCGCGGGACCCGAGGCGGCGGCCCCTGCCGGACCCACGCCCTCGGCGCCCTCCGCCGGTCCCGCGGCCACGCCCGCACCCGCACCTGCGCCCGCGCCCGCCGGTCGTACGGCCGCCTCCAGCCGTCGGGTCTCCCGGCGCCAGCGGGCCGCGTAGCCGTCCCCGCCCGTGCTCTCCCGTCGTACCGCGCGCCACACGGCCGCCAGATCGTCGCCCAGAGCGCGCGGCGGTTCCTCCGACAGCAGCGCCACGATCTCGGCCGCCCGGCGCGCGCCCACCTCCCGCGCGCCGTCCAGCAGCGCCCGCGCCAGCCGGGGATGCAGGCCCATCCGGGCCATCCGTACGCCCCGTTCCGTCGCCCGCCCGTTCCCGTCCACCGCGCCGACCGCCCGCAGCACCTCCCGGGCCGCCGCCATCGCCCCCGCGGGCGGCGCGTCGAGCAGCGCCAGCCCCGAGGCGCCGGGATCGCCCCAGCAGGCCGCCTGCAACGCGAACGGCGCCAGGTCCGCCACCGCGATCTCCGGCGACGGCCAGCTCGGCAGCCGCGCGTCCTCACCCTCCGCCCAGCACCGGAACGCCAGTCCCGGCGCCTCGCGCGCCGCCCGGCCCTGGCGCTGCGCGGCCGCCGCCCGGGACACCCGCACGGTCGTCAGCGAGCCCAGCCCGCGCCCGTGGTCCATCCGCGGCTCGCGGGCCAGCCCGGAGTCCACCACGGTCCGTACGCCCGGCACGGTCAGGCTCGACTCGGCCACGGAGGTCGCGAGGACCACCCGCCGTCTCGCACCGCCGCCGCCCCGCAGCACCGCTTCCTGCACCCCCGCCGGCGCCCGCCCGTGCAACTGGAGGACCTCGGCACCGGAGCCGCCCAGCATCCCGGCCACGCGCGCGATCTCGCCCGTGCCGGGCAGGAAGCAGAGCACGTCGCCGTCGCCGTCCCGCAGCGCCGACCGCACCGTCGCCGCGACATGCTCCAGCAGCGCCGGGTCGACGCGCATCCCGTGCGGCGGCCGCACCGGCCCCGGCGGCGGGGCGTGGCGCACCGTGACGGGGTACGTCCGGCCCTCCGCCCGCACCACCGGCGCCGGGCCCGAACCGTCCGCCGAGCCCAGCAGCCGCGCCCAGGCCTCGGCGTCCGTCGTCGCCGAGGCGGCCACCAGCTCCAGTTCCGGCCGCAGCGCGGACCGCACGTCGAGCAGGAAGGCGGCGGCGGTGTCCGCGTCGAGGTGCCGTTCGTGGCACTCGTCGAGCAGCACGGTGTCCGCGCCGGGCAGTTCCTGGTCGCGCTGGAGCCGCTGGAGAAGCACCCCGGTGGTGACGACCTCGACGACCGTCTCGCGGCTCACCCGGCGCTCGCCGCGCACCGTGAAGCCGACCCGGCGGCCGGTCTCCTCGCCCAGCAGCCACGCCATACGGCGCGCGGCGGCCCGTACGGCCATCCTGCGCGGCTCGGCGACCAGCACGCGCCGCGGCCCGGCGCGGCCACCCGGCACCAGCCCCGCCAGCGCGAGCGGTACGAGGGTGGTCTTGCCGGTGCCGGGCGGCGCGGCGAGCACCGCGCCGGTACGGGTCCGGAGGGCTTCCAGCAGGCCGGGCAGGGCGTCGCGCACGGGCAGCGCGAGCAGTTCGTCGGTGCGGATCACGCCCCCAGTCTCCCGCGCCCGCCGAAGACGGCCGCGGCCCGGGACTGCCCGTCTCCGGCCGCGGAGGGCTCCGGCCGCGGACGGGACCCCGGGCCGGACCTTGCCGACGGCGGGGCCCGCTGCCCGCCCGCCCCCGCCCCCGTTCCGTCGGACCGGACCGGCGCCCCCGCTCCGGTCGCACCGAATCGGCGCCCCCGCTCCCGTCGGACCGGACGGGGCGCCCCCGTTCCCGTCGGCCGGATCGGCAGCCCGGGCCGCTACCGGTCGCAGACGAAGATCGCCGTCCCCGGGATCAGATGGCCGCGCAGCGGTGACCAGCCACCCCACTCCTGGTGGTTCCAGTCCGGCCACTCCGGCTCGACGAGGTCGGCCAGCCGGAAGCCCGCGGCGACGACGTCGCGCACCCGGTCACCGATCGTCCGGTGGTGCTCGACGTAGACGGCGTCACCCGTTTCGTCCTGTTCGACGTACGGCGTGCGGTCGAAGTAGGAGGCGGCGACCGACAGCCCCTCCGGGCCCGGCTCGTCCGGGAACGCCCAGCGGATCGGGTGCGTCACCGAGAAGACGAACCGTCCCCCGGGCCGCAGCACCCGCCGGACCTCGCGCAGCACCCGCACCGGATCGGCGACGAAGGGCAGCGCCCCGTACGCGGAACAGGCCAGGTCGAAGGCACCGTCGGGAAAGGGCAGCGCCCCCGCGTCGGCCTGCACGAGGGGGAAGCCGGCACCGATCCGCAGCGCGTGCTGGAGCTGCCGGTGGGACAGGTCCAGGGCGACGGGGCGGGCGCCCCGGGCGGCGAGCCAGCGGGAGCACTGCGCGGCGCCCGCGCCGATCTCCAGGACATCGCGCCCCGGGAGCCCGGAGGCGGGCCCGAGCAGCCCGGCCTCGGCCTCGTCGAGGCCCTCGGGACACCACACGAAGCGGTCGTCGCCCAGGAACGGACCGTGTTCGACCTGGTACTCGTCGGCGTTGCGGTCCCACCAGCCGCGGTTGGCCCGGCTGCTCTCGGTCTCCCCGGAGCGGCGCCGGACGGCCCGGGCGTCGTCGTCCACGGAACCCGCCGGCGGCGTCGGTTCCACTTCGTCCTCTTGGTTCATCGCGCCCGTCGTCGTAGTCTTCCGTCGAACCGGCCGGGCCCGGCGCGGCCCGGTCCGCCGCGTGGCCGTCCTGCACTCCGGTGCGGTCCGGCCGTGGATGAGATCTGCCGGATATGGGGGATTCCGCCCATCCTGCGCTCTTCGCGCATTGACCCTGCCCGGCTGCCCCCGTATGCTACAAGTTGCGCTGCGGGCCTGCGCACCTCAGACGGAGCAGGTCGCGCTCGCATTGGTTGAAGATCCCCTCGGTCGACGAGGCGCTTCTTGCATCCCCTCGGGGAGGAGAGGCGTCCTCAGGGCTGTCCGGCTTCGGCAGTGCGATACGGGTTCTCGGCGTAGCAGTACCTACGACTCAATGTCCGTACCGGAGCCCTTTCCCACATGACGAGCAGCACCGAGGCAATCCGCACCACCCCGCAGGTGGCGGTCAACGACATCGGTTCCGAGGAAGAATTCCTCGCCGCGATCGATGAGACGATCAAGTACTTCAACGACGGCGACATCGTCGACGGCGTGATCGTGAAGGTCGACCGGGACGAGGTCCTGCTCGACATCGGTTACAAGACCGAAGGCGTCATCCCCTCCCGCGAGCTCTCGATCAAGCACGACGTCGACCCGAACGAGGTCGTGGCCGTCGGTGACGAGATCGAGGCCCTGGTTCTCCAGAAGGAGGACAAGGAAGGCCGCCTGATCCTCTCGAAGAAGCGCGCTCAGTACGAGCGTGCCTGGGGCACCATCGAGAAGATCAAGGAAGAGGACGGGATCGTCACCGGTACGGTCATCGAGGTCGTCAAGGGTGGTCTCATCCTCGACATCGGCCTCCGTGGCTTCCTTCCGGCGTCCCTCGTCGAGATGCGCCGCGTCCGCGACCTCCAGCCCTACGTGGGCAAGGAGCTCGAGGCCAAGATCATCGAGCTGGACAAGAACCGCAACAACGTGGTCCTGTCCCGCCGTGCCTGGCTCGAGCAGACGCAGAGCGAGGTCCGCCAGACCTTCCTCACGACCCTGCAGAAGGGCCAGGTCCGCTCCGGCGTCGTCTCCTCGATCGTCAACTTCGGCGCGTTCGTGGACCTCGGCGGCGTCGACGGCCTGGTGCACGTCTCGGAGCTGTCCTGGAAGCACATCGACCACCCCTCCGAGGTCGTCGAGGTCGGCCAGGAGGTCACGGTCGAGGTCCTGGACGTCGACATGGACCGCGAGCGCGTCTCCCTGTCGCTGAAGGCGACCCAGGAAGACCCGTGGCAGCAGTTCGCCCGGACGCACCAGATCGGCCAGGTCGTCCCCGGCAAGGTCACCAAGCTCGTTCCCTTCGGCGCGTTCGTCCGCGTCGACGAGGGCATCGAGGGCCTGGTCCACATCTCCGAGCTGGCCGAGCGCCACGTGGAGATCCCGGAGCAGGTCGTCCAGGTCAACGACGAGATCTTCGTCAAGGTCATCGACATCGACCTCGAGCGCCGTCGCATCAGCCTCTCGCTGAAGCAGGCCAACGAGTCCTTCGGTGCCGACCCGACGGCGGTCGAGTTCGACCCGACCCTGTACGGCATGGCCGCGTCCTACGACGACCAGGGCAACTACATCTACCCCGAGGGCTTCGACCCGGAGGCCAACGACTGGCTGCCCGGTTACGAGAAGCAGCGCGAGGAGTGGGAGCGCCAGTACGCCGAGGCGCAGGTCCGCTTCGAGCAGCACCAGGCGCAGGTCATCAAGTCCCGCGAGGCGGACGAGCAGGCCGCTGCCGAGGGTGCTGCCGCGCCCGCCGGTGGCGGGGCTGCCGCTCCGTCCGGCGGTGCCGGTGGCGGCGGCGGTTCGTACTCCTCGGAGTCCGCGGACAACTCCGGCGCCCTGGCGTCGGACGAGGCGCTCGCCGCGCTCCGCGAGAAGCTGGCGGGCGGCCAGAGCTGACGCTCCGGTCCCGTCCAGCCTCAGCTGAACGCTGAAACGGTAAGGCCCGCTCCCTCACGGGGGGCGGGCCTTACCCGCGTTCCACCCCCGTGGCCGGGGAATGCCCCGCCCCCGGCCCGGCGTTGGAGAAGCACAGGAACGAGGAGGAGAGCGGACTGTGCAGGACCCCCAGGATTTGTACGAGTGGGAGCCGACCGGGCTCGCGGCCGCCGACGCCGTGAGCGGCCGGGAATCGGCCGGGCTGGTGCTGCTGTACCACTTCGACGGCTACATCGACGCGGGCGCCGTGGGCGACCAGATCGTCGAGCGGCTGCTCGACGGCCTGCCCCGGCAGGTCGTGGCCCGCTTCGACGCGGACCGGCTCATCGATTACCGGGCGCGGCGGCCGCTGCTCACCTTCCAGCGCGACCGCTGGACCCGGTACGAGGCGCCGAAGCTCGAACTGCATCTCGTACGGGATGCCACCGCCGCGCCGTTCCTGCTGCTCAGCGGCCCGGAGCCGGATGTCGAGTGGGAGCGTTTCGCGGCCGCCGTCCTGCAGATCACGGAGCGGCTCGGGACCAGGCTGCACGTCAACTTCCACGGCATCCCGATGGGCGTGCCGCACACCCGGCCCGTCGGCCTCACCCCGCACGGCAACCGTGTCGACCTGGTGCCCGGCCGGCCCAGCGTCTTCGAGGAGGCCCAGGTCCCGGGCAGCGCGGCGTCGCTGCTGGAGTTCCGGCTTGCCGAGGCGGGGCACGACGTCCTCGGTGTCGCCGCGCACGTCCCGCACTACCTGGCGCGCTCGCCGTACCCCGACGCGGCCCTGACCGCGCTGGAAGCCGTCACCGCCGCCACCGGCCTGGTGCTGCCGGGGGTCGCGCACGCGCTGCGCACCCAGGCGCAGCTGGCGCAGACCGAGATCGAGCGGCAGGTGGGCGAGGGCGACGAGGAACTGGTCGCGCTCGTCCGCGGACTGGAGCACCAGTTCGACGCCGCGGCCGGTGCCGAGTCGCGCGGCAATCTGGTCGCGGAGCCCGCGCAGCTGCCGTCGGCGGACGAGCTGGCGAGCGAGTTCGAGCGCTATCTCGCCGAGCGGGAACTCGGCGACGAGAGCTGACGGGGGCGGCCGGCCGGAGCGCCCTTCCCCGGGCCCGGCGGCCGCCTGCGCATACCGGCCGGTAGGGTGAGGCGCATGCTGAAGGTGGGCCTGACAGGCGGAATCGGCGCGGGGAAGAGCGAGGTGTCCCGGCTCCTCGCCTCCTGCGGCGCCGTGATCGTGGACGCCGACCGGATCGCCCGCGAGGTCGTCGAGCCCGGTACCCCCGGGCTCGCGTCCGTGGTCGCCGAGTTCGGCCCGGACGTCCTGGCCCCGGACGGCACGCTCGACCGGCCGAAGCTGGGCGGCATCGTCTTCGGCGACCCGGAGCGGCTGAAGGCGCTGAACGCGATCGTCCACCCGCTCGTCGGCGCCCGCTCCGCGGAGCTGGAGGCCGCGGCGGGGGAGTCCGCGATCGTCGTGCACGACGTGCCGCTGCTCACCGAGAACGGCCTCGCCCCGCTCTACGACCTGGTCGTGGTCGTCGACGCGGCCCCGGAGACGCAGCTTGAGCGGCTGACCGGGCAGCGCGGCATGACCGAGGAGGAGGCCCGTTCCCGGATGGCCGCGCAGGCGAGCCGGGAGCAGCGGCTGGCGGTCGCCGACCTGGTCGTCGACAACGACGGCCCGCTGGAGGCGCTCGCCCCCCGGGTCCGCGAGGTCTGGCAGGAACTCCTCCGCCGGGCGGGGGAAGCACCTACGGCGTCCTGAGCGTCCCCCCGGGTCCGCGAGGTCTGGCAGGAACTCCTCCGCCGGGCGGGGGAAGCACCTACGGCGTTCTGAGCGGAGCCGGACGCGTCCCGCGCGGCGGGCCGGGCGGCACGGCGCGCGGCCGGGGGCGGGAATGCGGGCGGCCCGATCGCTGTTGAGCCGACCGTACGCAGTCGCGCGGTGCCCGCGGGCGCCACGCGCGCCCCGGGGCCGGCGACGGCCCCAGCTCACTCCGGGAGGAGACGGCCGTGTCCGCGAGCACCCCCGAGACGAACGTCATCCAGTACCGCGCCGCCGAGCAGCTGCTCGCCGCCCGTGACCCGATGGGCGCGGTGAAGCTGCTCGAGAACGTCGTCGCCGACCACCCGGAGAACACCGCCGCCCGGCTGCTCCGCGCCCGGGCCTTCTTCCACTCGGCGCAGCTCCGCCCGGCCGAGCTGGAGTTCCGGCTCGTGCTGGACCGCGAACCGGACAACGCGTACGCGCACTTCGCGCTCGGACGCACCCTCCAGCGGGCCGACCGCCCGTCCGAGGCCACCCGCCACTTCCGGCTGGCGGCCGCCCTCGACCCGCGCCCCGACTTCGTCGCGGCCGCGGGCTTCGGCAGCGGGGGGACCGGGGCGGACGGCGCCTGACCCGTGCGCCCGACGGGGCCCGTCGCGGCCGGAATGCCCGGCAGCGGCGGGCCCCTCTCGGCTACGGTCGGCACATGCCGCCATCCGCCGGGAAGTTCGACGCAGCGCTGGAGGCGTGGCAGCGGTGGCAGGACAGCCCCGGCGGGCGGCTGCGCTACACGCTCGCCGAGGCCAATCTGGTCCGGCACACCGGGCCCGGGCCGCACGGCGGCGGTCCCGCGCTGCGGGTCCTCGACCTGGCCGGTGCCGACGGCGGCGACGCCCTGTGGCTCGCCCGGCGGGGCCATCACGTCACGATCGCCGACTTCGCCCCCGCCATGCTCGCCCGGGCCCGGGAACGCGCCCGGGCGGCAGGGGTCGGGCATCTCCTGGCCACCGTGGAGGCGGATGTGCTGGAGCTGCCGGAGGAGCTGACAGCACCGGCGTTCGACCTGGTCGTCTGCCACAACCTGCTGCAGTATCTGGACGAGACCGCGCCCGCGCTCCGGGCCGCGCTCGCCCCGCTGCGGCCGGGCGGACTGATCTCGGTGATGGCCTTCAACCGGCACTCCGGTCCGCTGGACCTCGTCGTGCGCGCGCACGACCCGGCGGCCGCCCTCGCGGCCCTCGGCACGCGGCACGGCCGTACCCGCACCTTCGACACCGAGATGACGCTGCACACCGCGGAGGAGGTCCGCCCGGTCCTCACCTCCCTCGGCTGCACCGGCGTGCGGCACTACGGCATCCGCGCGTTCTGCGACTTCGTCACCGACGAGGAGCGCCGGAACGACCCGGACTTCTTCGCCGACCTCGAACGCCTGGAACTCGCCGTCACCGACCGGCCGCCGTATCCCCACCTCGCCCGGATCTTCCAACTGGTCGCCCGCAAGGCCACATGACCGGCCGGCTCCGGCCGGCTCGTGCCGACTCATGCCGGCACCGGCCGACCCGTGCCGACCCCGGCCGGCGGGGCGTCCGCGGGCTGCTGGCAGGATGGCCCGCCGGTGCAGCGACGGACGACAGCGACGGACGACGGGGTGAGACACGGTGAGACACATGGCCAGGCGGTCCTGGAACGAGTCGGCGGCTGTCCGGGCGCGGATACGGGGCTGTCTGCTCGGCGGCGCGATCGGCGACGCCCTCGGCAATCCGGTGGAGTTCCTCTCCACGGCCCGGATCCGGGAGACGTACGGGCCGGAGGGGCTGCGGGACCTGGTGGCAGCGGGCCGGGAACCCGCCGGCACGGTCACCGACGACACCCAGATGACGCTCTTCACCGCCGAGGGGCTGATCCGAGCCCACGCCCGGGCCTCCGCGAAGGGCATCGGCGGCGCCGAGACGCAGCTCGTCATGGAGGCGTATCTGCGTTGGCTCGACACCCAGAACCACCCGGCACCGCCCCCGGCGGACGGGCAGCCGTACCGCGACGGCCGGCTCCGCGAGGAACCCTGGCTCTACGCGCGCCGGGCGCCCGGCAACGCCTGCCTGACCGGCCTGGAGCAGCGGCACATCCCCGACCCGCACGCCGAACTGCGCGGTGAGCCGGGCCCGGTGAACCCCGGCTCCAAGGGCTGCGGCACGGTGATGCGCTCCGCGCCGTTCGGCCTCACCGGCGCCGACGCCCGGCAGGCGTTCGAACTCGCCGCCCGCTGCGCCCAGATCACCCACGGCCACCCCACCGGCTACTACGCGGCCGGGGCCTTCGCGGCCGTCGTCCACCACCTGCTGTACGGCGAGACGCCGGAGGCCGCCGTGCTGCGGACGCTGCGGCTGCTCGCGCGCTACCCGGGCCACGAGGAGACGACGTCCGCGCTGACCCGGGCCGTCGACCTCGCGGCGGCCTGCGACGGCACGGCCCTCCCGGACCCGGAGCGGGTCGAGATGCTGGGCGGCGGCTGGGTCGCGGAAGAGGCCTTGGCCATCGCCGTGTTCTGCCTGCTGGCCGGTCACGCCTCCGCGCCGCGCGAGGCCAACGGCCCGCTGTCCGCCCGGCGCACCCGGATCCGCGACACGCTGCTGCTGTCCGTCAACCACTCCGGCGACAGCGACTCCACGGGCGCCGTCTGCGGCAATCTGCTGGGCGCCCACCACGGCGACTTCCGGCTGCCGCGGGAGTGGCTGTCCCGGGTGGAGGGCCGGGCGGTGATCGCCCTGCTCGCGGACGACTTCGACGCGGAGTTCCACCCGGCGGACGAACGGGCCCCGCAGTGGTGACGCCGCCTGCCGGGTGACGTGCCGGGCGGAGGACGGGCGACCGCGGGGTGAGGCGCCGGGTGACGTGCCGGGCGACCGCCGGGTGATCTGCCGGGCGAAGGACGGGGGCCGGTGCCGGTGGCGGACCGCGCCGCGCCGCGGGTTGACCTCAACTCTGGTTGAGGTACGAGGCTGGTGTCCGACAGCGCGGCCGCTCCCGAGCAGGCCCGCACGCCACGACCGAGGAGCCGGCCATGCCCGAACGCACCGTACCCGTACTGCCGGACGTCACCCGTCCCGATGCCGGGGCGCCCATGTTCAGCACCTGGCGGGTGGGCACCCCCGAGCGGCAGCGCGCGGTGGCCGACGCCATCGCGGACACCTGGGACAGCCGCCCCTGGCCCACCCCCGACCTGCTCGGCTACGCCGTCTACGCGAGCACCGACGGCGACACGCTGCTGCACCACTCGCAGTGGTCGGACGAGTCCGCCTACCACGCCTTCGTACGAAACCACCGGCAGGAGCGCAACGACGCGATCGACGCGGCCGTCCCCGGCATCGAACGGGTGGGACTGCACACCTACGAGCTGTACCGGCACACGAAGCAGCCCGGGGACCGGCGCGTGCCCGGCTGCATCGTCGTCGTGGACGCGGTGTTCGACGGGCCCGGCCCGGAGCGGCAGCGCGCCTGGGTCGACGCGGTCTTCGAGGCGCTGGGGGGCGAGGAGATCCCGCACCCGGGCGGGATCTCGGGGAACTTCTTCGTGAGCACCGACGGCACCCGGGTGCTCAACTATGCCGAATGGGAGAGCGAGGAGGCGCACGTCCGGGCGCTGGCCTCGCCCGGAGAGGGCATCGGCTCCGGGAGCGCCGCGTGGCAGCGGGTGCAGAACTTCCCCGGACTGCGGCGCGACGCGGGAGGCGTCAGGCGCTACCGGTTGGCGTGGAGCGGCTTCCGGCGCTGAAGCCGCTTCCGTCCCCGCCCCGTCCTCCCCGTCCCCTCCCGGTACGTCCTGCCGGGAGCAATCCGGGGCGGGGCGCGCCGAGTCCACGGCCGTGACCGGCCACCCCGAAGTGCGGCATTGGTGAATACTGGGCGGGCGGACGCACCGTCAGCCGGTGCGAAGACGTCGCGCGGCGCCAAGGCGGAGCGAAGACGAAGCGGGAACGAAGCGGGAACGAAGCGAAGAGGAGAACATGGCGGACCAGCGGGGGTTGACGACCGACCGGGCGCGTCACGCGGTGGTGATCGGCGGGAGTGTCGCGGGGCTGCTCGCCGCCGCCGTGCTCGCCGAGCACGCCGAGCGGGTCACCGTAGTCGAACGCGACCGGTTCCCGGAGGGTCCGGAGGCCAGGGCCGGGGTCCCGCAGGGCCGGCACATCCATGTCCTGCTGGAGGGCGGGCAGAAGGCCCTGGAGCAGCTGCTGCCCGGGCTGTGCGACGAGATGCGGGCCGCGGGTTCCCCGGAGGTCGGCATGCCCGGGGACATGGTGCAGTGGCAGGGCGGCCGCTGGTACCGCCGCACCGAGAGCACCGCGGTCGTGTTCACCGGCACCCGGCCCCTCATGGAGCACGCGATCCGCCGCCGGGTGCTGGCGGACTCCCGGATCCGCACGGTCGGGGGAACCGAGGCCGTGGGGCTGGCCGGTGACGCGCGGCGCGTCCGGGGCGTACTGCTGCGCGAGCGCGGCACGACGCACCGGAACAACCCGGAGCTGCTGGAGGCCGACCTGGTCGTCGACGCGTCCGGACGCGGTTCGCGCGCCCCGCGCTGGCTGGCGGAGCTCGGCGCCGAACCGCCGCAGGAGGAGACCATCGACACCGGGCTCGCCTATGCGACCCGGCTGTACCGGGACGGTTCACGGGGCAAGGTCGCCGACGCCCTCGGCTACTACGTCGTGCCCAACCCCGCGCAGACGTACGGAGCCGTCGTCCTGCCGGTCGAGGGGGACGGGCTGCACCTCGTCACCCTGTCCGGGCTGCGTGCCGACCAGCCGCCCACCGACAACGAGGCGTTCGAGGCCTTCGCGCGGAAGCTTCCGCACCCCATCGTGACCGAGTGGCTGTCCGCGGCGGAGCCCCGGTCGTCCGCGTCCGCCTACCGCCGCACGGCCAACGTGCGGCGGCGCTACGACCGGCCCGGCGCCCGCCCGTCCGGGTTCCTGGCGACCGGCGACGCGCTGTGCACGTTCAACCCGATCTACGGGCAGGGCATGAGCGTCGCCGCCCTCAGCGCGCTGGCCCTGCGCGACGCCCTGGCGGACCGGCGGCATCCCGCGACGACCCGCCGGGTGCAGAAGGCCCTGCTCGCCGCCTCGAACACGGCCTGGGACATCTGCGCGGGCGCCGACAAGTCCATGCCCGGAGCCACGGGCAACGCGGTCCGTTTCCGGGCCGCCGACCGCCCCGCGTCGTGGTACCTCCGGCGGGTCCAGGCCCACGCCCCGGGCAACCCCGTCGTGGGCGCCGCGTTCCGGGCGGTGCTGGGACTGACCGCTCCGGTCGGCGCGCTGTTCGCCCCGCGTGTGCTGCGCGCCGTGCTGTTCGGTTCCGTTCCCGCCGCCCCCACGGAGCCACCGCTCGGCCGGGAACGCGCGGCGGACGCGGAGGACGCCTGCTGAGTCCGTACGCCTGCTGAGTCCGTACGGCCGCTGAGTCCGTACGCCCGCCGAACCCCGTACGTCCTGCGAACGGAAGCGGGGATGCCGCCGCCGGGGGAGTGAGCGCGTCCGGCGCCGCGGCGCGCGCGGCGCGCGCCACCGGTGACGGCGGCCGCCGGGGCTTGATCTGAAGCGTGGTTGAGGTATGAGACTCGAACCATGAACACACCTGACAGCGGATTTCTCCTCTTCCGCAACACCATGCGCATCACCGAAGGGCACCTGGACGCGTTCCGGAGCGCCGTCGACCGGGCGGTGGGCTTCGTCGAACAGCACGGGCCCCAGCTGATGGTGGAGGTCTTCGTCGACGAGAAGCAGCTCCTCGCCCACAGCTTCCAGCTCTACCGGGACTCGGACGCCGTCCGCGAGCACTGGAGGCTGTCGGACCCGTACATCCAGGACGTGATGGAACACTGCCGGGTGGAGCGTTTCGAGGTGTTCGGCGAGCCGGACGAGGATGTGGTCGCGGGCATCCGGGAGGCGCTGGGCGAACAGCTCGCGCCCGCGTTCGCGCCGCGCTTCACCGGTTTCGTGCGGTTCGGCGGGGAGGGTGCCGGGGGAGCCCGGGCGTGAGGAACGGGACGGCGCGGCGGATGCGCCCCGCGGCGCGCCCACGCGCGGCGCGCCCGCCCCGTCCGCCGTCGCCGTCCGCCGGCCGGTCCCCGGTCAGCGCTCCTCGAACGACACCCGGTGCAGCTGCCCGGGCAGGTCGTTCGCCACGTACAGCTCGCCGTCCGCGTCGCGGCCGAAGGTGGTGACCTGGGTGGGCGTCTCGCCGAGGACGGCGCTCTCGTAGCCGCCGCCGGGGACGGCCCGCAGGCCCCAGACCGTGGAGGAGCAGTAGTCGGTCGCGAGATAGGTGCCGCCGGCCAGGTTGGCGTACTGCTTGCCGCGGTAGACCTCGCCGCCGATCACCGAACATCCCCCGACGGAGGTCGGATAGGTGAACACCGGGTCGGTGTAGTCGGCGTCGTCGGCGCAGTGCGCCGGGTCGAAGACCTCCAGGCCCTCCCGGCAGGACCAGCCGAAGTTCGCCCCGCCGCCGTCCGCGGGCAGATGG
The DNA here is from genome assembly GCF_009735685.1 of Streptomyces lycii. Classification (GTDB taxonomy): domain Bacteria; phylum Actinomycetota; class Actinomycetes; order Streptomycetales; family Streptomycetaceae; genus Streptomyces; species Streptomyces lycii. The sequence continues at coordinate 9,683 of NZ_WHPN01000324.1, read as the reverse complement.
TCGACCTCCTCGGAACCGCCCTGGCCGACGTCGCCGATCCACAGCGAGCCGTCGTTGTCGTCGAACGAGAAGCGCCAGGGGTTGCGCAGCCCGTACGCCCAGATCTCACCGCGCGCGTGGTCGGTGTCGGCGAAGGGGTTGTCCCGCGGAACGCAGTACGCCTGGTCCGGTTCGCCGCAGCCGGGGGTGACGTCCAGCCGCAGGACCTTGCCGAGCAGGGTGGTGAGGTTCTGGCCGTTCCGGTGCGGGTCGCCCGCGCCGCCGCCGTCACCGATGCCCCAGTACAGCTTGCCGTCGGGGCCGAAGGCGAGCTGGCCGCCGTTGTGGTTGCTGTTCTCGGCGTGCTCGTGGGTGAGGACCTCCTCCAGCTCGCCGTCGTCCAGGTCGTACCGGGCGAGGGTCACCGCGTCGTCCGGCAGCCGGGTGTACGACACGTACAGCAGCCGGCTCTCGGCGAAGTCGGGGGCGGCTGCGATGCCCAGCAGGCCGCGCTCGTTGCCGGCCGGGTCGACCGCGCCCGTCAGGTCGGCCAGGGGCTCCCCGGCGAGGCCGGTGTCCGGGTGGTAACTGCGGACGATCCCGGCCTTCTCGGTGATGAACAGCCGGCCGCTGTCGTCGTCCGGAGCCGTGATCGCGGTGGGGCGTTGCAGGCCGGAGGCGACCCGGGTGGTGGTGACGGCCAGGTTCTCCAGCGGTATGGCGGTGGCCTGGCCGGTCCCGGCCTGCGTACCGGAGCGTGCGGCCTCGCCGGCCCGCGCCGCCGACCAGCCGGCCGGCACCAGCAGGACGGTCAGGGAGAGTGCGAGGACCGAGCGGCCGATCCGTTGAGCTCGTGGCATGACGGCTCCTGGGGTGTGTGGAGTGACCCGTCGGCGACGGTTCGCTCCGGCCGGGGCCGGGATCGCCGTACTGCTTCCGGGACGGTCTCGGCCGCCGCCCGCACCCGGCGGCGCCGAAGCGGACGGTACCGCGCCGGGGCGGGCCGGAGCCAGAGCCGGACCGGAGCGGGACGACGGAGCCGGGCCGGAGGCAGAGCCGGACCGTTGCGGGACGACGGAGCCGGAGCGGGGACCTTGAGCCGGGGCAGGACCGGGACCCGGAGCCGGACCGGAGCCGGACCGGAGCCGGACCGGGAGCCGGTACCCACCATCCCTACGCGGAGCTGCCCGGCGGGACCATCTGTGCCGTGGTGCTCGCCCCGTCCAGCGACTCGCGGATGATGTCGGCGTGCCCCGCGTGCTGCGCCGTCTCCCGGACCAGGTGCAGCAGAACCCGCCGCGCCGACCAGTGGACCGTCCCGGGCGGGCTCCACGGGCTGCCGGGCAGCGGAACGGTCCGGTCCAGGTCCGCCAGTGAGGCGACGACCCGTTCCGTCGTGCGGGCCGCCGCCGCGTAGTCCTCCAGCAGCCCGGCCAGGGTGGCGTCCTCCGGCATCCGGTACTGGTCGGTGTCGAACATCGTCTCCGGTGCCCTGCCGTCGCCCGCGGCCAGGATCTGCATCCAGTTGCGCTCCTCGTACGTCAGGTGCCGGATCAGGCCGCCGAGCGTCAACTCGCTGACCGTGCTGCGCGCGCGGGCCCGGGCGTCGTCGAGTCCGCGGACGGTGATGAGCAGATTGGCGCGCTGCTCGGCGAGGCTGCGCAGGAACTCGCCGCGCTCACCGGGCAGCTGGGATTTTGGGGGCCCGGGGCGGGCGGGAGGTGTTGCGGACGGTGACATGGCGGGTCGTCCTCCTTCTCGGGTACGGCCGTGCGCGTACGGCTCGGTGCGCGCGGCCTCTCGGGGTACGGCTGCGTACGGCTCGGTGCGCGCGGGCCTCTCGGCGCACCGCTTCCCGGACGAACGGGCCCCGGACGTACGGGCCCCGGACGTACGGACCCCGGACGTACGGATTCCGGGCGCACGGATCCCGGGCGCACGGGCACGGAGATGCCGCGCGAGGCGGTGGGTTCCGGGTGAGGACGACGTCAGGCGCCGATGCGGTCGGTTCCGGTCCGCGGCGACGCCGGTCATGGCGCGGAACGCCCCCGCCCGACGGGCGGGGCGTCAGCTCGGGCGCCGCCGCCGGGGGAACGCCCAGCGGAGCCGGCGCTTGGCCCGGTCCAGCCGGGGATGCCGGTCGCGCTGCTCCCGGGAGTAGCGGTCCAGCTCCTCCGCGAGCCGGAAGGAACGCTTCTCCACATCGAGTTCGTCCAGCACCCGGTCGACCTCCGCCAGCAGCGCCCCGTGCAGCTGCCACTGCCGGGGATGCTCCTGGATCTGCTCCAGCAGCAGCTGTGCGACGTGTTCGCGCGCGGCGCGGGCCGCGGCGAGTTCGGCCACCAGGAAGGTCTCCGCGTCGTCGGCGTCGCTGCTGACCTGGGCGGTGATCAGCACGGCGAAGCTCTGTACCGCACCGGCCATGTGCAGGAACAGCTCCCGCAGCGCCGTCGAGATGTCCGGCGGGAAGAGGGGTTCCTCCGTGCGCTTCTTGGCCAGGTCCGTGAGCGAACGCGCCGTCACCCGCAGCACCACCGCGCAGATCTCCAGCGTGTCCAGTCCGGTCCGCAGCACGATCCGGGACAGCAGCCCCTCCTTGACCCGGGGGTTGAAGCGAAGGCTCTCCTCCGCCCGGGTGAGCGAGGAGTCCACCTCCACGATGTCGTGGTCCAGCCGGCGCGCCTCGTGCAGCCGGGCGGCGGCCCGCTCGACCGGGGTGTGGCCGCCCAGCTCCTCGCCGATGTCCAGCAGCAGCGCCGACATCCGCCGGGCCAGGTCCTCGATGGACTCACCGGCGCTCTCCACCCAGACGGGGGGCACGAACACCATGTTGAACACCAGCCCGACACCGGCGCCCACGAGGGTCTCCAGCACCCGGGTCAGGGCCAGGTCCGTCGCATGGGTGACGCCCAGGACGAGCATCGCGGAGATCGCGACCTCCGGGACGAACTCCTTCGCGCGGACCAGATGTCCGAGCACCAGCGCCGAGATGATCAGCAGTCCCAGGCTCCACCAGCTCAGCCCCACGACCGCGCTGAAGCCGACGGCGATGAGCACACCGGCCACCACGGCGTTGACCCGGCGCATCCCGCTGGTGAGGGTCGCGTACAGGGTGACCTGGACGACGAGCAGGGCGGTCAGCGGCGCCAGCAGGGGAGGGGCGGGTGAATCCAGCAGCACCTGGGCTGCGGCGTACGCGAGCGTCGCGGCGGTCGCGGACCGGACCGTCTGGACGACGACCGGGTCGTTGCGCCGCCCGAGGAGCTTCGCCACGGGTTCCGGAACGACATCGGGCACCTTGTGCCCCTTCCCGCTCAGCCGTTTCCGAGACATCGCCGGCGGGGTTGCCACCCGGGTGGGCCCTCGCCCGCGACAGGGCCGCGGTGGGAGCCGCAACCCGCACGGGGATTGTCTGTGGACAGTCAAGCCTGCGACCATACGGCGCGCCGGTGACCGCACACCACGCGGGAACCGGCGCTCCCCCCACAACCCTTCACCGGGAGGAACCAACGTGAAGAGGTCCGTACTCCTCGGTACAGCCGGGGCCGTACTCGCCGCCGCCACCGCCTTCGGCGCACCCTGGACGGCCACCGCCGGCCAGAGCGCCGGAGCCTCCGCACCCGCCGCCGCCGCGGACGGGCAGCGGGCAGCCGTCACCAAGCTGAGCCACGCCGACGCCACCGCGCGGCTGAAATCCGCCGGCATCGCCTGGACGTCGAGCGGCGGTTGCAGCGACCGGAACACTCCCACCTGCACATCCTTCGAACAGGTGAACCTGGCGACCATTCAGGGGGCGGCCACCCTGAAGTCCGCGAGCGGCTGCGCGCTGACGGTCACCGGCGGCACCGAGACGGGCCACGCCTCCGGCACGTACAGCCACTGGAACGGCTACAAGCTGGACTTCAGCCCGACCGGCTGCCTCTCCGGCTACATCACCGGCACCTTCACCTACATCGGCGAACGGGGTGACGGCGCGGCCCAGTACGAGGCGGCCTCCGGCAACGTCTACGCCCGCGAGAGCAACCACTGGGACGTGACCTACTACAACTGCGGCGGCTGCTGAACGGACCCAGGACCGGCGTGCCGCCCCGGCCGCCGGCGGCCCCGGCCGTCCGGGCGGCGCTCCGTGCGCCGGGCGACGCTCGTGCGCCGGCCGTCCGCAGACCGTACGTCCGGCTGCCCGTGCTGCCCCGGCCGCTCAGAACAGCGGCTGGGGCAGCACGCCCTCCAGCGCCAGCAGTGAGCGCTTCGTCTCCAGCCCGCCGCCGAACCCGCCGAGCCCCCCGCCGCTCTCCACGACCCGGTGGCACGGCACGACCACCGGCAGCGGATTCGAACCCATGGCCACACCGACGGCCCGCGCCGCCCCCGGCTCGCCCACCCGGTCGGCGAGGTCCTGATAGCCGACGACCGATCCGTACGGGACGCCGTCCGCGAGTTCGCGCAGCACCCGCCGGTTGAACCCGCCCGTCAGCGACCAGTCCAGCCGCAGGTCGAAGGTGCGCAGGCCGCCCGCGAAGTACGCCCGGAGCTGCCGCACGGTCTCCCCGAGCAGCGCCGAGTCCGACGCCTCGGGCGACGCCCCGCCGAACCGCCGGCCCAGCTGATCGAGGGCGCGGCGCGTGGTCGCCTCGTCGGCGTGGAAGACGACGTTCACCAGCCCCTCCCCGGTCGCCGCGATCAGCAGCGGGCCGATGGGGGTGCCGGTCACGGTCCAGGTCACTGCGGTCATCCCAGCAGGCTAGTGCCCCGGCGCCCGGCCGGGTGCACGGACGGCTGTGCCCCCGGCACGGGAGGACCGGGGGCACAGCCGCGGGGCGGACCGGGACGGGACACCGCGCGGGTGCCCCGGGCCCGGACGCCCGGGTCAGGAGCCGGCGGGCACCGGCTCGGAGGCGCGCGGGGCGCCGCTGCCGCTCACGGCGTCCCGCACCACGTCCGGGGTGTTCGTGATGATGCCGTCGACCCCCAGGCCCGCCAGGTCGGCGGCGACCGCGCCGTCGTTCACCGTCCAGGTGAACAGCTCCAGCGGCTTTCCGTGGGCGCCCTTGAGCTGGTGCACCGCGTCGACGTAATCGGCGGTCACGGTCCGGTAGCTCGGATTGATCTGGTCGGTGAACTCGGCGTACGCGGGAAGCTCCGAGACGTCCGGAGTGCCGAGGAAGCCCGTCTTCACGTCCGGGCGCAGCGTGTGCACCGTCCGGACGCTCTCGGCGCCGAAGCTCTGCAGGATCAGCCGGTCCCGCACGTGCCGCCGGTCCAGCCAGCCGGAACCGCGCAGCTCGCCGAGGATCTGTGCCTCGATGCCCGGGTACAGCTCCGGGGCCTTGATCTCCAGCAGCAGCTTCTGCTGGTTGCGCGTCATCTTCCGCAGGAACTCCCGCAGCGTCGGCACCTTCTCGCCGGCGTAGTCCGCGGAGAACCAGCTGCCCGCGTCGAGCTTCCGGATCTCGGCGAGGGTGAAATCGGAGACGCTCCACGGGGCGCGGTCCGGGAAGACCTCCTCGACGTCGGTCGTCCGGGTGAGGTCGGTGTCGTGGATCACGACCAGCTTTCCGTCGCTGGTGCGCTGCACGTCGTTCTCCACCCAGTCGATGCCGAGCTGGTGGGCCTTGTCGGCGGCGGCGAGGGTGTTCTCCGGCGCGTAACCGGACGCGCCGCGGTGGGCGACGACCACCGGGTCGCTCTGCCGCTCCGCGGCCTGCGCCGTCGAAAGGGGGAGAAGGAGTGCGGAGAACCCCAGAAGCGCGCCGGTGACGGCTGCGACAGGGCGTGTGGGCACGTGGACTCCTCGCGTCGTCTGTGCACGGACTCGCCGAGGTTCCCAGTCCGCTCCCAACGGGAAACAGGCGCAAGGTGGACAGAAGTTGAACGAGAACGTCGTCCACACGACGTATTGCACCATACGGCGATATTTAGATGATGATGGTTCCGTGAGTGTCGGCAAGTCGGTGCGAGCGTGTCGGCGAGTCGCCGAAGGCCGGCCTTCGGCGCGCCGCGGGACGGCCTTCGGCGCGCCGCGGGACGGCCTTCGGCGCGCCGCGGGACGGCCGCCCGGCGCGGGCGGGAGCAGCTCCGAAGTGTCCGCACCGCCCGTTGTCGGTGGCTGGTCGTACGGTGGTCCCATGCGGCCCGTATCCCACATCGAACGCACGGTGGCGCCCTTCGAGGTCGTCAGCCCTTACCAGCCCAGCGGCGACCAGCCCGCGGCCATCGCGGACCTGGAGCGGCGGATCACCGCCGGTGAGAAGGACGTCGTGCTGCTCGGCGCGACCGGCACCGGAAAGTCGGCGACCACGGCCTGGATGATCGAGAAGCTGCAGCGGCCGACGCTGGTGATGGCGCCGAACAAGACCCTGGCGGCCCAGCTCGCCAACGAGTTCCGCGAGCTTCTGCCGAACAACGCCGTCGAGTATTTCGTCTCCTACTACGACTACTACCAGCCCGAGGCGTACGTCCCCCAGTCGGACACGTACATCGAGAAGGACTCCTCGGTCAACGAAGAGGTCGAACGCCTGCGCCACTCCGCGACGAACTCCCTGCTCACCCGCCGGGACGTGGTCGTCGTCGCCTCCGTCTCCTGCATCTACGGCCTCGGCACCCCGCAGGAGTACGTGGACCGGATGGTCCCGCTCAAGGTCGGCGAGGAGATCGACCGCGACCAGCTGCTGCGCCGCTTCGTGGACATCCAGTACACCCGCAACGACCTCGCCTTCACCCGCGGCACCTTCCGGGTCCGGGGCGACACCATCGAGATCTTCCCGGTCTACGAGGAGCTGGCCGTCCGGATCGAGATGTTCGGCGACGAGATCGAGGCGCTCTCCACGCTGCACCCGCTCACCGGCGAGATCATCACCGAGGACCAGCAGCTCTACGTCTTCCCGGCCAGCCACTACGTCGCCGGACCCGAGCGCATGGAGCGGGCCGTCACCGCCATCGAGCGGGAGCTGGAGGAGACGCTCGCGAAGATGGAGAAGCAGGGCAAGCTGCTGGAGGCCCAGCGGCTCCGGATGCGCACCACCTACGACATCGAGATGATGCGCCAGATCGGCACCTGCTCCGGCATCGAGAACTACTCCCTGCACATCGACGGCCGCGAGTCCGGCAGCGCGCCGCACACCCTGCTGGACTACTTCCCCGAGGACTTCCTGCTCGTCATCGACGAGTCGCACGTCACGGTCCCGCAGATCGGCGCGATGTACGAGGGCGACGCCTCCCGCAAGCGGACCCTGGTCGACCACGGCTTCCGGCTGCCGTCCGCCATGGACAACCGCCCGCTGAAGTGGGAGGAGTTCCAGGAGCGCGTCGGCCAGACCGTCTATCTCTCGGCCACCCCCGGGCAGTACGAGCTGTCCCGCGGGGAAGGTGTCGTCGAGCAGATCATCCGGCCCACCGGGCTCGTCGACCCGGAGGTCGTCGTCAAATCCACCGAGGGCCAGATCGACGACCTGGTGCACGAGATCCGTCTGCGCACGGAGAAGGACGAGCGGGTGCTCGTCACCACGCTCACCAAGAAGATGGCCGAGGACCTCACGGACTACTTCCTCGAGCTCGGCATCCAGGTGCGCTATCTGCACTCGGACGTCGACACGCTGCGCCGGGTCGAGCTGCTGCGCGAGCTGCGCGCCGGCGAGTACGACGTCCTGGTCGGCATCAACCTGCTCCGCGAGGGGCTCGACCTGCCCGAGGTCTCCCTCGTCGCCATCCTCGACGCCGACAAGGAGGGCTTCCTGCGCTCCGGCACCTCGCTCATCCAGACCATCGGCCGGGCCGCGCGCAACGTCTCCGGCCAGGTCCACATGTACGCCGACAGGATCACCCCGGCGATGGAGAAGGCCATCGAGGAGACCAACCGGCGCCGCGAGAAGCAGATCGCGTACAACACGGAGCGCGGGCTCGACCCGCAGCCGCTGCGGAAGAAGATCAACGACATCGTGGCCACCATCGCCCGCGAGGAGGTCGACACCCAGGAGTTGCTGGGCACCGGCTACCGCAGCCCGAAGGACGCCAAGGAGGCGAAGGCCCCGGTCCCGGCCCTCGGCGGCAAGGCGGCGGCGAAGTCCGGGGGCAAGGGCGACAAGGGCGCCACGCTCACCGACCGGCCCGCGGCCGAACTCGCGGAGCTGATCGAGGAGATGACCGACCGGATGCGCGCGGCCGCGGCCGACCTCCAGTTCGAGGTCGCGGCCCGGCTGCGGGACGAGGTGGGCGAGCTCAAGAAGGAGCTGCGCCAGATGCGGGAGGCAGGCCTCTCCTGAGGGTTCCTCCGGGAATCCGCCCGGCCGCGGGGCGCTCCCGGAGGCCTGCCGTGTTGCAAGAACGACACAAACCGGTACGCCGCCTGCCCCGCCGTCACCGGCTCTGCGTAGGGTTTCAGTCCGGCCGCAACAGATCCGCGGCCGGAGCGGATCGAGAGGGGACAGCGCGTGAGCGTCAATTTGTCCAAGGGGCAGGGCATCAGCCTGGAGAAGTCCGGCGGGGGAAGCCTGACCGCGGTGCGGATGGGGCTCGGCTGGCAGGCGGCCCCGCGCCGTGGACTGTTCGGCACCCGTACCAAGGAGATCGACCTCGACGCGTCGGCCGTGCTGTTCGCCGACAAGCAGCCCGTCGACGTCGTCTTCTTCCGTCACCTCACGAGCGACGACGGCTCCGTCCGGCACACCGGTGACAACCTCGTCGGCGGAGCGGGCCAGGGCGGCGACGACGAGGCCATCCTCGTCGACCTCCAGCGGGTGCCGGTGCACATCGACCAGATCGTCTTCACGGTGAACTCCTTCACCGGCCAGACCTTCGCCGAGGTGCAGAACGCCTTCTGCCGGATCATCGACGAGACCAACGGCGAGGAGATCGCCCGCTACACCCTCACCGGTGGCGGGCAGTACACCGCGCAGATCATGGCCAAGGTCCACCGGACGGGCAGCGGCTGGTCGATGACGGCCGTCGGCACCCCGGCCAACGGCCGGACCTTCCAGGACCTGATGCCGGCGATCGTGCCGCACCTGTAGCAGGACCCGCGCCGCGACGGCCCCCGGAGACGGCTGTCCCGGGGGCCGCCGCGGCAGCGCGGCAGGCAGAACACGACGAGGGGGACGCACGATGACGGCCGAGCTGGTGCGCGGTCAGAACCATCCGCTTCCGGGCACCCGCCTGGAAATCCGGATCTCGGCGGGCGTGCCCGTCGTGGCCGGGGCCACCCTGGCGGACGAGCGGGGCAGGGTCACCGGTGCAGACGCGGTCGCGCACCCAGCCTCGCCGAGCCTGCCGGGCATCGAGGTCTCCCGGCAGGCCGCGGCGGACCACCGGCTCGCCGTGGACCTCCAAGCGCTGGCCCCGGCCGTGCACCAGGTGACCGTGCTGCTGGCCCTGCCCGACCGTACGGGCGGACCGACCCGGTTCGGCGGTCTCCCGGCCCCGTTCGTCTCCGTCACCTCGCTCGACGGCACCGAGATCGCCGGCTACACCGTCACGGGGCTGGACTCGGAGTCCGCCGTCACCGCCCTCGAGCTCTACCGCCGCCAGGGCGCCTGGAAGGTCCGCGCGGTCGGCCAGGGCTACGCGGGCGGACTCGCCGACATGCTCGGCGACCAGGGACTGCCGCAGGCCGCCGAGCTGGCCGCCACCGTCCAGGACACCGTCGCCCGCGGCATGGCCCGCTCCATGACACCCCCGCCCCGCCCCGGCAACGGCGGCGGACGGGTCCGCAC
>NZ_WHPN01000323.1 GCF_009735685.1 Streptomyces lycii | reverse complement strand
CGCCCGGTGGTGGCGGCCACAAATACACGTAAGCGTGGAGGACCCCCCTCCCTCCGGACCCGTCCCCTCCCGCCGTCCCCCGGCTGCCGCCCGTCGTGTGGTCCGGGCATCCGGACACCGGTGCATGCACCTGGAACCGTGCGTACAAGTGGGCTCGTGCCCCTGGATTCGTACACCTGGTTCGTGCCCTGGGCCGGTACACCTGGGTTCGTGCCCCGGGCCGGTACACCTGGCTCGTGCCGGTGGACCCGTACACCTGGCTCGTGCCTGTGGACCCGTACGCCTGGGCTCGGGCCCCGGGCTCGTGCCTCTGGCCCCGTGCACGGACGGTGCGTGAACCCGGCCCCGCGCACCCGGGCCCGCGCGGATCAGCCCGCTCCTCCGGACGCGGGCAACGGCGAGCGGGGGGGGGCGGGGCTTCCGGCACCGGGTGGGTGTGCGTGTCCGGACCTGCGGGGCGGGCGGCGGGCCGGTTTTCCCGGGCGCGGTGGAGGGGGCGGTCGGGAGACCAAGCCCAGCGCGACGGGGCTCCCGCCGGTCGCCGGTTTCACGAGTCACACGGAACCCCGGGGCGCCCGCACGGGTGATTCCGCTGGTGCGCCTGCCCCAGCGCGCCGCTCGCCCGCCCACCGCGCGGGAAGGGCACCTGCGTGCCGACTTCCGCAGCCCCGGTGAGCCCGTCCGACGCCTCCAACACCCCGGCGCCCCCGGCCCGCCGCAGCCGACAACGTTCCGCCCCTCGCGGGCGCGGCCTCCTGGCGCCCCTGCGGCACGCCGCGCCCGCCCTGGCCGGGTTCGCCCTCGTCCGGCTCACGGGACTCCTGGTGGTGGCCAACTGGGCGGACGGTGAGGGCGAGGACCTGTGGGCGCTGCTGGCCACCGGCTGGGACGCCGAGTGGTACCTCGGCATCGCGGAGCACGGCTACGACTCCGAGGTCCGGGCCGGCGACCGGCACAGCAACCTCGCCTTCTTCCCGCTCCACCCGGCCGTGCTGAGCGCCGTCGGCCGACTGCTCCCCTGTTCCCCCGCCACCGCCGGGCTCGTCGCCGCCGTCGCGGCCTCCGTCGCGGCGGCCTGGGGCGTCTTCGCCGTGGGCGACACCCTGCACGGACGGCGGACCGGGACGGTGCTCGCCGTGCTGTGGGGCGCGACGCCGGTGTCCGTCGTCCAGTGGATGGGCTACACCGAGTCGCTGTTCACCGCCCTCGCGGCCTGGTCGCTGCACGGGGTGCTGACCGGACGCTGGGTACGGGCCGGGGCCCTGGCGGCTCTCGCGGGCCTCACCCGGCCCACGGGGATCGCCGTGGCGGCAGCGGTCACGGTGGCGGCGGCCGCGGCGCTGTGGCGGGCGCACCGGGCGAAGCGGCCGGAATCGGGCCGCGCCGGTACGGAGCACACCGGCCGGACCGGGGCCCCGTCGGGCCGCGCCGGAACAGGCCGCCTCCGAACGGCCCGGCCCGGCACCGCGCGGGAGGGCACCGCCGCTGCCGTCCGCCCCGGCACCCGGGCGGTCCTGGCAGGAGGTCTCCTCGCGCCGCTGGGCTGGCTGGGCTACGTCGGCTGGGTCGGCCTGCGGCTCGGGCAGTGGGACGGCTACTTCGCCGTACAGCGGGACTGGAGCAACGAGTGGGACGGAGGCGCCAGGACCCTGGAGATCCTCGGCCACAACCTCACCCAGCTGGACAGGCCGTTTCTCTTCCTGGCCGTCGTCTCCGGCACGCTGCTGCTGTCGCTCCTGGTCTTCCTGCTGTGTCTCGCCGACCGGCAGCCGCTCGCGCTGCTGGTGTTCACGGGGGCGCTGCTGGTGATCGTGCTCGGGAGCGCCGGCGTCTACTCCCCGCGCGCCCGTTTCCTGCTGCCCGCGTTCCCGCTGCTGTTGCCGGCGGCGGTGGCCGTGTCCCGGGCCCGCCCGGCCGCGGCACTGCTGGTCCTGGCCGGGGCGACGGCGGCCTCCGCGTACATCGGCGGCCACATGCTGCTGCTGTATCCGGGCGCGCCGTGACGCTTCCCCGTGCGTTCGCGCGAGGTCAGCCCAGCAGCGACAGCACCAGGATCAGCACCGCGCCGACCGCGGACGGGGCCAGCACCTCGAACGCCCAGCGCACCTCCGGCTCGCCCCGGGCCGCCTCGTTCGAGGCCTGCCGTTCGGCCAGTTCCTGGAGTTCGTCGATCGCCTGGTCGGCGGCCGCGCGCCGGTCGCCGCCCGCGACTCCGGCGTGCGGCGAGGTGTTCCCGTGCGGGTCGTCGGCCGCCGCCCGGGCCGCCCGCCGGGAGGCCTTCTTCCGGGCGCGCAGCGACACCGGGACGGCCCACAGCTGGTACTTGCCGCCACCCGCGGCGAAGACCTCGCTGGAATACCCGGCGCGCACGCCCTCGACCGACGCCCAGGGCAGCGTGATCGTACGGAACGGGTTGCGCACCCGGAGCCGCTCCGCGTTGGCGAACACGGCGGGCCGGAGGGTGAAGGCGATGATCAGCGGCACCGCGCAGAGCAGCCCGGCCAGCGCGTACCACGGCGTCCGGTCCTCGCCGCGGATCAGCGCGTCGAGGCCGAGCCAGGCGGCGAGCGCGAGCAGCAGCACTCCGCCGGCGATCGCCGAACCGGAGCGGTAGACGCGGTCGGCGTAGACCGGTCCGGACCCGGATTCGGATTCGGGTCCGGGCTGCGGAGGGGTGGAGTCGTCCGGGCTTGTCATGGGGCAGATTCTGCCCGACGAGCCGGGCGGGACGCGTTGCGTTCCGGCATCGATGCGTTCCGGCCCCGGCCGGCGCCCCGGCGGAGGTCCGGGGCGGGGAGGGGCAGGGAGACACGGGCCCGGGGGCGCGGACGCCCCGCCGTGCGCGGTTCCGGTCCCGATCCGCGTCCGCCGCGGGGGTGACAGGCTGCTACGCGCGTAGATATGCTCACCTGGTGACCATGCTTTCAGAGCCCGTAGTACCCGCGTACGGCAGCGCCGCCGCGCAGCGGCTGGCGTCGATGGCGGACGTGACCGCCTCCGACGCCGCGCTGCGCCGCTTCCTGCACGGCCTGCCGGGCGTCGACGCGGTCGGCCTCCAGGCCCGTGCCGCGACCCTCGGCACCCGCTCGATCAAGACCACGGCGAAGGCGTACGCCATCGACCTGGCGATCTCGATGATCGACCTGACGACCCTGGAGGGCGCGGACACCCCGGGCAAGGTCCGGGCGCTCTGCGCGAAGGGCGGCCGCCCCGACCCGGCCGACGGCACCGTCCCGCGGGTCGCGGCCATCTGCGTCTACGGCGACATGGTGGCGACCGCCAAGGACGCCCTCGCGGCGGCCGGGACGGCTGACATCCATGTCGCGTCCGTCGCGACCGCCTTCCCCTCGGGCCGGGCCGCGTTGCCGGTGAAGCTCGCCGACACCCGGGACGCGGTCGCCGCCGGGGCCGACGAGATCGACATGGTGATCGACCGGGGCGCGTTCCTGTCCGGCCGCTATCTCCAGGTCTTCGACGAGATCCGGCAGGTCAAGGAGGCGTGCCGGCGCGAGGGCGAGGGCTCCGGCGCCGCCCACCTCAAGGTGATCTTCGAGACCGGCGAACTCCAGACGTACGACAACGTGCGCCGCGCCTCCTGGCTGGCGATGCTGGCGGGCGCCGACTTCATCAAGACCTCCACCGGCAAGGTCGCGGTCAACGCCACCCCGCCGGTCACGCTGCTGATGCTGGAGGCGGTGCGTGACTTCCGCGCGTCCGTCGGGGTACAGGTCGGGGTGAAGCCCGCGGGCGGCATCCGTACCACCAAGGACGCGATCAAGTATCTGGTGATGGTCAACGAGACCCTGGGCGAGGAGTGGCTGACGCCGGACTGGTTCCGCTTCGGCGCCTCCAGCCTGCTGAACGACCTGCTCATGCAGCGCCAGAAGCTGAGCACCGGGCGCTACTCCGGTCCCGACTACGTGACGGTGGACTGAACCCATGACTCCATCCACGCCCATGGCGAAGACGTTCGAGTACGCCCCGGCACCCGAGTCCCGGGCGGTCGTCGACATCGCCCCGTCCTACGGGCTGTTCGTCGACGGCGAGTTCCGGGAGGCGGCGGACGGCAAGGTCTTCAAGACCGTGTCGCCCTCCTCCGAGGAGGTGCTCTCCGAGGTCGCGCAGGCGAGCGCGGCGGACGTCGACGCGGCGGTGCAGGCCGCCCGCAAGGCGTTCGGCACGTGGTCCGTCCTGCCGGGCGCCGAGCGGGCCAAGTACCTCTTCCGGATCGCCCGGATCGTCCAGGAGCGCTCCCGCGAGCTGGCCGTCCTGGAGTCGCTGGACAACGGCAAGCCGATCCGCGAGTCCCGGGACGCCGATCTCCCGCTGGTCGCCGCGCACTTCTTCTACTACGCGGGTTGGGCCGACAAGCTGCCGTACGCCGGATACGGGCCCGACCCGAAGCCGCTCGGCGTGGCCGGCCAGGTCATCCCGTGGAACTTCCCGCTGCTGATGCTCGCGTGGAAGATCGCCCCGGCCCTGGCCACCGGCAACACCGTCGTCCTCAAGCCCGCCGAGACCACCCCGCTGTCGGCGCTGTTCTTCGCGGACATCTGCCGCCAGGCCGGGCTGCCGCGCGGTGTCGTCAACATCGTGACCGGCGACGGATCCACGGGCGCCGAACTGGTCGCGCACCCCGGCGTGGACAAGATCGCGTTCACCGGCTCCACGGAGGTCGGCAAGGCCATCGCGCGCACCGCCGCCGGCACGGACAAGAAGCTCACCCTGGAGCTGGGCGGCAAGGCCGCGAACATCGTGTACGACGACGCCCCGGTCGACCAGGCCGTCGAGGGCATCGTGAACGGCATCTTCTTCAACCAGGGCCACGTCTGCTGCGCGGGCTCCCGGCTGCTGGTGCAGGAGTCGGTCGCCGAGGAGGTGCTGGACGCCCTCAAGCGGCGGATGGCCACCCTCCGGGTCGGTGACCCGCTGGACAAGAACACCGACATCGGCGCGATCAACTCCCCCGAGCAGCTGGCCCGGATCCGCGCGCTCGCCGAGGCGGGCGAGGCGGAGGGCGCCGAGCGCTGGGCCCCGGCCTGCGACCTGCCCGCCACCGGCTACTGGTTCGCGCCCACGCTGTTCACCGGTGTCACCCAGGCACACCGGATCGCCCGCGAGGAGATCTTCGGCCCGGTGCTGTCGGTGCTGACGTTCCGTACTCCCGCGGAGGCCGTCGAGAAGGCCAACAACACGCCGTACGGCCTGTCGGCGGGCATCTGGACGGAGAAGGGCTCGCGGATCCTGTGGACGGCGGACAAGCTCCGCGCGGGCATCGTGTGGGCCAACACCTTCAACAAGTTCGACCCGGCCTCGCCGTTCGGCGGGTACAAGGAGTCCGGCTACGGCCGGGAAGGCGGCCGGCACGGCCTGGAGGCGTATCTCGATGTCCGATAAGTCTGGCAAGTCCGAGCAGCGGCTGAGCGTCCTGAAGACCTACAAGCTGTACGTGGGGGGCAAGTTCCCGCGTTCCGAGAGCGGCCGGGTGTACGAGGTGACGGACTCGAAGGGCAACTGGCTGGCGAACGCCCCGCGTTCCTCCCGCAAGGACGCACGCGACGCGGTCGTCGCCGCCCGCAAGGCCTTCGCCGGCTGGTCCGGCGCCACGGCCTACAACCGCGGCCAGATCCTCTACCGGGTCGCGGAGATGCTGGAGGGCCGCCGCGAGCAGTTCACCGCCGAGGTCGCCGCCGCGGAGGGCGTCTCCCGCGGCAGGGCCGCCGCCCGGGTGGACGCCGCGGTCGACCGCTGGGTCTGGTACGCGGGCTGGTCCGACAAGGTCGCCCAGATCGCCGGATCCTCGAACCCGGTCGCCGGGCCGTACTTCAACCTCTCCACGCCCGAGCCGACCGGTGTCGTCGCGGTCCTGGCCCCGCAGGAGTCGTCCTTCCTGGGCCTGGTGTCGGTGATCGCCCCGGCGGTCGTCACCGGCAACACGGTGGTGCTCGTGGCGTCGGAGCGGGCGCCGCTCCCGGCGCTCTCGCTCGGCGAGGTGCTGGCCACCTCCGACCTGCCCGGCGGCGTGGTCAACGTGCTGTCCGGCCGCACCGCCGAACTGGGCGCGCCGCTCGCCGCGCACCAGGACGTGAACGCCCTCGACCTGGCGGGCGCCTCGGCCGACCCGGAGCTGGCGAAGGAGCTGGAGACGGCGGCGGCCGACAACCTCAAGCGGGTGCTGCGCCCGGCCGCCGGTACGGACTGGGCGGCCGACCCGGGCACGGAACGGCTGCTGGCGTTCCTGGAGACGAAGACGGTCTGGCACCCGACAG
>NZ_WHPN01000322.1 GCF_009735685.1 Streptomyces lycii | reverse complement strand
CGCGAGCATCAGCAGCGCGGCGGCGCGGGCCCGGCGCAGGCCCCGCTCGGGGTCCCCGTCGGCGTACCGGGTGGTGTGCCGGACCACGTCGTGGTTGGACAGCACCCAGGTGGTGGGCGCGCCGACGGAGCCGGTCGCGCGCAGGGACTCGTCGACGACGGTGCGCAGCGCGCCGGGCTCCCACGGCGACTTCAGGAACTGGAAGTTGAACGCCTGGTGCAGCTCGTCGGGGCGGACGTACAGCGCGAGCCGCTCGGGGGACGGCGCCCAGGCCTCGGCGACGCCGATCCGGTCGCCGCCGTAGGAGTCCAGCAGCCGGCGCCAGTGGCGGTGGATCTCGTGGACGCCGTCCTGGTCGAAGAAGGGCAGCACCTGGTTGCCGATGAGTTCGGCCTGCCGGCCGTGGCCGATGTCGGGCAGGCCCGCGGCCTTGACCATGCCGTGCGCGACGTCGATCCGGAAGCCGTCGACGCCGAGGTCCAGCCAGAAGCGGAGGATGGCGTCGAACTCGCGGCGGACCTCCGGGTCGTCCCAGTTCAGGTCGGGCTGCTCGGGGGCGAAGAGGTGCAGATACCACTCGCCGGGGGTGCCGTCGGGGTTCTTCGTACGGGTCCAGGCGGGGCCGCCGAAGACGGACTCCCAGTCGTTCGGCGGCAGCTCGCCGGACGCGCCGCGGCCGGGCCGGAAGAGGTAGCGGGCGCGGGCGGGCGACCCGGGGCCCTCGCGCAGCGCCTGACGGAACCAGTCGTGCCGGTCGGAGGTGTGGTTCGGGACGATGTCGGTGATCACCCGGAGGCCCAGCCCGTGGGCGGCGCGGATCAGCTCGCGGGCGTCGTCCAGGTCGCCGAAGAGCGGGTCGACGACGCGGTAGTCGGCGACGTCGTAGCCGCCGTCGGCCTGCGGAGAGGCGTAGAAGGGGGTCAGCCAGACGGCGTCCACGCCGAGCCGGGCCAGATGCGGCAACCGCTCACGGGCGCCGCGCAGGTCGCCGACGCCGTCGCCGTCACCGTCCGCGAACGAGCGCACGTAGACCTGGTAGATCACTGCGTCCCGCCACCATCCCGTGCGGCTGGAGGCCGGGAGGCCCGCCGCGGGTTCGGAGAGGGAGGGCGTGAGCTCCTGGGTCATCGTCGGTCCCCTTCGGGTAGGCGCCGGGCTTGCGGAGGCCCGCACGCCAGGAACGTAACAGCTTTGCAATGCCTTGCGGAAGTGCATGCAGAATCTTGCAGCAGCCGTGCCATGGCTGCTGACCGGCGCGTCAAGGGGCCGCATGGCAACTCTGCGGACACGCCGATGTAACGATCCGGGGGCCTTGCAGAAATTTGCCGCAAGGTCTTTCGAGCGCTTTGCATCCCTGTTACGTTCCTGCCCAACCCGGTGCCGCGACGGCGCGGCCGGCAGGCGGCCGACGGGGATGCCGTGTGATCTTCCGTGCGCGACGCCGCGGAGACGCACACGACACCCCGGGCCCCGGCACCTCCCGGGCCTGATCCGAAGGAGTTCACAATGCGGCGTGGCATAGCGGCCACCGCGCTGGTCGCGACCCTCTCCCTGGCGGCGACAGCGTGTGGCGGGGACAGTGACGACGGGGGCGACAAGAAGGGCTCGGGTGAGCTATCCGGCACCGTGACCTTCTGGGACACCTCCAACGACGCGGAGAAGGCGACGTACAAGAAGCTCGCGGAAGGCTTCGAGAAGAAGCACCCGGGCGTCGACGTCCGTTACGTGAACGTGCCGTTCGGCGAGGCCAACGCCAAGTTCAAGAACGCCGCGGGCGGCAACTCCGGCGCGCCCGACGTGATGCGCACCGAGGTCGCCTGGGTCGCCGACTTCGCCAACCTCGGCTACCTCGCGCCGCTCGACGGCACGCCCGCCCTGGACGAGGTGGACGACTACCTCCCGCAGGCCGTCGGCAGCACCGAGTTCGAGGACAAGACGTACGCCGCCCCGCAGACCATCGACACCCTCGGGCTCTTCTACAACAAGAGGATCCTGAAGGAGGCCGGCGTCGAGGTCCCGAAGACCTGGGAGGACGTCAAGGACTCCGCCGACGCGATCAAGGACAGGACCGGCGCCACCGCGCTGTACCTCCGCGGCGACGACGCGTACTACTTCCTGCCGTACCTCTACGGCGAGGGCGGCGACATGGTCGACGACCAGGCCCAGGACATCAAGATCGACGACCCCGAGTCCGTCAAGGCCTTCGAGACGATGAAGGACCTGGTCGACTCCGGCGCCGCGATCACCGACGCCAGCGACGGCTACAACAACCAGCTCAAGGCGGTCAAGGACGGCGACGTCGCGATGGCGCTCGACGGTCCCTGGTCCATCGAGGGCGTGCTGGCCGGCAAGGAGTTCAAGGACAAGGACAACCTCGGCGTCGCCCCCGTCCCGGGCGGCAGCGAGACCGCCGGCGCGCCGCAGGGCGGCTGGAACCTCTCGGTCTACGCCGGCTCGTCGAACCTCGACGCCTCGTACGAGTTCGTCAAGTACATGAGCTCCGCCGACGTGCAGCAGCAGACCGCCGAGAAGCTGAGCCTGCTGCCCACCCGCTCCTCCGTCTACGAGGTCGAGTCGGTCAAGAACAACGAGATGGTGCAGTTCTTCAAGCCCGCCGTCGACAAGGCCGTGGAGCGGCCGTGGATCGCCGAGGGCAACTCGCTCTTCGAGCCGATCAAGGTCCAGCTGAACAAGGTGCTCACCGGGGACTCCTCGCCGAAGCAGGCCGCCGAGGCCACCGGCAAGGAGTACGCGAAGCTCCTCAAGGACTACAAGTGAGCGACGGCGAGCGACAGGGAAGAGGCTGAACCGACCCATGGCTGTCCAGACCGGCCGGCCGGTGACCGGGGCCGCCCGCCCGAGAAGACCCCCGGCCGCATACGCCGGGCGCTGTCCACGCACTGGTACGCATGGACCATGGTCGCCCCCGTGGTGGCCGTGATCGGCGTGATCATCGGCTACCCCCTGGTGCGCGGGCTGTATCTGTCGCTCACCGACGCCGACGAGGCCAACGTCGAGCGCACCATCGGCGTCAACACCATCGAGGCGACCTACGAGTTCGTCGGACTGGAGAACTACCGGACCGTCCTCACCGACAGCGTCTTCTGGGACCGGCTCGGCTGGACCGTGGTCTGGACCGTCGCCTGCGTCGGGTTCACCTTCCTCATCGGCCTCTCCCTGGCCAACATGCTCAACCGGAAGCTCGCCGGGCGCACCTTCTACCGGATGGCGCTGATCCTGCCCTGGGCCATCCCCGCCTTCGTCTCGGTCTTCACCTGGCGGATGCTCTACAACGAGAAGAGCGGCATCCTCAACAGCCTGCTCGCCGGCGGCGGCATCGACGCCGTGCCGTGGCTGAACGACCCGACCTGGGCCAAGGTCTCCGTCATCGCCGTCAACATCTGGCTCGGCGTGCCCTTCATGCTGGTCGCGCTGCTCGGCGGACTCCAGTCCATCCCCAAGGAGCTGTACGAGGCCGCCTCGATGGACGGCGCGAACGCCTGGCAGCGGTTCCGCAACATCACCCTGCCCGGGCTGCGCTCGGTCAGCTCCACCGTGGTCCTGCTCTCCACGATCTGGACCTTCAACATGTTCCCGGTGATCTTCCTGCTGACCCGCGGCGGACCCGGTGACTCCACGGAGATCCTGGTGACGTACGCCTACCGGCTCTCCTTCGTCAACAGCCCCCGCGACTACGCGGGATCGGCGGCCTGGGGCGTGCTCATCCTGCTGCTCCTCACGCTCATCGCGGTGGTCTACCGCCGTGCGCTCCGCAAGCAGGGAGAGGTGTGGTGACCGTGACCACGACGACCGCAGGCCCGCACGGAACGGGCAGCACCGGCGGCGCCGGGAGCACCGGAGACACCGGGAGCACGGGCGGCGCGGCCGTCACCGGGCCGCCCGCCCGGGGGCCGCGCCGCGAACGCGGCCCGCTGGCCTCCGCCGGGCTGCACGCCGGGCTGCTGACCGCAGCCGTCATCGCGGTCTTCCCGCCGCTGTGGCTGCTGATCACGTCCTTCAAGCCCAAGCACGACGCCTTCTCCACCGACCTGGTCACCAACTTCACCTTCGCCAACTACTCGCACGTCCTCGCCGACACCGAGTTCCTCACCTGGTTCGGCAACTCCGTGCTCGTCGTCGGCGTCACCACCGTGCTCGGCGTCTTCATCGCCGCCACCACCGGCTACGCCGTCAGCCGTTTCCGCTTCCCCGGGATGCGGTCGCTGATGTGGCTGCTGCTGATCACCCAGATGTTCCCGGTCGCGGTGCTGATCGTGCCGCTCTACAACCTGATGGCGAGCTTCGGACTGCTCAACCAGCCGATCGGCCTGGTGATCACGTACCTGACCATCGCGGTGCCGTTCTGCGCCTGGATGATGAAGGGCTTCTTCGACACCATCCCGGCCGAGATCGACGAGTCCGGCCGTGTCGACGGACTGAACCCGTTCGGCACCTTCTGGCGGCTGGTGCTGCCGCTGGCCAAGCCCGGCCTCGCCGTCACCGGCTTCTACACCTTCGTCACCGCCTGGGCCGAGGTCGCCTACGCCTCCGCCTTCATGACCGGCGAGGACAACATGACGCTGGCCGGCGGTCTGCAGACCTTCGTCAACCAGTACACCAGCGACTGGGGCTCGATGACCGCCGCCGCCGTGATCATCGCCGTACCGGCGGCGGTCGTCTTCGGCTTCGCGCAACGCCATCTGGTCTCCGGCCTCACCGCCGGGGCGACCAAGTCCTGACCGGTCCGCCCGCCGCCGGACGCCCGGCGGCGGGACCGGCCCGCGCCGGCCGCGCCCGGCAGCCTGTCGCACCGCACCGCACC
>NZ_WHPN01000321.1 GCF_009735685.1 Streptomyces lycii | reverse complement strand
CGGCTCGCGCTGGACACCGCGGGCCCGTACGGCACGCTGCGCGGCACCCCGGGCGAGGCCGTCGCGGACGACGGCACGGTGCTGCACTACGAGGTGCACGAGCCGGACCCGGATCCCGACGCTCCGCGCCGCCGCGGGCTGTTCGGCCGGCGCCGCCCGGCTCCGCTCACCGTCGTGTTCAGCCACGGTTACTGCCTCAACCAGGACTCCTGGCACTTCCAGCGGGCGGCGCTGCGCGGAGTCGTCCGTACGGTGCACTGGGACCAGCGCAGCCACGGGCGTTCGCAGCGCGGTTCGGCGCAGGCGGACGGACTTCCCGTCACCATCGACCAGCTCGGGCGCGATCTGAAGGCCGTCCTCGACGCTGCGGTGCCGGAGGGGCCGGTGGTGCTCGTGGGTCACTCGATGGGCGGCATGACGGTGATGGCGCTGGCCGGCCACTACCCGGAGTACGTGCGGGCACGGGTCGCGGGCGTCGCCCTCGTCGGTACCTCGGCGGGCGGGCTGGGCCAGGTCAACTTCGGGCTGCCCGTCGCGGGCGTCAACGCGGTGCGGCGGCTGCTGCCCGGGGTGCTGCGGACGCTCGGCTCGCACGCGAAGCTCGTCGAACGGGGCCGGCAGGCGACGGCGGACCTGTTCGCGGGCGTGGTCAAGCGGTACTCGTTCAGCTCGCGGGACGTGGACCCGGCGGTCGCCCGCTTCGCCGAGAAGATGATCGAGTCGACACCGATCGATGTGGTCGCCGAGTTCTACCCGGCCTTCCAGGAGCACGACAAGGCGCATGTGCTGGAGGTCTTCGCGGACCTGCCGGTGCTGGTGCTGGCGGGCGAACGCGACCTGGTCACGCCCAGCTCGCACAGCGAGGCGATCGGGGAGCTGCTGCCCGACGCCGAGCTGGTGCTCGTCCCGGACGCAGGCCATCTGGTCATGCTGGAACACCCGGACACGGTCACCGAACACCTGGCCGCCCTGCTGAACCGCGCGAGCACCACCCCGGCGGCGACCCGCCCGGCGCGCCGGGCCGTGCGGGGCTGACCACCGCCCTCCGCCGCGGCCGTCCCGTTCCGGTCTCGTCCGTCCTCAGGCGTCCCGTGCCGGGCCGTATCCGGCGCCGGCCGTCCCGCCCTCCGGCCGTCCCGCCCTCCGGCCGCCTCCCCTGCCGTGCCGTCCGCCCGCGAGCGTGCCGTTCAGGCCTGTCCTCCGGCCTGTGTCCTCCGGCCTGTGCCCTCCGGCCTGTGCCCACCGGTTGGTGTCGCCTCCGGCCTGTGCCCATCGCTTGGTGTCGCCTCCCGGCTGCGGGCGAGCGGAGGGCGACGCGGGCCGGGATCGCTCCGCTCGTACCGGCTCCGCCCTTACCATCGCCGGTATGGACGCCGAGTACGACCCGCTCACCACCCCGGACGCCGGCGGCAGCGTCGGCGCGGGGGCCGACACCCTGCCCGCCACCGCCGCGCACCTCACCGTTCGCACCCCGGAGCGGATGCGTGACCTGGGCCGCAGACTCGCCGGGCTGCTGCGCCCCGGTGACCTGGTGCTGCTCACCGGACAGCTGGGCGCGGGCAAGACGACGCTGACCCGGGGCCTGGGGGAAGGGCTCGGGGTGCGCGGCGCCGTCACGTCCCCGACCTTCGTCATCGCCCGCGTCCACCCGCCGCTGGGGGACGGGCCGCCGCTGGTGCACGTGGACGCGTACCGGCTCGGCGGCGGGCTCGACGAGATGGAAGACCTCGATCTCGACGTGTCGCTGCCGGAGTCGGTCGTGGTCGTCGAGTGGGGCGAGGGCCGTGTCGAGGAGCTGTCGGACGACCGGCTGCACGTGGTGATCTCCCGCGCCGAGGGGGCTCCGGCGGAGTCCGCGGGGGCCGCGAAGGGTGCCGGGGGACTGGAGGAGGCGGTCGCCGGTGACGACATCCGCGAGGTCGCGGTGACCGGGGTCGGCGAGCGCTGGGCGGGGGTGGACCTGTCGCCGCTGGAGGGCTGAGCGGGCGGGACCGCGAGTCCGCGCGCACCGCGGGGCCGCCCGTACGGGCCGCCCGTACGGACGGACGGCCCCGGCTTGTTACGGGCGGCTCGGCACCCGCTGTTCGGCGAGCGTTTCCGCGGCGTTTCCGACAAGCCGTCGGCAAGATGTTGCGCCGACGACGCCGGGCGTGTTCACATGGGACCACAGGGCTTGGTTAGGTGTACCTAACCGCCGCTCCGATCGCGACAGCCGGCCGTCCATCGCCCAAGAACCGGGAGGCACCATGCCGAGCCATGAGTCCGCCGCCGACGCGCCGCGACAGCAGCTGCCGTCCGAGGGGCAGCCGTCGATGAGCCAGCTGCTGGCCTCCTGCGCGGCCGCGACGGCGGTGTCGACGCCCCCGGACGCCCGGAAGCCCCGTACCGGGGACCAAGCCCCGGCCGCCGAGGTCACCGCCGCGGACGTGCTCGCCGCCCCGGCCCCCTCCGCCACCAGGCCCGCGCCTCCCGAGCCCCGGTCGCGGCCCGACGCCGCCTGAGCGACCCGGGGCCCCGGGTTACGGGTTCCGCGCACCGGCGGCCGGGGGAGAACGAGCCGCGGGCACGAGCTGCTCGGCCGACCACGATGAACCGTTCAGCCGGCCACGAGGGATCGCTCAGGCGACCACGATGAACCGTTCAGCCGGCCACGACGAATCGCTCAGGCGACCACGGCCGTACCTTTCAGTCGGCCGGAGCGAGCGGCTCAGTCGACCACGACGATCTTCGTTCCGGCCTCGGCGAACTCCCACAGTGCCGCGCCGTCCTCCCGCGAGGCCCGGATCCCGCCCGTCCGCTGCTCCGGGTCGGCGGCCGGCGTGGAACCGTCCACCGCCGCGCTGAAGCCGATCACGACACCGTCGACGGACGTGAAGACGACGGAGTGCTCGATCGGCACCCCGTCCGATCCGGTGATGTTCTCGGTACGAGAGGTGACGGCGTACTCCCCGGGCGGCGGGGAGACGGTGCTCGGCGAGACCTCGTACGTCCGCGTGGGCCGCTCGTCCTCGCCGACCAGCCAGACCCGGCGGTCCCCGAGCGAGTAGACGACCCGTTCCCCACTGCCGGAACGGGGCGGCACGGCCTGCGTCCGCTTGCCGTCGTCCCCGGCGCCCGGCTTGCCCGGCTTCCCGGGGGCGGGAGAGGCCGAGGCGCTCGGGCGGTCCTTCTGGGCGGGCCGGTCCGGGGCCGTCGCGGAAGCCTGGTAGGCCAGGAAACCGACCGCGGCGAGCGCCGCCGCGGTGAGCCCGGCCACGACCTTCCCCGAGCTGCTGACTGCCACCGTTGCGCCCACCTTTTCGCACCGCGTACGGACCGTAAAAACCTGACGGTAGCACCGCCGGACCGGCCGCCCGCCGCGCGGAGCCGCCCACCGCCCACCGCGCGGAGCCGCCTGCCGCCCACCGCGCGGAGCCGCCCGGTCTCCCCGGCCCGCGACCGGTCTGTTCCCGAACCCGGCCGCGTCCGGTCCCTCCTCGGCCCGCCCTCCGCCCTCCGACCGTGCTCCCGGCCCGGCGGGCGCCCGCGCCCGCCCTCGTCCGCCGTCCCTGCGGCCGTCCCCGTCCCCGTCTTCGTTTCGTCCGCCGTCCCGCCCCTGTCCTTGCGCCCGCCCCTGTCCTCGCGCCCGCCCCCGTCCTCGCGCCCGCCCCCGTCCTTGCGCCCGCCCCTGTCCTTGCGCCCGCCGCCGTCCACCTCGCCCGCCCCTCGCCCGTTCCCGCCCGGTGCCGCCGGGGCCCGGGCGCCGGCGGAGCGGCCCGGGCACCCCGGCGCGCGCCGTAGGCTGTACCCGTGTTGCTGCTCGCTCTTGACACCGCCACCCCAGCCGTCACCGTCGCCCTCCACGACGGCGAGCGGGTCCTCGCCGAGTACGGCCGGGTCGACGCCCGCCGCCACGGCGAGCTGCTGCTACCCGCCGTCGACCGGGTGCTGGCCGAGGCCGGGGTGAAGCTCGGTTCCGTGACCGGCTTCGTCGTCGGCGCCGGCCCCGGCCCGTACACCGGCCTGCGCGTCGGTCTCGTCACCGCCGCGGGCTTCGGTGCCGCCACCGGCGCCCCCGTGTACGGCCTGTGCACCCTCGACGGCATCGCGTACGCCGCCGGCCGGGCCGGGCTCGACACCGGCGGCCGCCCGTTCACCGTGGCCACCGACGCCCGCCGCAAAGAGGTCTACTGGGCCCGCTACGCCGACCCGCGCACCCGGCTCACCGAACCCGCCGTCGACCGGCCCGCCGAGGTCGCCGGGCAGGTCGCGGACGGCCCGGCGGTGGGCGCGGGCGCGCTGCTCTACGGCGACGTGTTCCGCGACGTACCGGCCGGGATGCCCGAGCACCAGTCCGCGGGCGCCCTCGCCGCCCTCGCCGCCGAGAAGCTGGCGGCCGGCGGCACGGACGGGTTCCTGAACGAGCCCGGCGAGCCCGTCCGGCCGCTCTACCTGCGCCGCCCGGACGCCCAGGTGCCCGCCAACTACAAGGTGGTCACACCACGGTGAGCGGAAGCGTGGCGCTGCGCGAGATGCGCTGGTGGGACATCGGGCCGGTGCTGGAGCTGGAGCAGGAGATGTTCCCGGAGGACGCCTGGTCGGCGGGCATGTTCTGGTCGGAACTGGCCCACGCGCGCGGCCCGCGCGCCTCCCGTCACTTCGTCGTCGCGCAGGAGACCGGCCACCGGGACCCGCGGGGCGGGGTCGGGGACGGAAACGCCGGAGACCGGGACGGAAACGCCGGGGACCGGGACGGATACGCCGGGGACCGGGACGGAAACGCCGGGGACCGGGACGGATACGCCGGGGACGGAGACGGAGACGGAGGCGCCGGTGCCCCGGGGGCGGCTCCCGGGAGTGCGGGCGGCCCCGGCGGCAGGGACGGCGGCCGGGTCGTCGGCTACGCCGGACTGGCCGCCGCCGGCGGCACCGGGGACGTGCAGACCATCGCCGTCACCCGGGACCACTGGGGAACCGGCCTCGGCAGCCGCCTGCTCACCGAGCTGCTGTCCGCCGCCACCGAGTTCGAGTGCGAGGAGGTGCTGCTGGAGGTGCGCGTCGACAACACCCGCGCCCAGCGCCTCTACGAGCGCTTCGGCTTCCAGCCCATCGGCTTCCGCCGCGGCTACTACCAGCCGGGCAACATCGACGCGCTGGTGATGCGCCGCACCGGACCGGCCGCAGTCGCCGACAGCGCCGGGGACCTCTCACCCGCGATCGCGGAGTCCGCGGACTCCGCAATCCCGGCCGTCCACAGCCCCGCAGCCCCCGCAGCCGGCGGTGCCTCGGCGGCATCCGGGGCCCGCACCGCCCCCGCAGCTCCCGCACGCCCGGAAGACCCCGAGCGCCGGGCAGATTCCGCACGCCCGGAAGATTCCGCAGATTCCGCAGACCCCGCAGATCAACAGGGAACGACCATCCATGGCTGACGAGCCCCTTGTCCTCGGCATCGAGACCTCCTGCGACGAGACCGGCGTCGGCATCGTCCGCGGCCACACCCTCCTCGCCGACGCCGTCGCGTCCAGCGTCGAGGAGCACGCCCGCTTCGGCGGTGTCGTCCCCGAGGTGGCCAGCCGCGCCCATCTGGAGGCGATGGTCCCCACCATCCGGCGCGCGCTGGACGAGGCCGGAGTCGCGGCGAGCGACCTCGACGGTGTCGCCGTCACCGCCGGGCCGGGCCTCGCGGGCGCGCTGCTCGTCGGCGTCTCGGCGGCGAAGGCGTACGCCTACGCGCTCGGCAAGCCGCTGTACGGCGTCAACCACCTCGCCTCGCACATCTGCGTCGACCAGCTCGAACACGGCGCGCTGCCCGAGCCGACGATGGCCCTGCTGGTCTCCGGCGGCCACTCCTCGCTGCTTCTCGCCCCGGACATCACCTCGGACGTACGGCCGCTCGGCTCGACCATCGACGACGCGGCCGGCGAGGCGTTCGACAAGGTCGCGCGGGTGCTCAACCTGGGCTTCCCCGGCGGCCCCGTCATCGACCGCATCGCGCGGGACGGCGACCCGGACGCGATCGCGTTCCCGCGCGGCCTCACCGGCCCGCGCGACGCGGCGTACGACTTCTCCTTCTCCGGCCTCAAGACGGCCGTCGCCCGCTGGATCGAGGCCAAGCGCAACGCGGGCGAGGAGGTGCCGGTGGCGGACGTCTCGGCGTCGTTCCAGGAGGCGGTGGCCGACGTCCTCACCCGCAAGGCCGTACGGGCGTGCAAGGACAACGGCGTCGACCATCTGATGATCGGCGGCGGTGTCGCGGCGAACTCCCGGCTGCGGGCCATGGCCGAACGCCGCTGCGAGGACGCCGGCATCACGCTGCGCGTCCCGCGGCCGAAGCTGTGCACGGACAACGGCGCGATGGTGGCCGCGCTGGGCGCCGAGATGGTGGCCCGTGGTCGGTCAGCTTCCGCCTGGGACCTGTCGGCGGACTCCTCGCTGCCCGTCACCGAGCCGCACGTGCCCGCCCTGTACGACGTCCACGCCGAGGACCACGACGACACCCACGGCGGCCACACCCACGGCGGCCACACACCGGGCGACTCCCACGCGGAGCACCCGCACGGCGGACACGCGCATGCCCACGACCACTTCCACGAGCTGAGCAAGGGCAACCTGTACTCATGACTGTCGCGCTGATGTGGGAAGCCCGCGCCGTCGAGGGACGCGACGCGGAACTGCTGGAATGGGTCCGGGAACAGTGGCTGGACGGCACGCCGCTGCGCCGCGAGATCTTCGGAGCCAGGGAGGACCGCGTGCTGGTCATCACCTGGTGGGACGCCCCGTACGACGCGGACCTCCCGGAATTCCCGGAACCGGGCCCGGAGCTGGTCGCCCGCCCGGTCAACCGCTGGCGGTTCGAGTCCCTGGACGTGCTTCCCGACTGACCCCGGCGGGCCACGCTGCCCGGCCGCCGCTCGCCGCCCGCCCGCCGTCGTGCGCCCGGGTGCCGCTGCCGCCTCCCCCCGCGGGGTCTCCTGCCCGGCCGGCGCCACGGGTGCCGCCGCCGTTCCCCGCCCGGTCGGCACGGCCCTCTCCGCCGCCGTCCTCCGTCCGCCCGGCGCCCCCGGCCCGGGGACCGGCCGCTGCCGCCCGGACGCGTACCGACCGGGCCACATCGGCGGCGGAGAGCCCGTCCGTGTCCACGCACAGGTCGCCGAGCCCGGCCCGCTCCAGCTCCTCCGCCGCCCGTACGGCCTCCCGCGCGACGCGCCGCAGTTCCCCGGCCGGTCTGCCCTTCAGCGCGTCACCCGGAATGTTCGGTCCCGCGCCCCGGCCGCGCAGCAGCACCCGCTCGGTCAGCGTCTCGGGCCGGGCCCGCAGCCTGCACACCGTCAACGCGGCGCCGGGCAGCGCTTCCTCGTACGCCCGTACGACGCTCCGGTCCGCGGCGCCGCCGGACACGACGAGACACCGGGCCCCCGCGGCACGGAACACCGGCCACATGGCGGCGAGGTTGCGGGCCGCGAGCCGGTCGTTTCCGGGATCGTCCGCCGGGGCGGGCAGCCGGAAACCGATCTGCTGGAGGTCGACGTAGGCGGCCTTGATCCCGTCGTCCCGCCAGATCTGGACGAACACCTCCCAGCCGGCGGTGGACTTCCCGACGGCGGTGGGACCGCAGAGCCACAGGACGGGCACCGTCGGCGGCACCCCCGCGGTCGCGGGTCCCGGGAGCGGTGCGGCTCCGGCAGTCCCGGCGGGGTCCGGGACCGTGGCGGAGGCGAGGACCGGGTCGGAGGCGAAGCCCGGGGCGGAGCCGAAGCCCGGGGCGGGAGCGGACACCGAGCCGGACGCAGGAGCGGATGCCGAGCCGGACGCCGAGCCGGATACGGAGGTGGACGCCGAGCCGGACAGGCAGTCGGACACCGAGGTAGCCAGGCAGTCGGACACCGAGCCGGACAGGGAGTCGGACACCGAGGTGGCCACGGATGCCGGGCCGGAGCGGGAGGCGGGAGCCGCGGCCGCGCCGCCGAGCCGCCCGCGGGTCCGCTCCAGCACCAGCCGCGCGGTCTCCGGCACGGACAACCCGCTGCTGTCGACGCACACGTCGGCGAACCCCGTACGGTCCAGCTCGTCGGCCTCGCGCACGATCAGGTCCGCCAGCTCGGTGAGCCAGCCCCGCCGGACGAACCGTTCGCGCAGCTCCCCGAGGTCCGCGCGCAGCCGGCACAGCGTGACGGGGACGTCGTCCGGAAGCAGATCCGTGTACGTGCGCACCGCGGCGAGGGTGTGCACGCCGCCGGCGAGAACGAGGCACCGGACGCCCGCCGCGCGGAAGGCCGGCACGGTCGCGGCCAGGTTCCGGGCCTTGACCCGGTAGGTCTCCGGGTCGTCGTCCGGTGCCGGGTAGCACAGCCCCAGCTGGTCGGCGTCCACGAACCCGACCGGGCAGCCGTCCCGGCCGAGCAGCTGCTGGATCTCCCGGCCGACGGTCGACTTGCCGACGCCGGACGGCCCGCACAGCCACAACAACGGCAGTCCGTTCACCGCGGCCACGCCGCCGTTCGCAGGGCCCTCGTGGCTCCCCGCCGCTCCGTCGCCACGCGCAGGGCCCTCGTGGCTCGTCGCTGCCTCGTCGCCGTTCGCCGCGCCTGCGTGGCTCACTGCCGCCGCCCCTGCGCCGTTCGCCGCTTCTCCGTCGCCGTTCGCCCGCCCTTGCCGCTCACCGCCGCCGCCTCCTTGCTGCTCACCGGCGCCCCGCCGGTCACCGCTCCGTCGCCGTTCACCCGAGGGCCCCGAGCGCCCCGAGCGCCCCGATCGCCGCGCGCGCCGGCCGGGGCGACGCGAGGAAGTCGGTGTTGTCGGACCACTGGTCCACGCCGCCGGCCGGCGGCAGCGTGCGCAGCGCGGGATCGGTGACCGTGCGGGACAGGGCGGTCGCGAACCGTTCGGCGTGCAGCACCAGGAACGGCCGCCGGTGGTACGGCCGGCGGGCCGGGTCCAGCGGCTCGGCGAGCCCGGTCTCGTTCTGCAGGGCGGCGACCGTCTCGTACGCCTCGCACAGATGCCGTTCGCGCGCCGGGTGGTCCGTCGCCGCCACCGCGCCGCGCAGCGACGGAGTCAGCTGTTCCGCCACGGGCAGCCGCGCGAAGGCGCTGCCCAGCCACTTGCCGTACGGCGCGTACCGCCGCCCGAGGAGCAGGCACAGCCGCATCAGGTCGCGCACCAGGCGTCCCGCGACGACCGAGGCCCCCAGCTCGTCGCCCACCTCGGCGCAGCGGCCCGGGAACGCCTCCTCCTGCGAGATCCGCTGCCACTGGCAGGCCAGCAGATACCGCCACACCTGGTCGGGATACCAGGCGAGCCGCTGCCGCGCGGTTCGCAGCGTGCCCAGGCCGTCGTGGAACACCACGCCGCCGGTCGTCTCCGCGAGCCGCTGCTGCGGCATCGCCAGCCAGTCCCGGGGGCCCGGGTCGGCGGTCGTGACGTCGCAGCCGAGCCGTTCGCGCAGCAGACCGGCGAGGTCGTACACGGCGACCCGGTGCTCGACGGGGCCGTCCGTCGGTTCCATGACGCCCACCGGGTCGGCGGCGTCGACGCGGCGGAAGTTCGTCGGCAGGCCGCACACCCGCTTCGGCAGCCGGTGCGCGAACAGCCGGTGCAGCTCCGCTCCGTACCGGGCGGCGTCCTCCGGTGTCAGGAACAGCTCCATGCGCGGTCCCCACTCGTGGTCCGCGGACCGGGCCGTGTCGAAGCCGAGCACCTCGGACCCGGTCCCGGTCCGCGCGGCGGAGTACCGCAGCCCGGGGAACTCCTCGTCGAGGAGCGGCCGCACCGCGTCCTCGTAGAGCACCCGGGACACTTCGAGCCCCGGGAGGAAGCCGTCAGCAGGAGTCGTCACGGGAACACTCTGGCCGAGCGGACGCCCCGGCTTCCACCGGGTATCGGGCGGCCGGGGCCACCGCCGCGGGTCCCGGGGCGGGGCCACCGGGTATCGGGCGGAGCCGGGCACCGCGGCGGGGCCCGGGGCGGGGCGGGTCCCGGCCGTCCTCCGCACTACGGCTGTAGTTCCGGACCGGCGAGCGCCTGCACCTCGGCGTAGGACGGGGCGGCCAGGTCCGCCGGGTCCGCCGCCCCGCCGTCCCGGACGGCGGCCGCGGTCGCGACGGCCGCGGCCAGGGCCCTGCGGTAGAGCAGTGAGCCGAGGCTGACCCGGCGCACGCCGAGCGCGGCCAGCTCGCCGAGCCCCGGGCCGGCCGGCGTGTACAGGATGTTCAGCGGCGTGGCGGCCGAGGAGGCCAGCGCGGCGATCAGGTCCCGGTCCGCCGCCCCGGGGACGAACACGCCGTCCGCACCCGCCTCCTCGTAGCGGGCGAGGCGTTCCGTGGTCTCGTCCCGGCGCAGACCGAGCCAGTGGGTGTCCGTACGGGCGTTCACGAACAGCTCCGGGGCGGCCGCCTTCACGGCGGCGATCTTCGCGGCGTGCAGCGCGGCGGGCGCGAGGGTGCCGTCGGGCCGGCCGTCCTCCAGGTTGATCCCGGCGGCGCCCGCGTCGCGCAGCCGCAGGGCCAGTGCCGCCACTTCCTCCGGGTCGTCGCTGAATCCGCCCTCGGCGTCGACGCTGAAGAGGAACGCGTCCGCCCCGAGCCGCCGGGCCAGGGCCAGGGTCGCGCCGGCGGTGGCGGCGGCCCCGTCCGGCAGCCCGGCGGCCGCGGCCACCCCGAGGCTGGTGGTGCCGACGGCGGCGAACCCCTCGGCCGCCAGCGCGGCGGCGGACGCGTGGTCCCAGGCGTTGGGCAGCAGCAGCGGCGTGTCCTGGTGGTGCAGGCGGGCGAACGGGGTGCCGGGGCCGGCGGGCGTCGTGTGCGTCATGCCCCGAACCTACGGCCGGGACGGTTCGGCGCGGCCCGAACCGTTCCGGGGGCATCATGGCCGCATGTCCCCGCTCGCCGAGACCGCCGGCCTGCTCGCCGACCGCACCCGTGCCGCCTTCTGCGAGGCCCTGCTCGACGGCCGCGCCTGGACCGCCGGTGAACTCGCCCGGCACGCCGGGGTCCGGCCGTCCACCGCCAGCGAGCAGCTCACCCGTCTGATCGAGGGCGGCCTGCTGGCCGAGGAACGCCAGGGCCGGCACCGCTACGTGCGGCTGGCGGGCCCGGAGGCGGCCGGCCTGATCGAAGCCCTCGCCGCGTACGCACCGGACGACCGCCCCCGGCCGCACGGGCTGCGCGCGTCGGTGCGCCTCGGCGCCGAGGCGCGGGCCCGCACCTGTTACGACCACCTCGCCGGCCGGCTCGGCGTGGCGCTGGCCGACGCGGCGATCGCCCGCGGCCTGGTGGCCACCGGGTCCGGACTGTCCGTCACCCCGTCCGGCCGGACCTGGCTGGCCGGCGCCCTGGGTTACGAGCGCCCCGCGGGCGCCCGCCGCCCGCTGGTACGGGACTGCCTGGACTGGACGGAACGCCGCCCGCACCTGGCCGGGGCACTCGGCGCGGCTTTGTGTGCCACGGCGCTGGACCGCGGCTGGGTGCGGCGGATCGGCTCCGGCCGCGCGGTGCGGGTGACCCCGGAGGGCACCGAGGCGTTCCGTGAACTGCTGGGGGTCACGGTGGGGCAGGGCCCGGCCGCCGGTCCGTAGCCGGGCAGGCGCGCGCGCCCGTGGGACGGGCGGGGCGGGCGCTCACCCATTGGCAGAGCGGCGCGGCGGGCGGACCCGTGGGGCGAGCGGCGGGCCCGGCCCGTGCCTGTGGGATGAGCGGGGCGGCGGGTCCGGCCGGGTGCGCACCTGTGGGATGAGCCGGGTGGCGGGCCCGGCCCGGTGTGTGCCGGTGGGGCGGGCCGGGTGGCGGGCCCGGCCGTGGCCGCCGCCCGGCCTTCCGGTGCCGCCGGAGCCCGCCGGTGCCGCGTCATGCGCCCAGGGACGCCCGCAGGAACCCGAGGATCTCCGTGCGCGCGGTCACGGCCTGCCGCACCAGTCCCGGCATGCTGAGGAACGCGTGTCCGGCGCCCGGGTATTCGGTGAGTCGCGCGGGCGTCCCGGCGGCTCGCAGCCGTTCGGCGTAGCGGCGGCCGTGATCGGCCAGCGGATCGTGGGTCGGCACCACCACGAGCGCCGGAGCCAGACCGCCGAGGTGGTCGGCGTACAGCGGCGAGACCCCGCGGGGGTCGGTCCCCGGCGGGACCGCGAGCCGCCGGAACAGGTGCAGTTGCGGCTCGGTGATGGTCGGGGTGTGGGGGTACCGGGCGACCGAGTCGTGGTCGAGCATCGTGCCGGTCACGTCGACGGCAGGGTTGACCAGCACTTGCGCCGCGAGCGGCAGGCCGGCCTCGCTGCCCCTGATCACCGCCAGAGCGCCGATCAACGCGCCGCAGCTCTCGCCGAGGACGGCGGCCCGCGCCGGGTCGACGCCCCACCGCCCGGCGTGCCGCAGCACGTGCCGGAGCACGTCCCAGCCGTCGTCACAGGCGTCCGACAGCGGAGTTCCCGGTGCGAGGAGACGGTGCTCGACCGAGACGACGACGGCGGGCAGCCGGGCGGCGAGGTGGCTGTTGACCCAGTCGCTCTGCACCGCCGTGCCCACGAAGTCGCCCCCGTGAATGTGGAGCACGAGCGGCAGACCGGTCCGCCCGGCGTTCTCGCCGCCGTCCTCGTCACCCGGCCCGGACGCCGGCCGGTACACCCGGACCGGGAGTTCGCGGCCGGGCAGCGCCGCCCGCTGCCACCGGACGGTGGCACCGGGGTCGGGGTCGCCGGTCACCGCCCGCGCCGCGTCGGACGCCCGGAAACGGTTCTCGGCGTCGCGGTAGGCGAACAGTTCCTCGGCCGTCATCGACGTCCAGTCCGGCTCCGGCGGCCGGGCCGCGGCAGTGGCCTCGCTCATGGTCTTCTCCTCACCCGAGAGTTTCGCGACCTCAAGTATCGATACCCAAGGTAGCGGAAACAGGTACCGTGTGGGGATGTCATCGAGCACATCCGCCGGGCCGCCCGCCAGACCGCCCGGCCGGCCGCGCGCCGGCCTCAACGCGGTGTTGTTCGCCGCGACGCTGAACACGGTCGACGAACTCGGCTACGCGCGCGCCACCGTCGAGCGCATCGCTGCCGCGGCCGGCGTCGCGAAGTCGACGGTCTACCGGCGCTGGCCCTCGAAGGGCGAGCTGATCGTGGACTGCCTCCTGGACGCGTTCGGCCCGGCGCCGCTGGAGGGCGCCGACCGTGCCGAGATCATGGCGTCGGCCATCCGCTGGGTCGCGGGGAAGATCGGCGAGCCGGGGGTGGGTGACGCCTTCGCCGGCGTGTTCAGCGACGCCATCAGCGATCCGGCGCTGCGTCGGATCCTGGCCGAGCGGTTGCAGGACCCGTACCGGCTCGCGCTCCAGGAGGCGCTGGGCGAACCGGAGGAGCGGGTCCTGTTCTTCATCGACGTGGTGGTCGGCGCGTTGCTCCACCGGATGGGCATGACCGGCGGGCCGATGGTCGACGCCGATGTCACCGCGCTGGTCGGAATGGTGCTGCCGCACTTCACCGGCGGCCCCGGCGCCGCCCCCGAAACCGGCTGAGCCGCCTCGCCGGATGGGGCATCATCGCCCCATGGGCCATCCGCATCTGGCGACCACCCAGGCCGCCGTCGTGGCGATCCGTGAGATCGCGCACGAGTACGAGCGCGAGATGACGGTGGAGGACGACATCGGCGCCGACCGGACCTCGCGCCGCCTCGGGGCCGGTGCCTTCACCGTGCTCGACCCGGACGGCTCGCTGCCGCACGAGGCGTACGTCGAACTGGGCGGCTCGCCCGCCGTCGCCGTACGGCTCTTCCCCGACGACGACGCGCGGATCACGGTCGACGGGGTGGAGTTCGAGGACGTCCCCCGGGACTCGGTGCCCGCCTTCCTCCGCTCCGTCTACGGCGGGCTGGCCCATGTGAAGGGCCGGTTCTTCCCGCCGGGCGAGTGGCTGATCGTGCCGCTGCCCGGCGACGAGACGTACAGGGAACTGATCCTCACTCACCTGCTGAGCCCCTGGCTCGCCCGCGCCGCCCGCCGGTAACGGCGGTGCTGGACGCGGCTATCCGACGGGGCGGCCGTCGAACTGGCCGTTCTTGACGGCGAGCAGCAGCGATTGCAGTCCGGCCGGTGCCGCCGTCAGGGCTGTGCCGGGGGCGTCGCTCTCGCGGAGCGAGATCGTGTCGCCGGTCGAGGCCAGTTCGACGCAGGAAGCGCCGTCACCCTGCCCGGAGTAGGACGACTTCTGCCAGGTGAGGTCGGACATTGCTCTGCCTTCACATGTGTTGGGCGATGCGGGAGATGAACGTACGCGTTGCGTCGGCCGGCAGGGACACGCGCTCGGCCGCGTCGAGAACGCCCCGGTGGTTCGCCAGCTGCGATTCCGCGTCGAGGAAGATTGCACCGTGCGCGGTGTCCAGCTGGACGGTGTCGAGTTGTGGTACGGGACCTGCGGCGTAAGTGACCGACACACCGGCCACCGGAAACCCGCCTGCGTCCATCGGCAGGACGCGCAGAGTGATGTTCGCGCGTTCCGACGCCTCCAGCAGGCTTTCGAGCTGGGCGAGCATGACCGCTCGACCACCGAAGCGAGTGCGCAGCGCGGCTTCGTGAACGATGAAGGTGCACGGTGGCGGCTCATCCCGGTCCAGGATGTCGCGGCGCTTGAGCCGATGGGAGAGTCTGCGGCGAAGTTCTGCGGGGGACCACGCGGGGATCGCCTCGCCGAGCACGGCACGGGCGTACTGCTCCGTCTGCAACAGCCCCGGAACGTGGATGAGTTCAGCCACCCGCAGCTCTGTGGCGTAGTGCTCCAGCTCGGCCAGATCCAGACCACCGGTCGCGATGCGGCCACGGTACTCGTCCCACCAGCCGCCCTTGCGGTCGTGGGTCATCGCTGCCAGCGCGTCGACGTACGCGCTGTCCGGGCAGGCGTAGATCGCGGCGAGCGCTCGCACACGCTCCTCGCTGATGCCGAAGCGGGCCAGCTCCAGGTTGGTGATGTGCGTCCGGTTGATGCCCAAGCCGTCGGCGGCCTCCTGAATGCTGAGCCCTGCGTGTTCGCGCATCCTCCGCAGCTCCGTACCGAGCCGCAGCTGGCGGGCCGTTGGGGTGCTTCTCGGCGGCATGACGTCCTCTCCGGAAATGTCGCTCTCAGTGTGTCGCGCTCACACGAACGGGTCTATTTGTCGTGGAAGTTCAAGAGAACGGTAGTAGATGTTTGCATACGGCTCTGTGTTGGGATCGGCGCCGAGAGCGTGGCGCATCGGCGCCGCGACCGCGGCCGGAGACACCGGAGTTGGCCGTGAGTCCGTACGCCAAAGCCTCGCTGGAGCGGCGCGTCCCCGATCGGCTGGTTCCGGTCGCCGGCACGTCCTGCGTCTACACCCCGCACAGCGTGCGCAACGCCACCGCCCCGAAGATCTGCCGCGACTTCGTCGGCACGGTGCTGCGCTGTGCCGGGCAGGACGGGGACCTGGTCGACGGTGCCGTGCTGTGCGCGTCGGAGCTGGTCGGGAACAGCTGTCTGCACGCGGACGGCGACAGCCTGATGCTGCGCGTCCTGCTGTGCCCGCCGTGCGTACGGGGCGGTGTGTACGACGGCTCGGCGGTCCGGCCGCGCCCGCCCGCCGCCATGCCGGGCCCGGACTGCACACAGGGGCGCGGGCTCGGTCCGGTCGAGGCGTTGGCCCGGTCGTGGGGGACGGTGGAGGGGGACCCGCTCGGCTGGTACGCGAAGGGGCTCTGGTTCGAGCTGGGGCTGAGCGGTGCCGCACCCGCCGGCCCGGCGGCAACCAGTAGCGGCCCTTCGGTCTGACGGTATGGCGGTATGACTTTACGTATTCGGTTCATAGCGCACGGCTATGGCTCGGTAGCGTGTGCTGCGCGCCGCCGTCACAGCGAAGGGAACCGCGCATGACTGTGCAGGTGCAGGACTCGCGGGCAGTGGCCGGGGCACCATGGGGGTCAGGAGGCGACACCATGAGCCCTATGACTTCAGGCCGGCCACAGATGCTCGTCGAAGAGTTCGAGCAGCTTGCCCGCACGGCCCCGGAGACCGTGCGGCTGGAATTCATCAAGGGAAAACTCGAGGTCAAGCCCGTGCCGGACGGCATTCACGGGGCCATCGTCATGTGGCTTGTGAAGCAGTGCATGCAGCAGCGTCCGGAGTTGGCGCTGTACCCCGAGCAGGGGCTGCGGACGGAAAGCTACCGGAAGGGCCGCGCCCGCCCGGACGGTGTGCTCGTCCCGGAGGACCACTTCGTGGGGCAGGGGGAATGGGCGGAGCCCAGCGGTGTGCTGATGACCGTCGAGGTCACCTCGCACGACCCCGACACGGACCGGCGGGACCGGGTGGACAAGCGTGACGGTTATGCGGCCGCGGGCATTCCGGTCCACCTGCTCATCGATCGGGAAGAGTGTTCCCTCACGGTCCACTCGCAGCCGGTCGGGGGGAAGTACCGCTCCCGTGCGACCTGTCCGTACGGGGCCCTGGTCGAGCTTCCGGTGCCGGTCGGCATGAAACTGGACACGTCCAAGCTGTTGGACTACGCAGACTGAGACGCGAACGAGCGGTGTCACCGGCGGCAGGCGCGGCCGGTGACACCGCTGAGCGGGGCGGTGTGGCGAACGGCGTCAGCAGATGTCCTGGCTGCCGCCCGACACGTTGTTGTTGCGGAACGTCGTGTTCTCGCCGCAGGGGCTCTCGCGGATCGACGTGCCCGTCACCGTGAGGTTCTGGATCGTGATGTCCCGGTTGTTCGCGAACTCCGAGCGGGCCGCCAGCCGGATCTCCCCGCCGCCCGACACGGTGCCGCTCTGCCCGGCGACCGTCACGTTGTAGCAGTTCTCGATGAGGATCGAGTTGTTCCCGGTGTTGGCGATGTCCACCCGGTCGATGACCGCCCCGCCGCTCTCCGAGACGCAGAAGATCCCGCGTCCGCCGCCGCGCGCGACGACCTGGCCGACGTGGATGTTGGTGGCGTAGCTGTCGCCGATCCGGCCGTTGCGGTTGGCCATGCGGAAGGCCGCGTAACCGGTGCCGCTGCCCGCGTTCTCGGCGTCGACCGTGCCGACCTCGGCGTTGGTGGTGTCGTTGAGCAGCAGCCCGGACTCGCCGACGTCGCGGGCGGTGACCGTGCCGACGGTGAGGTGGTCGACGCCGTACGTCTCGACCGCGTGCGAGCTGGCGCCCGAGACGTAGACGTTGTCCATCCGGATGTTCGACGACG
The DNA here is from genome assembly GCF_009735685.1 of Streptomyces lycii. Taxonomy (GTDB): domain Bacteria; phylum Actinomycetota; class Actinomycetes; order Streptomycetales; family Streptomycetaceae; genus Streptomyces; species Streptomyces lycii. The sequence goes on along the minus strand of NZ_WHPN01000321.1, from coordinate 17,537 downwards.
GGTCGTTGCGGTCGCCGTGGTTGTCGACACGGATGCCGAGGCCGCTGGAGAGCCGCATGTCGATCTGGCCCAGGGTGAGGTTGTCGACGTTGCGGGCGAAGATGCCGTACAGCGGGCTGCCCGTGACCTTGAGGTTCTGGATTTCGATGTCCGTCTTGCCGCGGGCGTAGATCGGCGCCATGTCGCCGGAGCCCGAGCCGGTGACGTTGATCGTGCCGCACACGTCGAGCGTGGTGTAGCTGGGCAGGGAGAGCCGGGCGCCCGCGCTGATGTCGCCGGAGCCGCGGACGACGACGCGCTCCTTCGACGTGCGCCCCGAGGAGAGGCTGCCCACGGCCGCGCCCATCGCGTCGAGCATGCTGCCGCCGGTGTAGACGGTGCTGCCGCCGTTGCGGGCGGTCCAGGTGTTGCCGTCCTTCACGGCCTCCGCCTGGTACGAGCCGTCGCCGCAGGCCAGCGCCGCGCGCGGCGCGTCGGCGGTGCCGGTCTCCGACGCGCCGGCCGGGGACCACAGGGTCGTCACCATGGCGGCCGTCGTGAGCAGACCGGCGGCCAGTAAGGCCGGCTTGCGCTTCCTGAACGGTGTCGCGGTGTCGCTTCTCATGTTCGCGGCTCCTGTTGTGGGGGTGATGGAGGGGGAGCAGCGGTCAATGTAGTAAGCGCTTGCCGCTTTGTCAGTAGCGAGGGGCGGATCGTCCCAACAGCGGGGCTCAGCAAGCGATATCCGGACAGTGGCCGGTCGGTCCGAGGGGGGCGCGGGCGTTCTCTCCGGGGGAGGGGCTGTGGGAGAAGGGCTGTGCGCCCGCGCGGTCCGGACGCGGACACGGACGCGGACAGCCGCCCCGGTCCGGACGCGGACAGCCGACCGGTCCGGACGCGGTCAGCCGCGGACAGGGCGGCCGGTCAGCATCGCCGGAGCGCCCGCGACCCGGGTCAGGAAGACCGTCGCCGCGTTCGGCCCGCGCGGTTTGACCTTGCGGCGCAGTTCCTCCGGTTCGATCGCCGAGCCGCGCTTCTTCACCGTCAGATGGCCGACCTCGCGCTCGCGCAGCAGCGCCTTGAGCTTCTTCAGGTTGAACGGGAGCGCGTCGGTGATCTCGTACGGGGTCGCGTACGGCGTCGGGGTCGGCTCGTCGGCGGTGATGTACGCGATTGTCGGGTCGATCAGCCGCCCGCCCAGCGCCGCCGCCACGTCCGCCACCAGGTGCGCGCGGATGACCGCGCCGTCCGGCTCGTACAGGTAGCGGCCCACCGGGCCCGCCGGAGGGTCCGGAAGGCCGGTGCCGGCCAGGGAGGCGCCGGACGGCAGCAGGGTGGCGCGGCGGCCGCCCGGAACCGGGGCGGGGGTCCGGGCACCGTCGGCGGCCGGCCCGCCCGATCCGAATCCAACTCCAGGTCCAGCTCCGGTCCCGGATACGCCTGAGCCTGCGCCGCCGCCTGCTCCTGCGGGGTCGGCGGGCCCCGTGGCGAACCACAGCACTGCCTCCTTCACGTCCCCGCCGTCCGAGATCCACTCCGCCTCGGCGTCGTCCGGCACCGCCTCGTGCGGCACCCCCGGCGCGATCTTCAGCGCCGCGTACGGAGTCCGGCGCGCCGCCCCCACCGCCCAGGACAGCGGCGGCGAGTACGCCTCCGGGTCGAACACCCGTCCCCGGCCGCCCCGCCGTGCCGGATCGGCGAACACGGCGTCGTACGGCGACACGTCCACCTCGGTCACGTCCGCGCAGCGCACCTCGATCAGCCCGGCCAGACCCAGCGCCTCCGCGTTGGCCCGGGCCACCGCGCAGGTGAGGGGGTCCCGGTCGACCGCCAGCACCCGTATGCCGGCCCGCGCCAGCGCGATCGCGTCGCCGCCGATGCCGCAGCACAGGTCGGCGACGTGCCGTACGCCCAGGGCGGCGAACCGGCCGGCGCGGTACGTGGCGACGGAGGCGCGCGTCGCCTGCTCGACGCCGTTCGGGGTGAAGTACATCCGGTACGCGTCCCCGGGCCCGAACTTCGCCGCCGCCCGCTGCCGCAGCCGTGCCTGGCCGAGCGCCGCCGACACCAGCTCCGCCGGGTGCTCGCGGCGCAGCCGGGTGGCGGTGGCCAGCTCCCGCGCCGGGTCGTGGTCGCGGAGGCTGTCGAGGAGCCCCCGGCCCTCCGGGGTGAGCAGTGCGGCGAAGGCGTCGGCGGGGTCGTTCACCCGGACATTGTGGGCCATGCGGTGGGTGGCGGCCGGTGGCCGGGGTGTCGGGACGGACAGGTTCCCGGGCGCTGGCAGCATCCGGCCCATGGGATTTGTACGAAAAGACGACAAAAATGGGCGGGGGTGGACCACCCGGGCGCGCGCCGCCCCGGAACCGCACGGCCGGCCGCCGCACCGGCAGCCGCACCGGCACAACCCGCACCGCAAAGGGCCGCGGCGCCGGGCGCGCACCTCCGGTGTCGTCCTCGGCCTCGCGCTGGCCGGGATCGTCTCCGGCGCCTGTGCCCAGCCGCCCGAGGACGGCTGGCCCCCCGCGCCCGGCGTGCGGGACGACCGTGCCTCGGCCTCCGTGACCGACTCCCCGGCCTCCGTGACGGACCACCCCGCCTCCGCGCCCGGCTCCTCGGCGCCGGCGAGCGACGCCCCGGCCTCCGGCCCCGGCCGCTCGGCCCTCTCCGGCGGGGACGCCGAGCCGCCCGCCCGCGGCGACGGCGTCGCACCCCTCGCGGGCACGGCCCTCGCCCTGGCCGAGTCCGCCGAACGCATCCGGAAGGAGGCGGCAGCCCCCGGCAAGGGCACGGCCGGGGGCCGGGGGACCCCGAAGGGCCGGGGAACCCGGGCGGCCCCGGGCGACCCGGAGGATCCGGCGGACAGGGAGCGCCGCCGCGCCGCCGCCGAGAAGTGGGGACTCGCCGAGCCCCCGCTCCTCCCGCCCCCGCCGCCCCGGACCAAACCGGAGCTGCACACCCCGCCCGGCTTCCGCCGCGGCTCGGACATGACCGGGCTGCCCCATGTGATCGCCCGGGTCCCCACCGACGACCCGGTCGTCTTCCTCACCATCGACGACGGCGACCACAAGGACCCGCGCCTGCTGCGGATGCTGGACGAACTGGACGTACCGGTCTCGGCCTTCCTCTCGCACTATCTGATCCGTGACGGCTACGACTACTTCCGCACCCTGCGCGCCCAGGGCTCCCGCGTGCAGAACCACACGCTCGACCACCCCTATCTGACGTCCCTGTCCTACGCGGGCCAGCGCGAGCAGATCTGCGGCCAGCAGCGCCACCTGGAACGGGAGATCGGCGAGCGCCCGCGGCTGCTGCGCCCGCCCTACGGCGCCTACGACCGGGACACCCTGCGTGCCGCGACCGCCTGCGGCATCGACGTCGTACCGCTGTGGGCGGCGGAGGCGTTCCCCGGCCGGATGGAGTTCCGCGACGGGAAGCGGCTGCGGCCCGGTGACATCGTCCTCACCCATTTCCGGGGCCCGCGCGACTGGGACGGCACGATGCCCGACGTGGTGCGCCGGGTCCTGCGGACCGCCACCGGACAGGGGCTCGCGGTGGCGCTGTTGGAGGACTACGTCTGACGGCAGGACCGCCCGGGAAAATTCTTTCGAGTTCTTCCCCGGACACCGATGAGTTCCGCCGGGCCGCCCGGTCCATCCCCCCGTAGAGACCACACGGCGCACCCGGCACCGGAAGCGGCGCCCGAGAGAGAAGAGACGGCCATGGCCACGCAGATCTTCGTCAACCTTCCCGTCAAGGACCTCCAGCGCAGCAAGGACTTCTGGAGCGCCCTCGGCTATTCCGCGAACCCCCAGTTCTCCGACGAGAACGCGGCCAGCATCGTCATCTCCGACGAGATCTACGTGATGGTGATGACCGAGCCGTTCTTCAAGACGTTCACCAAGAAGGAGATCGCCGACGCCACGCGCACCACCGAGGCGATCAACTGCCTCGGGGTCGGCAGCCGGGCCGAGGTCGACCGGCTGGTGGACGCCGCGCTGGCCGCGGGAGGGTCCGCCTCGAACGAGACGATGGAGGAGGGCCCGATGTACGGCCGTTCCTTCCAGGACCCGGACGGCCACCTCTGGGAGGTCGTGTACATGGACATGTCGGCGATGCAGTGACGCGCGCGGGCGGACGGGCCGGCCTGCCCGCGTCCCGCTCGCTCCGACCCGTCCCGTCCCGTCCCGAGGGCAGGGAAACGGCCCGGCGCCCGGATTCTCGACCCGAGAACCCCGGCGCCGGGCCGTTTCCGTGCCCGCGTTCCGTGCCCGCGTTCCGTGCCCGCGTTCCGTGCCCGCGTTCCGTGCCCGCGCGGCCCGTGTCCGTGCCGCGGAACGCCCGCGTCCGTGCCGTGGTGCGCCCGTTCCAAAGACTCCGGGCCGCGCCGCGCTGGCACTCCGCTTGACCGAGTGCTAACCGCGTCATAGTCTCGGCGTTGGCACTCGGCATACACGAGTGCCAAACACAGCGACGGGCAGGTCCGGCACCCGCGACGACGGATTTACCCGGTCGCCACCTCAGACAGTTAACCCCGTGAGATCTCCGAAGGGGGAGGTCGGATCGTGACGACCGCCAGCTCCAAGGTTGCCATCAAGCCGCTCGAGGACCGCATCGTGGTCCAGCCGCTCGACGCCGAGCAGACCACGGCTTCGGGCCTGGTCATTCCGGACACTGCCAAGGAGAAGCCCCAGGAGGGCGTCGTCCTGGCCGTTGGCCCGGGCCGCTTCGAGGACGGCAACCGTCTTCCGCTCGACGTTTCCGTCGGCGATGTCGTGCTCTACAGCAAGTACGGCGGCACCGAGGTGAAGTACAACGGCGAGGAGTACCTCGTCCTCTCGGCTCGCGACGTGCTCGCGATCGTCGAGAAGTAATTCACTTCAGAAGTTTTTGATCTGCGCCCCGGCCTCCCCGTGTATGAACCACCGGGCGTCCGGGGCGCAGTTCGTCGAGAGGACTTGAAGCAACCATGGCTAAGATCCTGAAGTTTGACGAGGACGCCCGCCGCGCCCTCGAGCGCGGCGTCAACAAGCTCGCCGACACCGTCAAGGTCACCATCGGCCCCAAGGGCCGCAACGTGGTCATCGACAAGAAGTTCGGCGCCCCGACCATCACCAACGACGGCGTCACCATCGCCCGCGAGGTCGAGGTCGAGGACCCCTACGAGAACCTGGGCGCCCAGCTCGTCAAGGAGGTGGCGACCAAGACCAACGACATCGCGGGTGACGGCACCACCACCGCGACCGTGCTGGCCCAGGCGCTGGTCCGCGAGGGCCTGCGCAACGTCGCCGCCGGCGCCTCCCCGGCCGCCCTGAAGAAGGGCATCGACGCCGCGGTCAAGGCCGTCTCCGACGACCTGCTCGCCACCGCCAGCCCGATCGACTCCAAGGAGGACATCGCCGCGGTCGCCGGGCTGTCCGCCCAGGACAAGCAGGTCGGCGAGCTGATCGCCGAGGCGATGGACAAGGTCGGCAAGGACGGTGTCATCACCGTCGAGGAGTCCAACACCTTCGGCCTGGAGCTCGACTTCACCGAGGGCATGGCCTTCGACAAGGGCTACCTCTCGCCGTACATGGTGACCGACCAGGAGCGTATGGAGGCCGTTCTCGACGACCCGTACATCCTGATCCACCAGGGCAAGATCTCCTCCATCCAGGACCTGCTGCCGCTGCTGGAGAAGGTCATCCAGGCCGGCTCCTCCAAGCCGCTGCTGATCGTCGCCGAGGATGTCGAGGGCGAGGCGCTCTCCACCCTCGTCGTCAACAAGATCCGCGGCACCTTCAACGCCGTCGCCGTCAAGGCGCCCGGCTTCGGTGACCGCCGCAAGGCGATGCTCGGCGACATGGCCACCCTCACCGGTGCGACCGTCATCGCCGAGGAGGTCGGCCTCAAGCTCGACCAGGCCGGTCTCGACGTGCTGGGCTCCGCCCGCCGCGTCACGGTCACCAAGGACGACACCACCATCGTCGACGGTGCCGGCAAGGCCGAGGACGTGCAGGGCCGGATCGCCCAGATCAAGGGCGAGATCGAGACCACGGACTCCGACTGGGACCGCGAGAAGCTCCAGGAGCGCCTCGCGAAGCTGGCCGGCGGCGTGTGCGTGATCAAGGTCGGTGCCGCGACCGAGGTCGAACTCAAGGAGAAGAAGCACCGTCTGGAGGACGCCATCTCCGCGACCCGCGCCGCGGTCGAGGAGGGCATCGTCTCCGGTGGTGGCTCCGCGCTCGTCCACGCCGCGAAGGTGCTCGACGGCTCGCTGGGCAAGCAGGACGACGAGGCCACCGGTGTCGCCGTGGTGCGCCGCGCCGTCGTCGAGCCGCTCCGCTGGATCGCCGAGAACGCCGGCCTCGAGGGCTACGTCATCACCTCGAAGGTCGCCGAGCTGGAGAAGGGCCACGGCTACAACGCCGCGACCGGCGAGTACGGCGACCTGGTGAAGGCCGGCGTCATCGACCCGGTCAAGGTCACCCGCTCCGCCCTGGAGAACGCCGCCTCCATCGCCTCCCTGCTGCTCACGACCGAGACCCTGGTCGTCGAGAAGCCGGAGGAGGAGGAGCCGGCCGCCGCCGGCGGTCACGGCCACTCGCACTGAGTGAGCCGCCGCTGACCGGAACGTACGAAGCCGGCACCCCCTCCGCGGGGGTGCCGGCTTCGGCGCGTCCGCGGAGGGGGCGCCCGCTGCCCCGCCCGGCCGCCGGGCTGCCGGCCCCGGGCTGCTCAGTCCTGCTGCACCCGGCTGCCCGGCCCCGGCTACTTCGCCCGGTACTGCGGCCCGTACTTGCGGCCCGCCCGGGACGTCACACCGCCCAGCAGCCCGCGCGGCGCCAGCTTCACCAGGCCGTTGATGACCTTGTAGCGCGGGTCCGGGATGCTCAGGGTCTTGCCCTGCGCGTAGTCCTTCAGCCCCGCCTCGACCACCCGGTCCGCGTCCAGCCACATCCAGCCGGGGATGTTCCCCGTGCCCATCCCGGCCCGCTGGTGGAACTCCGTACGGACGAATCCCGGGCACAGCGCCATCAGCCGGACCCCCGAGCCCGCCACGTCCCGGGCCGCGCCCTGGGTGAACTGGACCACCCACGCCTTGCTCGCGCCGTACGTCCCGCGCGGCACGAACGCCGCCACCGACGCCAGGTTGATCACGCCGCCGCGCCCCCGGTCCCGCATCCCGGACACCGCCTCGGTCGTCAGCCGCAGCACCGCCTCGACATGCACCTTGAGCATGGTCAGCTCGTCGGCGACCGGGACGTCGAGGAAGGCGCCCTTGTGCCCGAAGCCCGCGTTGTTGACCAGCAGGTCCACGGGGTGGGCGTGGTCGTTCAGCCGGGCGCCGACCGCGTCGATCCCCCCGTCCGACGCGAGGTCCGCGGGCAGCACGCCCACCTCGACACCGTGCCGGTCGTGCAGCTCGCCGGCCTGCTCGCGGAGCCGCTTCCCGTCCCGGGCGACCAGCACGAGGCTGTGCCCGTCGGCGGCCAGCCGCCGGGCGAACGCGGCACCGATGCCTGCCGTCGCCCCGGTAATCAACGCAGTCGTCATGAGGGCACGGTATCCGCCCCGCTCAGTGGCCGCCGTGCGGGTCCGGGGCGTCGACCGTGCCCGGCCGCCCGCCCTTCTCCACCACCACGAACTGCCCCATCATTCCCCGGTCCTCGTGGCGCAGCAGATGGCAGTGGTACATGTACGGAGTGTCCGGATCGGCCGGTCCGTCGAAGGCCACCGCCAGCCGCACCGACCTCCCGCCCGGCATGTGCACGGTGTCCTTCGGGCCGCGCAGCTCCGGCGGCGGCTCGCGGCCGTCCACCGAGAGCACCCGGAACCGCACGTCGTGCACGTGGAAGTTGTGCGGGACACCGTCCTCGTTGGTGACCTTCCAGATCTCCGTGGTGCCGCGGGTGACGGCGAAGTCGATCCGGTCCATCGCCATCTCGCGGCCGTTGATCCCGGACGTCCGCAGCCCGAAGTCCCGTGTCCGCACGGCGTCACCGCCGTCCGGGAGACCGGGCCGGACCAGCTCGCCGGGCAGCGCGGGGGAGTCCCGGAGCGTCCCGGCCGCGCGCAACTGGAGCACGTCGAAGGAGTCGTCGTTGCCGTTGAACCGGTCCTGCCAGGCGTCGCCGCCGTCGTGCGGGAAGCTGCGCAGCACCGTCCGTCCGCCCGGCCGCATCCGCAGCACGATCTCCGCCCGCTCGCCCGGTGACATCTCCAGCCGGCTCAGCCCGACGGGCCTCTCCAGCAGCCCGCCGTCCGTGCCGACGAGGGAGAAGTCCCGGCCGTCCGCGAAGCCGAAGGAGTAGACGCGGGCGCTGGAGGCGTTGACCAGCCGCAGCCGTACGGCCTCGTCCCGGACCTCGTGGTACGGCGCGAGAGTGCCGTTGACCATGGTCCGGTCGCCGAGGGACCCGGAGTTGGACATCAGCGGCTGACCGTCGTCGAACCGGTCCCCGTCGAAGCGGACGTCCTGCACGATCACGGGGATGTCGTCCACGCCGTAGTCGTCGGGCAGCTTCAGGTCCGCCGAGCGTTCGTCGTCCAGGATGAACATCCCGGCCAGTCCGCGCCGCACGTGTTTCGCGGTCGCGCCGTGCGGATGCGGGTGGTACCAGAGCGTCGCTGCGGGCTGGTCGACCTCCCAGGCCGGCGACCACCGGCCGCGCGGCGGCACCATCTGGTGCGGGCCGCCGTCCATCCGGGCGGGCAGCCGCATGCCGTGCCAGTGGACGGTGGACGCCTCCGGCAGCTCGTTGCGTACGTTGACGAGGACCCGCTCGCCGCGCTTCGCGCGCAGCGTCGGCCCGAGGTGGTCACCGTTGAAGCCCCAGGTCGGCGTCGAGCGGCCGGGGCGGAACTCCTTGCTGCCCGTGCGCATGGACAGGTCGAACACCCGCCGCCCCCGATCGTCAACGCGCGACTCGGCGAGCGGCGGGACGGCGAGCTTCTCGTCGAAGTCCACCCGGCCGGCCGTGTGAACGTCCGCGGTGGTCCACAGCCAGGTGACGGCGCCGGCGAACACCAGGACGAGAGCCAGGGCGGCCGAGCCGAGGACGAGCAGCACACGGCGGAGGGTTCTTCGCAAGGACATGCCAACATGCTCGCGATCCGGCTCCGCCCGGCCATCGGGGCGAGCCCCCACCGGACCCCGGACCGTCCCGGATCCGGGACTCGGGGTACCACCGCAGGCGCACGGCCGCACCGGGGACGGGCGGGGGCGGAGGCCGGGGACAGGCGGTGCGCGCCGGGACCGGGCGGAGGGCGGGGGAGAAGCGGTGCGCGCCGGGACGGGGCGCGGGCGGAGGCCGCGGAACGGTGGTGCGGGCGGGTTCGCGGGAGGCGGAGGCGGGGGAGCGGCGCGGCGGCGGGCCGGGACGGCGCCGCCGCCGCTTCGGTTCGGGACGGGTTCGGGACGCGTCGTCGTTCAGGACGCGTGCTCGCCCGCGTACCTGCGTGCCTCCGCGAGGGCCTCCGGGTGCAGGGCGTCGCCCGCGGCGAGGATCCGCGGCAGCAGTTCGCGTTCGAGGGTCTCGGCGCGGAAGAGGAACGACACGGTCACCTCGTGCTCCGGCCGGTGCTCGACGCGGACCGGGTCGCCCACCCGGATCGAACCGGGCTCGACGACCCGCAGATACGCCCCGGGGGCCGCGGCGCGGGTGAACCGCTTCACCCAGCCCGCCCCCGGCCGCCCGCCCTTCGCCGGCAGGACACCCATCTCGCCGAGTTCGCCCTGGAAGGTCAGACACGGGATGCGGGCCGCGCACACCTCCAGCAGCAGATCCGGGCCGACCCGCCAGCGCTCGCCGATCAGCGCGCCGTTCACGTCGACGCCGGTGGTGGTGAGGTTCTCGCCGAACGAGCCGTTCGGCAGCGGGCGGCCCAGCTCGGCCTCCCAGCCGTCGAGGTCCTCGCGGGCGAAGGCGTAGACGGCCTGGTCGTTGCCGCCGTGGTGCCGCAGGTCGCACACCGAGTCCCCGGCGAGACCGCTGCCGCCGGTGCCCTTCGGGCCCGGCGCGGCGACGGCGACCGGGCCCTCGACGGGCTGCTTGCGGATTCCGGTCACCCCCTGCGCCTGGTCGGTGTGGTCGGAGCGGTGGGGACGGCCCACGTTGACGGAGAGAAGACGCATGCCGGGAACGCTAACCGGCTGCCTGCGGCGCATGCGAGGGAATTATGGCTGGTGTCAAAGCTCGACTTATGGTTGAGAGGTGATCGAGGCCCGTCATCTGAGAGTGCTCCGCGCCGTCGCCGCCTGCGGCTCCTTCTCCGCCGCCGCCCGCGAGCTGGGCTGCACCCAGCCCGCGGTCAGCCAGCAGATGCGCGCCCTGGAGCAGTCCGCGGGCACCCCACTGCTCCTCCGCAGCGGCCGGGACACCCGGCTGACCCAGGCCGGCGAGGCGCTGCTGCGGCACGCGGCCGGGGTGCTGGCGGGACTGGCGGCCGCCGAGGAGGAGGTCGCGGCGATCGCGGGGCTGCGGGCGGGCCGGGTCCGGCTGGTGTCGTTCCCCAGCGGCAGCTCGGCGCTGGTTCCAGGTGCGCTCGCGGCGCTGCGCGCCGGGCATCCCGGCATCGAGGTCTCACTGGTGGAGGCGGAGCCCCCGCGGTCGGTGGACATGCTCCGGTCGGGTGATTGCGACATCGCGCTGGCCTTCCGTTATCCGCAGGCGGCGGCGCCGTCCGGGGACCGCGCCGGGCGCGGCGGAGGGGCCTCCTCCGCCGCCGCCGCTGCGGCCGGGCGCGGAGCGGGCGAGGGGCCGGGACCGGGCGCCGGGGCCGGCGGCGGTACGCGGGACGCGGGCTGGGAGGGCCTGGTGGCGCGGCCGCTGCTGACCGACCGGCTGGTGGCCGTGCTCCCGGACGGCCACCGGTGTGCCGGGGCGGGCCGGGTCGGGCTCGCCGAGCTGGCGGAGGAGACCTGGATCGCGGGCTGTCCGCGGTGCCGCAGTCATCTGGTCGAGGTCTGCGAGGGCACGGGCTTCACGCCGCGGATCGACTTCGCGACGGACGACTACCCGGCCGTCGTCGGGCTGGTCGGTGCCGGGCTCGGAGTGGCGGTGCTGCCGGAGCTGGCGCTGGCCTCCGTACGCCCGCGGGGTGTGGTGACGCTGCCGGTGGAGCCCGCGGTGCGGCGGGAGGTCGTCGCGCTCACACTGCCGGACCTGGAGCGGGTGCCCGCGGTGGCGGCGATGCTCGACCGGCTGGAATCGGCGGCGGCAAGGGAAGCGTCGGCGGGCGCGGAATCGGCGGCGGGCCGGGAAGCGGCGGCGGGCCGGGAAGCGGCGGGCTGACGAGACGCCCGGGGCCGCGGAGGTCCGGCCGGGTGCCGTGCCGTCATCCGTGCCGTGTCCCGGCGTTCACGTGCCGTGTCGTGGTGCCGTGCCGCGGGCTGCCGCGCAGTGGTGCCGTGCCGCGCGGTGACCTGCCGTTACGTGCTGTAGAGCCCCGTTGCGTGACCTGCCGGGCGAGGGCGTCCCGACTGATCTGCTGAAACGTTTCTTCTCCCCCGTGCCGCGGTTTCGGTGGTCAGCTGGGCGGGCCGCTGGTGGTGACGAGCCGGTTCCGGGCCCTTCCCATCAGTTCCTCGCGTTCGTCCTCGGTCAGGCCGCCCCAGACGCCGTACGGCTCCCGTACCGCGAGGGCGTGTGCCGCGCACTGGGCGCGCACGGGGCAGCGCATGCAGACCTCCTTCGCCGAGGTCTCGCGTGCGCTGCGGGCCGCGCCGCGCTCCCCTTCCGGGTGGAAGAAGAGTGAGCTGTCGACCCCGCGGCAGGCAGCCAGCAGCTGCCAGTCCCACAGGTCGGCGTTGGGCCCGGGAAGGCGGGAGAAATCTGCCATGGCTCATCTCCTCGGGGTGTGCGGTACGGCTACAGTGCCCACGACCGTACATCTGATGTGTAACCACCTGAAAATATGACTCATTGCGAATCTAGCTACCATCACCGTCAATGCCGCAGAAAAGGCTCCAAATAGGGCATGGTTCGGTCGGAGGCCCTGGTCAGAGACGGAGAGTGTGCCCGTAACTCTTTCGGGTGACCGTCGTTGAAGGGGCGGAGGCGGTTGACCGGACAAGCGCCCGGACTCATGTCCGAGGTGCGGCCGACCGCCCAGGTGACGAATCCGTACCAGCCTGGAGGCTCAAGGTGACGCGCAGCAGCTGTGAGAGCGGCGGAGGGCAAGAGTCATGACATCCGTCCTCGTCTGCGACGATTCCCCGCTTGCCCGAGAGGCGCTGCGCCGCGCGGTCGCGACCGTGCCCGGCGTCGAGCGCGTGACGACGGCTGCCAACGGCGAGGAGGTGCTCCGCCGCTGGGGCGCCGACCGCTCGGACCTGATTCTGATGGACGTACGCATGCCCGGGCTGGGCGGCGTCGAGACCGTGCGCAGACTGCTCTCGGCCGACCCCGGCGCCCGGATCATCATGCTCACGGTCGCGGAGGACCTCGACGGGGTCGCGCTGGCCGTCGCCGCGGGCGCCCGCGGTTATCTGCACAAGGACGCCTCGCGCGCCGAGCTGAGGGCCACCGTGACACAGGCGCTCGCGGACCCGACCTGGCGGCTGGCCCCGCGGCGGCTGCGGTCCGCCGAGATGGGCGCGGCCCCGACCCTCACGGCCCGCGAGATCCAGGTCCTGGAAGGCATGAGCCACGGCCGGTCGAACGCCGAGATCGGCCGTGAGCTGTTTCTTTCGGAGGACACGGTCAAGACGCACGCCCGCCGTCTGTTCAAGAAGCTCGGCGCCTCGGACCGCGCCCACGCCGTCGCCCTCGGCTTCCGCTGGGGCCTGGTCCGCTGACGGTGCGCGCCCTGTGGTCCTCGCCCGCCGACGGCGGGCGAGGGCGCACCACTTGCGGACGCGACCGGGGTCACGTCCCCGTTTCGCGCGACCTGGCGCATCCTTGGGGGTATGGAGTTCCTCGGGGACGGCTCGGTCGGGGGGAGGGCGCAGGACATGGCAACCGGCGCGCCCGCTCATAACGCTTCGATGCACAACTACGGACGCGGTGCCGCGGAAGGTCCGGGGCCAAGGCACCATGGACCGATGCGCAACGACGAGAAGCCGGGGTCTGTCATGACCGGAGGCGACCTGGGGGAGATCGGCTCCCTCGTCCGGCGCGCGGCGGACGGCGACGAGCGGGCCACCGACGACCTGCTGGCCTTCGTGCACCCGCTCGCCCTGCGCTACTGCCGCACCCGCCTCTCCCGGCTGCCCGGTGACGCCCGGCACTTCGTCGACGACCTGGCGCAGGAGGTCTGCCTCGCGGTGCTCTGCGCGCTGCCGCGCTACCGCGACACCGGCAGACCCTTCGAGGCGTTCGTCTTCGCCATCGCCGCGCACAAGGTCGCCGATCTGCAGCGCGCCGCGATGCGCGGCCCCGGCAGCACCGCGGTGCCCTCCGACGAGATGCCGGAGCAGCCGGACGACTCGCTGGGGCCGGAGGAGCGGGCCCTGCTGAACAGCGACGCCGCCTGGGCCAAGAAGTTGCTCGCCAATCTTCCGCAGAACCAGCGCGAGCTGGTGCTGCTGCGGGTCGCCGTCGGGCTGACCGCCGAGGAGACCGGGCATCTGCTCGGGATGTCGCCCGGCGCGGTCCGGGTCGCCCAGCACCGCGCGCTGAGCCGGCTCCGGGCGCTCGCCGAGCAGTGACGGCCCGGCCGGCGCACGGTCCCGGCCGCCCCGGCCTCGACCCCGGCAGCCCCGGCCTCGACCCCGGCAGCCCCGGACCGGCAATCCCGGAGCCGCACGGCCCCGGTGTCCGGCCCCGGTGTCCGGCCCCGGCAGCCCCCGGCCGGGAACAGTGGCAGCCGGACGAGCACCGGTCGGCCCGGTCGACGAACAACCGGCGGCCCCGGCCGGGAACAGCGGCAGCCCGGAGGGCGGAACGGCCGCCCCCGCGAGCGCACGGCCGGGCAGGGTGACCCGTACCTCCCCGTGGGAGCGCACGCACCGGAATGGCGCACCTCCGAATCCCGTTAGCATGGGAAATCCGCGCTGGGCAAGAGCACTGGGGAAGGTGTCATGACTGACAACGTCGACGGAATGCCCGAAAAATTCGCAATGCTCGGGCTGACATACGACGATGTGCTCCTGCTGCCGGGTGCGTCCGAGGTCGTCCCGAACGCGGTCGACACCGGGTCCCGGGTCTCCCGGAACGTCCGCGTCAACATCCCGCTCGTATCGGCGGCCATGGACAAGGTCACCGAGGCCCGGATGGCCATCGCCATGGCCCGGCAGGGCGGCGTCGGCGTGCTGCACCGCAATCTCTCCATCGAGGACCAGGCCAACCAGGTCGATCTGGTGAAACGTTCCGAGTCCGGCATGGTGACCGACCCGATCACCGTCCGGCCCGACGCCACCCTGCACGACGCCGACGCCCTCTGCTCGAAGTTCCGGATCAGCGGCGTGCCCGTCACCGACGCCGCGGGCAAGCTGCTCGGCATCGTCACCAACCGCGACATGGCCTTCGAGATGGACCGCAGCCGCCAGGTCCGCGAGGTCATGACCCCGATGCCGCTGGTCACCGGCAAGGTCGGGATCTCCGGCCAGGACGCCATGGAGCTGCTCCGCCGGCACAAGATCGAGAAGCTGCCGCTGGTCGACGACGCCGGCGTCCTCAAGGGCCTGATCACGGTCAAGGACTTCGTCAAGGCCGAGCAGTACCCGAACGCCGCGAAGGACGCCGAGGGCCGGCTGCTCGTCGGCGCCGCGGTGGGCGTGGGCGACGAGGCGTACGCCCGGGCGCAGGCCCTGGTGGAGGCCGGCACCGATTTCCTGGTCGTGGACAGCGCGCACGGCCACAGCCGCGGCATCCTCGACATGATCGCCAAGATCAAGTCCAACATCGACGTGGACGTGGTCGGCGGCAACGTCGCCACCCGGGACGGCGCGCAGGCGCTCATCGACGCCGGCGTGGACGGTGTGAAGGTCGGCGTGGGCCCCGGCTCCATCTGCACCACCCGCGTCATCGCGGGCATCGGCGTACCGCAGGTCACCGCGATCCACGAGGCCGCCCGCGCCTGCCACGCCGCCGGGGTGCCGCTCATCGGCGACGGCGGCCTCCAGCACAGCGGCGACATCGCGAAGGCAATCGCCGCCGGCGCGGACACCGTGATGCTGGGCAGCCTGCTCGCGGGCTGCGAGGAGTCGCCGGGTGAGATGGTCTTCATCAACGGCAAGCAGTTCAAGTCGTACCGCGGGATGGGCTCGCTCGGCGCGATGCAGTCGCGCGGCCAGGGCCGTTCCTACTCCAAGGACCGCTACTTCCAGGACAACGTGCTCTCCGAGGACAAGCTCGTCCCCGAGGGCATCGAGGGCCAGGTGCCCTACCGCGGGCCGCTCGGCTCCGTCGCGCACCAGCTCATCGGCGGTCTGCGCGCCTCCATGGGCTATGTCGGCTCGGCGGACATCCCCGAGCTGAAGGAGAAGGGCCGGTTCGTCCGGATCACCGCCGCGGGCCTCAAGGAGAGCCACCCGCACGACGTCCAGATGGTCACCGAGGCCCCGAACTACAACCGGCGCTAGCCGTTCCGCGAACGTCCGGAGACCGCCTCGGCCGGCCGCCGCGCGCTCGGGGATACTGGGACGGCAGACTGCTTCAGGAAAGGCCAATTCGTGACTGAGATCGAGATCGGGCGTGGCAAGCGCGGCCGCAAGGCGTACGCGTTCGACGACATCGCCGTGGTGCCGAGCCGCCGTACCCGGGACCCGAAGGAGGTCTCGATCGCCTGGCAGATCGACGCCTACCGCTTCGAGCTGCCGTTCCTGGCCGCCCCGATGGACTCCGTCGTCTCGCCGCGCACGGCGATCCGCATCGGTGAGTTGGGCGGCCTCGGCGTGCTCAACCTGGAGGGGCTCTGGACCCGCTACGAGGACCCGGAGCCGCTGCTCGCCGAGATCGCCGAGCTGGACGAGCGCACCGCGACCCGGCGCATGCAGGAGATCTACGCCGCCCCGATCCAGGAGGACCTGATCGGGCAGCGCATCAAGGAGGTGCGCGACTCCGGTGTCATCACCGCCGCCGCGCTCTCCCCGCAGCGCACCGCCCAGTTCTCCAAGGCCGTGGTGGACGCCGGGGTCGACATCTTCGTCATCCGCGGCACGACGGTCTCCGCCGAGCACGTGTCCGGTGCGGCCGAGCCGCTGAACCTCAAGCAGTTCATCTACGAGCTGGACGTGCCGGTGATCGTCGGCGGCTGCGCCACCTACACCGCCGCGCTGCACCTGATGCGCACCGGCGCGGCCGGTGTGCTCGTCGGCTTCGGCGGCGGCGCCGCGCACACCACCCGCAACACGCTCGGCATCCAGGTGCCGATGGCGACCGCCGTCGCCGATGTGGCCGCCGCCCGCCGGGACTACCTCGACGAGTCCGGCGGCCGGTACGTCCATGTCATCGCCGACGGCGGCGTGGGCTGGAGCGGTGACCTGCCGAAGGCGGTGGCCTGCGGTGCGGACGCCGTGATGATGGGCTCGCCGCTGGCGCGCGCGACGGACGCCCCGGGCCGCGGCCACCACTGGGGCATGGAGGCCGTGCACGACGAGGTGCCGCGCGGCAAGCGGATGAACCTCGGCGCGGTCGGCACCACGGAGGAGATCCTGCTCGGCCCCTCGCACATCCCGGACGGGTCGATGAACTTCTTCGGCGCGCTGCGCCGGGCGATGGCGACGACGGGCTACTCCGACCTCAAGGAGTTCCAGCGGGTCGAGGTGACGGTCGCCCCGTCCCGCCACAGCTAGCCACGCGGACCCCTCACGCACACGGCGGCCCGGACCACGATGNGTGTGGTGCGGGCCGTGCGGCCGGTGCCGTCCCGGGGCCCGCGGGTCCCGGGACGGCCGCCGTCAGCTGCCGGTCTTCTTGGCGATGCTGAACGCCGCGGCGCCGCCCAGGGCGTAGAAGAGGTAGTCGATGGCCTCCAGCTCGCTCTTCAGTGCCTCGTTGATGTCACCGAAGTGGTCGATGAGGACGTCGAAGAAGCCGGGGGCGCCGGGGATGTCGCTGAACGCCATGGCGAGGCCGAAGACCTGGCCGAGGTAGACGCTCAGCAGGCCCAGCGCGATGCCCAGGAACGGCAGGACCGTGTTGCGCCCGCCGAGCTTGCCGAGGGCGAGGCCGATCAGCGCGCCGGTACCGGCCGCCAGATAGCCGATCTGGACCTCGGCCTCCTTGAGGATGAAGCCGTAGACCACCGCGCCGACGAGCATCGCGACGATGCCGGCGCCGATCGCCAGGCCGGCGTTGCCCTGGCGTCCCGCGGGCGGCGGCGGGGGCGGGAAGCCGCCCTGGTCACCGGGGAAGCCGCCGGGCCGGCCGCCCGGCTGGGGCTGCTGGGGCGGGTAGCCGTAACCACCGGGCTGCTGGGGCTGCTGGCCGTAGGGGTTCTGTCCCGGCTGCTGCGGCTGCTGGGCGTACGGATTCTGGCCGGGCTGCTGCGGCTGCTGCTGCCAGGGCTGGCTCATGGTTCCCCCGGGGATGAAGTTTTTTCGGTCCGGTGACCGAACGACTGGAATGCGGCCCTGAGGCTAACAGCAGCCGCTGACCGTGCGGCAATGGCTTTCCCCGCGCCGTGACAAGGCT